>NZ_JACHLZ010000001.1:3099557-3449336 GCF_014204755.1 Brachybacterium aquaticum
AGGCCGCGCAGCGCCGGATCGAAGGGGAAGAGCACGTCCGCGTAGGGCACGAGGTCGCCGCGCGGCTCGCCGCCCTCGTCCAGTGCCGAGTGCTCCACGAACCGGAACCAGCCGAGGTTGTGCGCGGCAGTGTAGGTGCGGGTCACGGTGGTGGTGCCGGACTTCGGCAGGGGCGCGTCGGGGGTGAGGACCTGGTCGAAGGCGACGGCCTCGCCGGCGCGGGCCTCGCGGAACACGCCGATGCCGCGGGAGAGCCGGTCGGTGAGGGTGGCGTCCGCCTCGGGATCGGCGGCGATCGCGAGCCCGATGGCGGTGGAGGCGGCGGGGTGCGGGGAGCGGTGCACGCGGCGGCCGAAGCGCTCGCGCAGCATCCGGCCCACGAGGGGCAGGCCGGAGCCGCCGCCGACGAGGTAGATCCCGGCGATGCCGGAGTCGGCGTCGAGGTCGCCGACCAGCGGCGCCATCACCTCGAGGGTGCGCTCCACCAGCGGGGTGACCGCGGTGTTGAAGTTCTCGACGGGCAGCACGACGGGGTCGTGGTCGTCCCCGAGGTCGATCATCATCCGGCGGGTCTGCGGGGTCAGGCGCTCCTTGGCGGCGCGGCACTCCTCGAGCAGCAGCGTCGCGCCCTGCTCCCCGAGGTCCGCCTCGGTGAGGCCCGCTCGCTCGAGCACGAGCTCGGCGAGGGCGAGGTCGAAGTCGTCGCCGCCGAGGCGGTTCTCGCCGCGGCTGCCGAGCACGGAGTGCCCGGCCCCGTCGGCCTCCACCAGGGAGCTGTCGAAGGTGCCGCCGCCGAGGTCGTACACCGCGATGCGGGTGCGGCGGGCGGTGAGGCTGCGGGACTGGTGGTGGGTGTACTCGAAGCCGGCGGCGGAGGGCTCGTTGAGCATCGCGATCACGTCGATGTCGGCGCGTCGGAAGGCCTCGAGCGTCATGACGCGCTGGACCGAGTGGGCGTGGGCGGGGACCGAGACGGCGACCTGGCCGGGCGGGACGGGCAGCGCCTCGCGGACGGCGGTGAGGTAGGCGGTCATGAGGTCCAGCAGCGCGAACTCGCGCCCGCCGAGCTCGACCGTGGTGCCGGGATGGGTGCCCGGGTCGCCGAGCAGGCGCTTGAAGGAGCGCAGGTGCGGGGCGCCGGCGCGGGCGGCGCGCTCGGCCTCGAAGCCGTGCACGAGCTCCTCGCCGTCCAGGGCGATCAGGGAGGGGAAGTGCTCGTGCGCGTCGCCGTCGGGGTCCAGGAAGTGCAGCACGGGGTAGTTGCCCCGGTCCGCCCCTGCCGCGATGGTCCTCGTGGTGCCCATGTCGATTCCGATCCGCATAGGCATGAATCTAGCCGGGACGGGGTGCGGGGCGCCTGATGTTCCAGACTGTTCCCCGCACCCCGCCCCGGCGTTCATCCGCAGCGCTCACCGACGGTGGTCAGCGCGCCGGCATCACCCCAGGTGACGGTCGTACGCGCCGGTGGTGAGGAAGGCCGGGAAGTCCTCCCCCAGCACCGCCTCCTTCAGCAGCTCGGCCGCCTCGGGGACGCGGCTGCCCTGCTCGGTGTCCAGCTCGAGCACGGCCCGGTCGATGAAGTACTCGACCCGCTCCCGGGTGACCGGCATGCCCTCGTCGGTGAGCATGCCCTGGGTGATCCACTGCCACAGCTGCGAGCGGGAGATCTCCACGGTCGCCGCGTCCTCCATGAGGTGGTCGATCGCGACCGCCCCGGAGCCGCGCAGCCACGCGTCGAGATAGCGCAGGGACACCCGGATGTTCTGCCGGATCCCGGCGGCGGTGATGGTGCCGCCCTCGACGGTGAGGTCGAGCAGGTCCTCGGCGGTGACGTGCACGTCCTCCCGCAGGCGCTCCAGCTGGTTCGGGCGCTCGCCCATCACCGCGTCGAACTCGGCGCGCGCGGCGGGGACGAGGTCCGGGTGCGCCACCCAGGTGCCGTCGAAGCCGTCGCCGGCCTCGCGGCGCTTGTCCTCGGAGACCATGACCAGCGCCTGCCGGGTCACCTCCTCGTCCCCGCGGTCGGGGATGAAGGCGCTCATCCCGCCGATCGCGTGGGCGCCGCGACGGTGGCAGGTGGAGACCAGCAGCTCGGTGTAGGCGCGCATGAAGGGGACGGTCATGGTCAGCTGCGAGCGGTCCGGCAGCACGCGGCGCCGCCCGCGGTCGCGGAACATCTTGATGATGGAGAAGAGGTAGTCCCACCGCCCCGCGTTCAGGCCCGCGCAGTGCTCGCGCAGCTCGTAGAGGATCTCCTCCATCTCGAACGCTGCCGGCAGCGTCTCGATGAGCACGGTCGCCCGGATGGTGCCGTGGGTGATGCCCAGCTCCTGCTCGGCGAGCGTGAACACCTCGTTCCACAGCCGCGCCTCCAGGTGCGACTCGAGCTTGGGCAGGTAGAGGTAGGGGCCGGAGCCGCGGGCGATCAGCTCGGCCGCGTTGTGGAAGAGGTACAGCCCCGCGTCGATCAGCGACGCCGAGGTGCGCGAGGTGCGCCCGTCGGCGCGGACGTAGCGCAGGTGCTGCTCGGGGAGATGCCAGCCGCGGGGCCGGAACACGATCGTCGCGGTCTCCTCCTTCAGCCGGTACTCCTTCCCGTTCGCGCCGGTGAAGTCGATCTGCCGACGGATCGCGTCGCGCAGATTCAGCTGCCCGCCGATGACGCCGTCCCAGGTGGGACTCAGGGCGTCCTCGTGGTCGGCCAGCCACACCTTCGCCCCGGAGTTCAGGGCGTTGATGGTCATGCGCCGGTCGGTGGGGCCGGTGATCTCCACGCGCCGGTCCTCGAGGCCCGGGCCGGCGCCCGCGACCCGCCACGTCGGATCCTCGCGGATGTGCCGGGTGGTAGGCAGGAAGTCGAACATCGCCCCGCCGGAGATGGACTCGCGGCGCATGGCCCGGGCGGTGAGCAGCTCGGTGCGGCGCACCGCGAAGCGGTCGTGCAGCAGGGCGAGGAAGTCCAGCGCCTCGGGGGTGAGGATCTCCTCGAAGCGGGGCTGGAGCGGGGCGGTGATCTCGATCCGTCCGCGCGGGGCGGGCCGGGGCGCGGCCGACGGGGTCTGGCCGGGGCGTCGCTGCTCGGAGATCGGGCGGCGGTAGTCGATGAGGGTCATGGCGGGATCCTTTACGGGGAGATGCGGTGATGATCGGGAGGTGGCCCGGCGCGGGGTGGCGGGCCTGCGGTGCAGGTCAGAAGGGTGCTGAGGGATCGACCGGGGGCGGCGGGGTCTCCGCTCGCTGCCCCGGCTACGGGGCCGTCGGCGCTCAGTGGAACTGCGCCGTCTCGGTGGAGCCGGCGAGCGCCAGCGTGGACGAGGTGGGGTTCAGGGCGGTGGCGACCCGGTCGAAGTAGCCGGTGCCGACCTCGGCCTGGTGCTTGTGGGCGGTGAAGCCGTGGGCGGCGGAGGCGAACTCCGCCTCCTGCAGCTCGACGAAGGCGCTCATCTGCCGATCCCGGTAGCCGCTGGCCAGCTCGAACATGGCGTGGTTCAGGGAGTGGAAGCCGGCCAGGGTGATGAACTGGAAGGCGTAGCCCATCGCGGACAGCTCGCGCTGGAAGCGGGCGATCTGGTCGTCGTCGAGATTGCGCTTCCAGTTGAAGCTCGGCGAGCAGTTGTAGGCGAGCTTCTGGTCCGGGAACTGCGCGTGGATCTCCTCGGCGAAGCGGCGGGCGAGCTCGAGGTCCGGGGTGGCCGACTCGACCCACAGCAGGTCCGCGTACTCCGCATACGCGAGGCCACGGGCGATGACGGGCTCGATGCCGGGGGTGACCTCGTAGAAGCCCTCCGCGGTGCGGTCACCGGTGAGGAAGCGCCGGTCCCGCTCGTCGACGTCGCTGGTCAGCAGCGTCGCGGCGAGCGCGTCGGTGCGGGCGATGATGACGGTGGGGGTGCCGGCGACGTCCGCCGCGAGCCGGGCCGCGTTCAGGGTGCGCACGTGCTGGGAGGTGGGGATGAGGACCTTCCCACCCATGTGCCCGCACTTCTTCTCGCTGGCCAGCTGGTCCTCCCAGTGGACCCCGGCCGCGCCCGCCTCGATCATCTGGTGCATCAGCTCGTAGGCGTTCAGCGGCCCGCCGAACCCGGCCTCGGCGTCGGCGACGATCGGGGCCATCCAGTCGCGGCTGGTGGTGCCGGTCTCGGCGAACTCGATCTGCCCGGCGCGCTTGAGGGCGTTGTTGATGCGGCGCACGACGGCGGGGACGGAGTTGGCCGGGTACAGGGACTGGTCGGGGTAGGTCTGGCCGGAGAGGTTCGCATCCGCGGCGACCTGCCAGCCGGAGAGGTAGATGGCCTTCAGCCCCGCCCGGACCTGCTGGACGGCCTGGTTGCCGGTGAGCGCGCCGAGCGCGTAGACCCACGACTCCGGGTCCTCGGTGTTGCGCTGGATCATCTCCCACAGCGCCTCGGCGCCGCGGCGGGCGAGGGTCCGCTCCTCGCGGACGGGACCGGCGAGGGAGACGACGTCGGCGGCGGTGTGGTCGCGGCGCACGTTCGCCCAGCGGGAGTCGATCTCCCAATCGCGGGCGAGCTCCTCGGCGGTCATGGTCGGATCGCCGGGTCGGGGGGCGGTGCGCGGGGTCGAGTCGGTCATCGTCGGCTCCTCGGGGGTGCTGCGGCAGCCGGTGGGGCTGCCGTCCTCGGCGAACTTCGTCGAGTGGTCACACTCTGTCGGCTGCGCAAGCCCCTCAGAAGACCTTGTTCCGGAGAACTTCTGCGATATTTCTGTTCTTCAGAAGTAACCTGTGTCACTCTGTCCCGCATGGCCCAGAGAACCCAGACCCAGGCCCCGTCGGCCGTCATCCCGTCGGCCGACGACGAGGAGTTCGATCCGCTGCTGATCGGAAGGCGCATCCGCGCCGTGCGCACTGCGCGCGGTCTGTCCCTCGCCGAGCTCGCCGCACGCCTGGACCGGGCGCCCTCGCAGCTGTCGGTGATCGAGAACGGCCGGCGCGAGCTGCGGCTCGGGGAGCTGCGGCGCATCGCGCGGGTGCTCGAGGTGGGCGTGGACGAGCTGCTGGACCCCGAGCCGCCCACCCGTCGGGCGGCGCTCGAGATCGCGCTGGAGAAGGCGCAGGCCGGAGCGCTGTACCAGGGGCTCGGCCTGCCAGATCTGCCGGTGCGCAAGTCGCTCTCGGACGCGGCGATCGAGACGATCCTCGCCCTGCACGGGGAGCTGCGGCGCCTGCACGAGGAGCGGGCGGCGACCCCGGAGGAGGCGCGGCGCGTGAACGGGCAGCTGCGCGAGGAGCAGTCCGCCGCGGGGAACTACTACCCGGACCTCGAGGAGACCGCCCGGGACCTGCTGGGCAGGATCGACCACACGGGCGGGCCGCTCTCGCACCGCAAGGTGTCGCTGCTGGCCGAGCGCCTCGGCTTCAGCCTGCACTCGGTGCCGGACCTGCCGCACTCGGCCCGCTCGATCACCGACGCGGCGTCGATGCGGATCTACCTGCCGCTCGGGCGGGGCGCCGCGGATCCCCGCACCACCGTGCTGCAGGCCCTGGCCGCGCACCTGCTGGGGATGGCGGAGCCGGCAGACTACGGCGAGCTGCTGCGCCAACGGGTGGCAGTGAACTACCTGGCCGCGGCGATGCTGGTGCCCGAGGCGGGGGCGAGCGAGTTCCTCCAGCGAGCGAAGGCGCAGCGGGAGCTGTCGGTCGAGGACCTGCGCGACGAGTTCGCGGTGACCTACGAGCTGGCCGCGCACCGCTTCACGAACCTCGCCACCCACCATCTGGGGATCCCCGTGCACTTCCTCAAGGTCCACTCCTCCGGCACGATCGTGAAGGCTTACCAGAACGATCAGGTGCACTTCCCGACCGATGCGCTCGGCGCGGTCGAGGGGCAGCTGGTGTGCCGGTGGTGGAGCGCGCGGCGCGTGTTCCGCAGCGAGGACCGCATGGCGCAGTACAGCCAGTACACGGACAAGCCGGGCGGCACCTACTGGTGCACCTCCCGCATCGAGTCCGGCTCCGGCGGGGAGTTCTCGATCTCGGTGGGCACCGCCTTCGCGCACACCAAGTGGTTCCGCGGCCGGGAGACGAGCGTGCGCCATTCCTCGAGCTGCCCCGACCCGGACTGCTGCCGCCGCCCGTCCCCCGAGCTGGTCGAGCGCTGGCACGGCTCGGTGTGGCCGGTCGCGCGCCTGCACGCCTCGCTGCTCGCCGCGATGCCGACGGGCACCTTCACCGGGGTGGACCGGGTGGCGATGCTCGAGTTCCTCGAGCGGCACGCGCCCTCGGAGCCGCAGGCGCCGGCACAGCCGCAGGCGCCGTCGGCCGACGGGAGCTGAGCAGACGGGGACTGGGCGCAAGGACCGGCTCGGAGACGTCGCCGGACCGGGTCGAGCGAACGCGCCGGTCAGGGCGATCCCGGGATCCCTCGGAGCTCGTCGGGCGCCCAGGACGGCCAGTCCGGATCCCCGATCCGCACCCCATGCTCGAACCTCGCGCACAGCCGGAACGGCGCCAAGGGTCGGGAGTTGTCACGCATCTCCGCCACGTCGGCGAGACGTATCGCCCTCTCGACATGACCCCACAGCCGCGCATGCCGCTCGCGGATGTTCTGCGTCGGCGTTGACGAAGGGCAGGCCCTGCGTCCACGACGCACGACACCCCGGGACCGCGCAGAGCGCATCGGTCCCGGGGCCGTCGGCCTGCTCACCAGGTCAGCTCGCGGCGGGGTCGGACGTGGATGTCCGTGAGCTGCACGTCCTCGCTCGCGGTGATGGCCATGACCACCGCTCTCGCGACGGAGGAGGGCCGGATCAGCTCGCGCCGGTCGACGTCCCCTCCGAACATCGGGGTGTCCGTGGGGCCGGGGTACACGGTCGAGACCCGCACTCCGTTTTCCTCCTCCTCGGCGCGCAGGCCGTTCGCGAGCGCCCGGAGCGCGTGCTTGCTCGCGGCGTACGGGGCATTGCGGGGACGGGCGGCAGTGCCGGCGCCCGAGTTCACGAGCACCACGGTGCCGCGCGCGTCGCGCAGGGCGGGCAGGGCGTTCCGGACGAGCGCCGCACCCGCGGTGACGTTGAGGGCGAAGACCCGTTCCCAGTCCGCATTGGCCGTGTCCTCGACCCGGGTGGAGGGAGAGATCCCGGCGGCGTGGACCAGGGCGTCCACGCGGTCGGGCACGAGCGCGGCGAGGTCGCCCGTGAGCAAGTCCGCGGCGCGCGGGGTGATCAGCGCGGAGGCCTCCGCGAGATGCGCGAGGGCCTCGCGGTCGCGGCCGACGGCGATCACCCTCCAGCCGAGCTCGGCGAGCTGCAGGGCGACCTCGCGGCCGATCCCGCTGGTCGCGCCGGTGACGAGAGCCGTGCGAGGGGTGGTGCTGTGCTGTTCGGCGGTGGTCATGCGTCCAGTCTGCTACCGACCGGCGGCGCGGGTCTAGCCGTGCACGACCCCGAGCACGAGCAGCACCGCGAGCGCGCCGTAGACGGTGCCTGCCGCGCCGTCGAGCAGGTAGCGCAGGCGCGGCCGGCTGAGCACGGCGTCGCGGAAGAGCCCCGCGGCGCTGCCGATCGCGAGATCGGTGAGCAGGCCGGTCAGCTGCAGCAGCAGGCCCAGCATGAGGATCTGCGCGAAGGGGTTCTCCCCGGAGCCGCCCGTCGTGCCCAGGAACTGGGGCAGGAAGGCGACGAAGAACAGCGCGATCTTGGGGTTGGTGATGTTGACGACGAAGCCGCGGCGGAAGACGTTCGGCACGACCGAGGCCTCCGCGAGCGGCCCGCCGGCCCGGCGCCAGGTCGTGACCCCGAGGAACGCCAGATAGCCGGCGCCGGCCAGGCGGATCGCGTCCAGCGCAGCCGGCAGCTGGGTCAGCGCGACGCCGAGACCCGTCGCCGCGACCAGCACCCAGATCGTCATCGCCGAGGTGACCCCGAAGGCGCCCTGGACGGCGGCGCGCCTGCCCTGGTTGATGCCGGTGGCGACCATGAACGCCATGTCCGGTCCGGGAGTCACGAGGATGACCGTGACGGCCAGCAGGAAGGCGGGCAGGACGGACACGTCGAGCACTTCTCACCACCTTGATCTCACTGCGGGAGGAGCTCCCGGAATCACGCCCTCACCTGGGCCGACAGTGACTCTAGGAGGCGGCGATGCGGCGTCGCAACGATCGAGATGCCGGACAGAACGGCATCATGACGAGCAGTCTGCTGGGCGGTATTAGGCTGTCTGCGTGCTCGACGATCTCGACTACCGCCTCATCGCCCTCCTCCGCGCGAACAGCCGCACCCCGGTGGCCGTCCTCGCCCGCGAGCTCGGGGTCAACCGCTCCACCGTCACCTCGCGGATCGACCGCCTCGTGGACAACGGCGTGATCGAGGGGTTCACGATCCGGGTCAGCGGCGACATCGAGCACGACTCGGTCCAGGGCGTGATGCTGGTCGCGACCGAGAACAGCCGCAGCCCCGAGATCGTGCGCGAGCTGCGCGGCTATCCCGAGCTCGAGCAGGTCCACTCCACCACCGGCACCTGGGACCTCGTGCTGCAGATCCGGGCGCGCAACCTCGCCGAGTTCGACCTCGTGCTGGAGCGGGTCCGGGCGACCCCGGGGGTGCGCACCACGCAGACGAACCTGCTGTTCAGCTCGCTGCGGACGGTGTGACGCAGGGCTTCCCCCGGACTCCGGGCCGCCTCAGGCCCGTGCGGGACCTCCACCGCCTCGGCCGTCTCCCGCTCCCGGAACAGCGCCGCGAAGAACAGCGCGACGCCGACGGCGAGCGCCGCCGAGATGAGCCAGACGGTGCGCCAGTCGTGCGTGCCATCGGCCGCGAGGAAGGCGTCGACGATGGGGCCGGAGATCAGAGAGCCGATCAGCAGGCCGACGCCGTAGGTGGCGAGCGAGATCAGGCCCTGGGCGGCGCTGCGCACGTGCTTGGGGCGAAGCGGTCGGTGTAGATCTGCCCCGCGACGAAGAAGAAGTCGTAGCAGACGCCGTGCAGCACGAGCCCGATGATCACCAGCCACAGCAGGGAGCCGGCGTCCCCGAACGCGAACAGGGCGTAGCGCAGCGCCCAGGCGAGCATGCCGATCAGCAGCGTCCGCTTCACGCCGAGCTTCCTCAGCATCAGCGGCATGACCAGCAGGAACAGCGCCTCGGAGACCTGGCCGAGGGACTGCACCGCCGCGGCGGACTGCACCCCGATCTCGTTGAGGTAGAGGTTCGTGAAGTTGTAGTAGAACGCCAGCGGGATGCAGATCAGGATCGAGGCGAGGAAGAACACCAGCTAGGAGCGGGACTTCAGCAGCGCGAGGGCGTCCAGGCCCAGCACGTCGCGCACGGTGACGCGCTCCCCCGTGGTCTCCGGCGGGGTGTGCGGGAGGGTGGAGGCGTAGACGCCCAGCAGCGCCGAGCCGATCGCGGCCATGACGAAGGTGTTCTCGAGCGCTCCCCCGGCCTCCAAGCCGAGCCAGCCGATGAGGAGTCCCGCGACGATCCAGCCGATCGTGCCGAACACGCGGATCGCGGGGAACTGCCGCTCGGGGCTGGTCAGGCGGCGGAAGGAGATCGAGTTCGCCAGCGCGAGCGTCGGCATGAACGAGATCATCGCCAGCAGCGCGAACACGAAGAACGCCCCGAACTCGCCCTGCCGGCCGGCGAGGAAGAGCATCACGGCGCTGAACAGGTGCAGCACGCCGAGGATGCGCTGCGCGGCGAACCAGCGGTCCGCGATCAGGCCCACGATGAAGGGGGCGAGGATCGCGCCGAGGGACTGGGTGAGAAAAGCCAGGGCGATCTGGCTGCCGCTCGCGCCGAGGTCCGCGGCGAGGTACGTGCCGAGCGTGACGAACCAGGCGCCCCACACGAAGAACTCCAGGAACATCATCGTCGAGAGTCGGAGGCGGATGACGGGGTCGAGTGTCGTGCATGGAGAATCTAGCCGACCGTCCACCGGAACGGGAGGGGGCGCGGCCACGGACTCCGCACGACCGGATCGCGGCCCCTCGGCGTCTCGGCGGGGCGGCCGACGGGCTGGACCCGCCGGTCGGTCCGCTCCTCCCCCGCGCGCCACGGCCGTACCCTGGCCCGTATGCGCATCCCCCGCACCCTCGCGATCGTGCTCGCCGGCGGACAGGGCTCCCGGATGGGAGCGCTCACCGACGAGCAGGCCAAGCCCGCCCTCCGCGTGGGCGGCTCCTACCGGCTGATCGACATCGCCCTGTCCAATCTCGCAAACAGCCACCTCAGGGCGGTGTGGGTGGTCGAGCAGTATCTCCCGCACTCGCTGAACGAGCACCTGTCGGCCGGCCGGCCCTGGGACCTCGACCGCACCCACGACGGGCTGCGCACCCTCACCCCCTTCGAGGGCGCCGAGGGCGAAGGCTTCGCCACCGGCAACAGCGACACCCTGTGGAGGCAGAAGGAGCTCATCGCCGAGTTCGCCCCGGAGATCGTGCTGGTGCTCAGCGCTGATCACCTCTACACGATCGATCTGCTGGACGTGCTGGACACGCACGCGGCCGCCGACGCCGAGCTCACCATGGTCACCACCCGCCTCCCGCAGGACGCCTCCCGCCACGGCGTGGTGCGCACCGGGGAGGGCGGCATCGTCGAGGAGTTCTGGTACAAGCCGAAGTACCCGCCCACCGATCTCGTCGCCACCGAGATCTTCTGCTTCGACGCCCCCGCGCTGCTCGAGGCCCTGAGGACTCTGCCGGACCAGGTCGGCGAGCTGCAGGACTGGGGCGACGACCTCATTCCCCACTTCGTCGAGCGGCAACGGACCGTCGAGCACCGCCTCGAGGGGTACTGGAGAGACATCGGCACCCTCGCCTCGTACTGGGAGGCGCACATGCACCTGCTCGACGGCGACGGCGTGACCCTCGACGATCCCGACTGGCCGATCTTCTCCGCCCAGCCTCAGCTGCTGCCCGCCCGCGTCCGGGACGGCGCCGCGGTGAGCACCTCCCTGCTCGCCCAGGGCAGCGACGTGGCCGGCAGCGTGACCCGCAGCGTGATCAGTCCCGGCGCGGTCGTCGAGGCCGGTGCCGAGCTGGTGGAATGCGTCGTCCTCGACGGTGCGCGCGTGGGTTCCGGAGCCCGTCTGCGCGGCTGTCTCGTGCAGGACGATGCGCAGGTCCCGCCCGGGGCCCGTCTCGGCGACGACGACGTCGTCACGCTCGTGAGCGTCGACGGGACGGTCGCGGAGACGACGGCGCGGGAGTGAGGCCGGCCCGAGTCGACGGCGGTGCGGACACGACCGGACACGCAGAAGGCCCCTCCTGGGGGAGGGGCGCCTTCGTCTGTCCTGCCTGGTGGAGACTAGGGGGGTCGAACCCCTGACCTGAAGCTTGCAAAGCTACCGCTCTACCAACTGAGCTAAGTCCCCGTGGGTGGTGCCGATCGTACTCGCTGCGGCACCGGTGTGGATCAGGAGTGCTGCGCGTGCTTCCGCGCCGCCATGTCCTGCTCGACGGAGACGCGCTCCGCCTCGTTCCACAGATCGTTGCGGATCCGGTCGGACTCGACCTTCCGCCACGTGAGGATCCCGGCGACAGCCGTGGTGAGCACGACAGCGGTGGTCGCGATGAACTTCTTCATGAGTTCCTCCGATCCTCGAAGTGGGCCTAGCTGGACTTGAACCAGCGACCTCTGTCTTATCAGGACAGCGCTCTAACCGACTGAGCTATAGGCCCGTGCGGGGCGATCTCGGGACGAATCTCGGTGATCTCCGCCGACGCATAACGCTACCCCGAACAGCCCTACCCCGTCCAACCGACCCGGACCGCTGTTCGCGAGGTCACACCCCGTCCGGCGAGCCCCTGACCTCCTCGTAGGCGGCCAATGCGTCTCGCCGCGAGTCGCGCAGGTCCACGATCGGGTCGTCCCGACGCTCGGTGCCGATCTCGGGCACCCACCGACGCACGTAGTCGCCGTCGGGGTCGAAGCGCTCCTGCTGCCGGGCGGGATTGAACACGCGGAAGTACGGCGCGGCGTCGTCCCCGCTCCCCGCCACCCACTGCCAGTTGAACGGGTTCGAGGCCTCGTCGGCGTCCACCAGCGTGTCCCAGAACCACTCCTCCCCGCGCCGCCAGTGCTGCCGGAGATTCTTGGTGAGGAAGGAACCGGTCACGAGCCGCACCCGGTTGTGCATCCACCCGGTCTCCCAGAGCTGTCGCATTCCGGCGTCGACGAGGTCGATGCCGGTGCGTCCCCGCTGCCAGGCGCGGAGTTCCTTCGAGTCCTCCCGCCAGTCGAAGCGGTCGAACTGCCGGCGGACATTGCGGGTCGCGAGCTCCGGCAGGTGGAACAGCCGGTGCCACGCGAACTCCCGCCACAGCAGCTCCCTGCGGAAGGACTCCGGGCCCGTCCCGCGGCCGCACTCCACGCTCCGATGCCACACCTCATGAGGCGAGACCTCGCCGAAGCGCAGATGCGGGGACAGGCGGGTGGTCCCCTCCATGGCGGGCCGTTCCCGATCCTCCGCGTACGCGCCCAGCACCCCGTCGAGGTCCTCGAGGCGCTGCCGGGCGACCTTCTCCCCCGGGGACCAGGCCTCGCGCAGCCCACCCGCCCAGTCCGGCGACGTCGGCAGCCAGCCCCGACGGTCGAGGGCCTGCCCGAAGTGCTCCGCGCGGAGCCAGGTGCGCATCTCGTGCCCGCCGGCGCGCACTCCGTCGGGCGGTCCGGCCAGACGCGGCGGGAGGCCGGCGGCGGCGCGGGGCGGACCCGCCTCACCGCAGGCGCGGGCGAAGGCCGAGTACACCTTGTACGGGTCGCCGGACTGCGTGGTGATCGTCCAGGGTTCGTGCAGCAGATAGCCGTCGAAGCTCTCCGCCCGCAGGCCCTGCTCGCGCAGCGCGCCCTTCAGCCGAGCGTCCACGGCCCTGCGGGGGGCGTGGTACCGGCGGTTCCACAGCACGGAATCGGCGCCGCTGTCACGCACCAGCTGGGGGATCAGCTCCTCCGGGTCCCCGCTGACGAGCACCAGCGGGACGCCCAGTGCGCGCAGCGCGGCGCCGAGGCGCGTCAGCGAGTGGTGCAGCCACCACAGGGTCGCCCCGCCCAGTTCCCGCACGCCCTCGATGCGCTCGTCGATGTGCACGGCGATGACGTCGCCGTCCTCCGCGGCGGCGGCGAGCGCGGGATTGTCGTGCAGGCGCAGGTCGTCGCGCACCCACCAGAGAGCGGTCATCGGAGGTGCTCCTGTCCTCGACGGATCATGGGTCGGCGAGGCACCCGTCATTACGTAGCCTAGCTAACGAATGATGCTAACGAATGATCGCCGTGAGGCCTCTGTCGCCCCCTGTCCCCGCACTGCGCGGGCTCGCGCGGAGCTCAGGACCTCGGCAGCCCGTCGGCGACCACGAGGCGGTGCTCGCGGGCGAGGTCGTGCACCAGGTCGGGCTGCGCGGCGAGCCGGCCGCAGACCTCCGCCGCGTCGCCGATCAGGCGCGTCTCGCCGGTGAGTCCTTGGAGCTCGTCGAACAGCTCCTGCTGCCGGTGCCGCAGCGGGATCGGCACCCCGTCGCGGGCCAGCACGCCCCAGCGCGAGGCGTAGACGTCCACGCGCGCCGGCCGCTCGCCCGTCGCGAGCACGAGGGGGAGGTCGGCCGCGGCCAGACGCAGCCGGTCGTAGTTCGGCTCGGTCCGATCGACGACAGCCAGCTGCTCCTCGTCGAACCAGGTCGCGACCAGCTCGATCCGCTCACCCTCGGCGCGATAGGGCGCGGCGGGCACGTAGCCGGGAGCGGCGGCCCGCGCGACATGGCCGACGGCGAGGCCGTGCACGGTGCAGCGCACGAAGGGCGTGGTCACGTCGAGCTCGCGCCCAGCACGTCGGTACTTCCGCGCGATGGTCCGGGGAGTCTGGTTGGAGCCGACGGCGAGGACCAGGGTCCGTTCGGCCAGCGGCGCGGCGCCTGCCGCGGCGAGGGCCCGCTCGATCTCCCCTCGGTCCACGAACGGGCGGTCCTGGTCCTCGGCCGGACGCGCCCGGGCGACGCGGTCGGCCTCCCGACCGGCGTGGTGCAGGCCGTCCCCGGCCGATCCGCCGTCGTACGCAGCGTCGTCGTGCCGCCCGCCGCCGTCCGTACCCGGTTCGAGACCCACCACCCCGTCGGCCAGCAGGAGAGCGGAGGTCGCCGACGGCCCGAGCCACGGGTACTCCTCGGGGGCGACTGCAGCAGGCAGGGAATCGGGACACGCGACGGACATCCCTCGACCGTAGCGCGGCGCCCGCGAGCTCCCCAGGTCAGCGCGACCGCGCTCACGTCCACCGCCGACCGCGTCACCTTGGCCAGGCTCGCCGAATCGATCGTGGCTCCCGCGCACAGGGGACGACGACTGGGCGCCGCCCAGGTCGACCGCGTCCGGGAGGACCTGGAGCCGATGGGGCCGAACCGAATCGTGCTGCAGGCGTGTCCGAGGCGGGCAGGCCGCTGTACGAGAGGGCGGGCTGGACGCCGCTCGAGGGTCCCGACGGCCGGATGGAGCTTCGCTCTCAGTGACTGCGCGCCCGGAGACTGCGTGCCCGGGCTCGGGGCCTACGCTGGCTTCATGAGCGAGCAGCGTGCGACCGACGCCCTGGAGGCCCTGGGCCTGCCCCACGAGATCACCCGGCACGGGAGGGTCGGCTCCCTCGCCGAAGTCGCTGCGGCGCGCGGCGTCGAGCCCCGGGACATCGTCAAGACCCTCGTGGTGCGACGTGGCGAGGGCGACTTCCTCTTCGTGCTGGTGCCCGGCGACCGGGAGATCTCCTGGCCGAAGCTGCGCGCGCTGCTGGGCGTGAACCGCCTGTCGATGCCAGACAAGGAGGTCGCCAAGGAGGTCACCGGCTACGAGCGCGGCACGATCACGCCCTTCGGCGCGACCACGGCCTGGCCGGTGGTGGCCGACGCGTCCCTGGCCGGGGATCCCGAGCGGCGGATCTCGATGGGCGCCGGCGCGCACGGCGTCGCCGCGACCGTCCCCGCCGAGGAGACCCTCGCCCGCCTCGACGCCCAGGTCGCCGACGTCACCGAGCTCCAGCAGCCCTGACCCCGGGCGGACGGCAGATATCCGGCACCCCGCCCTGGACCACCGACACCCGACATCCGCCACTGGCCGGCGGATCCCTGTCCCTAGCGAACCAGGGCCTTCGGGACCGCCATCCTCCAATGTTTGCTGCGCTGGCGACTCATGTCGACCCCCGCATGAGTCCTCCGGGCCACAAAAGGTGCTCACCAGGGGGCCGCGCCGACCCGAGCCGGCCCCTCGGGGCACCGGGCGAGGGTCGGATGGTCCCGGACACGACGACGCCGCCGGCCTCGGGGAGGCGCGGCGGCGTCGAGGGAGTCGTCGCTGCTCTGCGGGCGAGCCTGTCACCTCCGCCGGGCGGGTCAGTGCCCGGCAGGGCGGGCGGGCGTCGCGGAGGACATGCCCGCCGGCCCCCGGACTCACTCGTCGGTGAAGGTCATCTTCAGTCCGCCCAGCAGCGCCGCCACCAGGTTGTACAGGAAGGCGAGCAGCGTGCCGAGCGCGGTGATGATCACGACGTTCACCACGGCGACGATGGTGCCGTAGCTGGTCATCTTCGAGAAGCTGAAGAACTCCATGAAGGGCAGCGGGTCGCCGCCGTTGAGGTCACGGCCCAGCTGGTCGATCTGGTCCCACAGGCCGATGGCCTCGACGAGGTTCCACAGCAGCACCACGGCGATGACGGTGGCGATGCCGATCGCGATGGCGACCAGGAAGGACAGCTTCATCACCGAGAACGGGTCCAGACGCGCGAGGGTCAGGCGCACGCGGCGCGGGCCGCGGCGCTCCTTCTCGGTGCCCTTGCCGCTGCCGGCCGACTTCTGCGGGCTGCGGCTCGCGCCGCGGCTGGCGGAGCCCTTGCCCGTGCCGAGCCCCTTCTCCGCGCCCTTCTCCGACGGGGAGGAGGCGCTGTCGAAGGCCGGGAGCTTCGTGGTGGACTCGGCCGCGGGGGCCTTGGCGGAACCCGCTCGGGAGTCGCTGGTGCTCACGGGTCACTCCTCGCTGTCGTCGTCGGACTCGTCGTCGGTCCCGGCGTCGCCGGTCGGCGACGTCTCGGACTGCTCCGAGCCTAGATCATCGCCCTCGGCCGACGGGTCCTCCGCTCCCTCAGTGTCGGTGATCTCCACAGCATCCTCGCCTGAGGAGTCCTCACCGGCCTGCTCCTCGCCGGCCGGATCGGCGCTCTCGAGCACGGGCTTCTCGGCCTCGTCCTCGTCGAGCTCGCTCTCCGGGCCGGTGGTGACCAGGAGGATGCGGTCGCCCTTGTCGGGCTTGGCGAAGGTGACGCCCATGGTGGTGCGGCCCTTCGGCGGGACCTCGGCGACCTTGGAGCGGACCACGCGGCCGCGCGCCATCACCACGAGCAGCTCGTCGGTCTCCTCGACCACGGCGGCGCCGGCGAGGTGGCCGCGGTCGTCGGGCAGCTTCGCGACCCGGATGCCCAGGCCGCCGCGTCCCTGGAGGCGGTACTCGTCGATGCTGGTGCGCTTGGCGAAGCCGCCGTCGGTCACGGTGACCACGAAGGTGCCGGGGCGCACCACGTCCATGGCCAGCAGCTGGTCGTCGTGACGGAACTTCATGCCGGTGACGCCGCTGGTGGCGCGGCCGGTCGGGCGCAGCACATCGTCCGCTGCGGGGAAGCGCACGGACTGGCCGTTGCGGGAGACCAGCAGGATGTGGTCGTCGGAGTCGACGGCGCGGGCCGCGATCACGCGGTCCGGATGGGTGCCGTCGGGTCCGTCGATGTCGCGCAGGTTGATGGCGATGATGCCGCCGGTGCGGTTGGAGTCGAAGGCCGTCATCGGGGTCTTCTTCACCAGGCCCGACTCGGTCGCGAGGACCAGGTACTCGGCGTCCTCGTAGGAGTCGATGGCGAGCACGGAGGCGATCCGCTCGTCCGGCTGGAAGGCCATCAGGTTCGCCACGTGCTGGCCCTTCGCGTCGCGCGGCGCCTCAGGCAGCTCGTAGCCCTTGGCGCGGTAGACGCGACCCTGGTTGGTGAAGAACAGCAGCCAGCGGTGCGTGGTGGTGGTGAAGAAGTGCTCGACCACGTCATCCTCGCGCAGGGAAGCGCCGCGCACGCCCTTGCCGCCGCGCTTCTGGGCGCGGTACTGGTCCTCGCGGGTGCGCTTGACGTAGCCGCCGCGGGTGATGGTGACGACCACGTCCTCCTCGGGGATGAGGTCCTCCATCGACATGTCGCCGTGGAAGGGGAGGATCTGGGTGCGGCGGTCGTCGCCGTACTTCTCGACGACCTCGGCGAGCTCCTCGGAGACGATCTGGCGCTGGCGCGCCGGGTCGGCGAGGATCGCGGTGTACTCCTCGATGAGGGCCTGGAGCCGGTCGTGCTCCTCGATGATCTTCTGGCGCTCCAGGGCGGCGAGGCGGCGCAGCTGCATGGCGAGGATGGCGTTGGCCTGGATCTCGTCGATGTCCAGCAGCTCGATCAGGCCCGTGCGGGCCTCGTCGACGTCCGGGGAGCGGCGGATCAGCGCGATGACCTCGTCCAGCGCGTCCAGCGCCTTGAGGTAGCCGCGGTAGATGTGGATCTGCTCCTCGGCCTTCTTCAGGCGGAAGCGGGTGCGGCGCACGATGACGTCGATCTGGTGCTTGGTCCACTCGCGCACGAAGGAGTCAATGGACAGGGTGCGCGGCACCCCGCCGGACAGCGCCAGCATGTTGGCGGAGAAGTTCTCCTGCAGCTGGGTGTGCTTGTAGAGGTTGTTCAGCACCACCTTGGCGACGGCGTCGCGCTTGAGGGTGATGACCAGGCGCTGGCCGGTGCGGCCGGAGGTCTCGTCGGTGATGTCGGCGATGCCCTGGATCTTGCCGAGCTTGACCATCTCGGCGATCTTGCGCGCCAGGTTGTCCGGGTTGACCTGGTAGGGAAGCTCGGTGACCACAAGCGCCATGCGCCCGTTGATCTCCTCGGTGGAGACCACGGCGCGCTGGGTGATGGAGCCGCGGCCGGTGCGGTAGGCGTCCTCGATCCCGTCGGTGCCCACGATGGTGGCGCCGGAGGGGAAGTCGGGGCCCTTGATGAACTTCAGGCACGCCTCGAGCAGCTCGGGCTTGGTGGCCTCGTGGTTCTGCAGCAGCCACTGGACGGCGTCGGCGACCTCGCGCAGGTTGTGCGGCGGGATGTTGGTCGCCATGCCGACGGCGATGCCGGCGGAGCCGTTGACCAGCAGGTTCGGGAAGCGAGCGGGCAGCACGGTCGGCTCGTCGACCGTGTTGTCGTAGTTGCCCTGCATGTCCACGGTGTCCTGCTCGATGTCGCGGACCAGCTCCAGGGCCAGCGGCGCCATCTTGCACTCGGTGTACCGGGGGGCGGCCGCGCCGTCGTCGCCGGCGGAGCCGAAGTTGCCCTGGCCGAGGATCAGCGGGTAGCGCATGTTCCACGGCTGGACCAGGCGCACCATGGCGTCGTAGATCGCGGAGTCGCCGTGGGGGTGGTAGTTGCCCATGACCTCGCCGACGACCTTCGCGCACTTGGAGAAGGAGCGGTCGGGGCGGTAGCCGCCGTCGTACATCGCGTAGACGATGCGGCGGTGGACGGGCTTGAGGCCGTCGCGCACGTCCGGGAGGGCGCGCGAGACGATGACGCTCATCGCGTAGTCGAGGTAGGAGCGCTGCATCTCCTGGTTGAGGTCGACCTGGGTGATGCGGTCGACCTCGCCCTCGTCCAGCGGGTCCACGAGGGTGACGGTGCGGGAGGCGGCCTCGTCGGCCGAGAGCTCGACGGAGCCCTCGGGGGTCTCCTGCCCGCCGAGGCCCGCGCTCTCGGCGGGGGTGGGGGCGTCGGCCGACGGGGTCGGGCCGTCCGACGGAGTCTGCTCGCCCGACGGGGTCTGGTCGCCCGACGGGGTCTCGTCCGGGGTGGTGGGGTCCTGCGGGGTGTCGCTCATGGGGCGGAGGGCCTTTCGGGTGGGGCCGGTGGTTCAGGGTGCCCCCGGGGGCGCGCCGCGAGGGCGCCGCGCCGGGGGCCGACGGGACCTGGGGTCCGACGTCGGGGTCAGATGTCGAGGAAGCGGACGTCCTTGGCGTTCTCCTGGATGAAGCGGCGCCGGGACTCGACGTCGTCGCCCATGAGGACGGAGAAGATGGTGTCGGCGTCGGCGGCCTCGTCGACCGTGACCTGCTTGAGGGTGCGGGAGGCGGGATCCATGGTGGTGGACTGCAGCTCCTTCCAGTCCATCTCGCCCAGGCCCTTGTAGCGCTGGATGCCGTTGTCCTTGGGCATGCGGCGACCGGCGGACTGGCCGGCGGCGAGGCGCTCGTTGCGCTCCTCGTCGCTGAAGACGTACTCGTGCGGGGCGTTGGACCACTTCAGGCGGTACAGCGGCGGCATCGCGATGAACACGTGGCCGAGCTCGATGAGCGGGCGCATGTAGCGGAACAGCAGCGTCAGCAGCAGGGTGCAGATGTGCTGGCCGTCGACGTCCGCGTCGGCCATCAGGATGATCTTGTGGTACCGCAGCTTGGTGGCGTCGAAGTCCTCGCCGATGCCGGTGCCGAAGGCGGTGATCAGCGAGCGGACCTCCTGGTTGTCCAGCGCCCGGTCCAGCCGCGCCTTCTCGACGTTGAGGATCTTGCCGCGGATGGGGAGGATCGCCTGGGTGCGCGGGTCGCGGCCCTGCACGGCGGAGCCGCCGGCGCTGTCGCCCTCGACGATGAAGATCTCCGACTCGGCGGGGTTGCGGGAGGAGCAGTCGCGCAGCTTGCCGGGCATGCCGCCGGTCTCGAGCGGCGACTTGCGGCGGGTCGCGTCGCGGGCCTTGCGGGCCGCCTCGCGGGCGGCCGCGGCGGCCTGGCCCTTCAGGACGATGGCCTTGGCCTCGTTCGGATGGGACTCGAACCAGTCAGTGAGCTGGTCGGTCATCACCTTGACCATGAAGGTGCGGGCGATGGTGTTGCCGAGCTTGGTCTTGGTCTGGCCCTCGAACTGGGGCTCGCCGAGCTTCACGGAGATCACCGCGGTGAGGCCCTCGCGGATGTCCTCGCCGGTGAGGTTGGCGTCCTTCTCCTTGAGCAGGCCCTGGGCGCGGCCGTACCGGTTCACGATCGAGGTGAGCGAGGAGCGGAAGCCCTCCTCGTGGGTGCCGCCCTCGTGGGTGTTGATCGTGTTGGCGTAGGTGTGGACCGAGTCGGTGTACGCGCCGGTCCACTGCATCGCGACCTCGACGCTGATCTTCGCGTCGGTGTCCTCGGACTCGAAGGAGATGATGTCGGGGTGGATCACCTCGGCCCGCTTGGCGCTGTTGATGAACTCGACGAAGTCCTGCAGACCGCGCTCGTACAGGTAGGAGACGCTGCGGGGGCCCTCCTTCTTCTCGGCCTCGAGCTCGACGTCCACCTCCTCGTCCTGATCCTCGCCGCCCTCGGGGGCGCGCTCGTCGGTCAGGGTGATGCGCAGGCCCTTGTTCAGGAACGCCATCTGCTGGAACCGCTTGCGCAGCGTCTCGAAGTCGTAGACGGTCGTATCGAAGATCTCGTCGTCGGCCCAGAAGGTGATGGTGGTGCCGGTCTCGTCGGTCGCCTCGCCCTGCTCGAGGTCGACCAGCGGCACGCCGCGGGAGTAGGCCTGGCGCCAGACGTGACCGTCGCGGCGGATCTCGACCTCCATGCGGGTGGACAGGGCGTTGACCACGGAGGAGCCCACGCCGTGCAGACCGCCGGAGACGGCGTACCCGCCACCGCCGAACTTGCCGCCGGCGTGCAGGACCGTGAGCACGACCTCGACGGCCGGGCGGCCCTCGGTGGGGTGCATCGCGACGGGGATGCCGCGGGCGTGGTCGACCACGCGCACGCCGTTGTCGGGAAGGAGCGTCACCTCGATGGTGTCGCCGTGGCCGGCCATCGCCTCGTCCACGGAGTTGTCGACGATCTCCTGGACCATGTGGTGCAGGCCGCGCTCACCGGTGGAGCCGATGTACATGCCGGGGCGCTTGCGGACCGCCTCGAGGCCCTCGAGGACGGTGATGTCCGAGGCCTCGTAGTGCGCCGGTGCGTGCGCGGCGCGCTCGCCCGCGGTCTCATGAGGCGCGGTCTCGTGGGGAGCCTCGGCAGGTGCTGCCCCTCCCGGTGCCGGGTCCGGGGTCGTCTCCGGCACGTCCTGATCGGGCATGGGGCGGTCGCTGTCGCTCACCTGATGTGGCTCCTCGCAGTCCTGGCGTCCCTCGATCGGGGGAGGACCGAGGGTGGTCCGGCGGCGCCGTCGGGCGGGCGCCCGCTGCGGACCGACACACACGAGGCCCGCGGACTCCCTCGCGCGCGTGCGCGCGAGCAGCATCCGCAGGCCGCGGAGATCGGGCCGACGGCATCGAGATCGCCGGGCGGGCGCGCCCTGGTGGGGGTCCCCCGGTCGACGTCGGCCGAACCTCCCCCATTCTAGCGAAGAAGGCCCTGTGAACCTATTCGGACGCCCCGATCCTGTGGACGACGCGGCCCGGAAGCCGCCTCAGACGCCTCGTGGCGGCCTCGGGAACGCGCGGGGAGGGCGGGAAATGGGGGCGGGTACGCCCCCCGGGGTGCTGAAGCGGCTGCGGCGCGTCTGACGCTCCCGATCTCCGCGCTCCGGTGACCGGCGGGTCACCGCGCTCCGCCCGTCGGTCCGGCGCCCGAACCCCGGGGGTGCTCAGCCCGCGACGGGCACCTCCTCGGCGGGCGCCGGGTCCCCGAGCTCCGCGAGCAGCCCGGCCGTGGCGAGCGCGGCGGCCGCCGCCTCGTGCCCCTTGTCCTCGTGTGAGCCGGCAAGCCCGGCGCGATCCCGGGCCTGGTCATCGTCGTCGCAGGTCAGAAGGCCGAACCCGACGGGGACTCCATGGTCGAGGGCGACGCGGGAGAGCCCGTCGGTCGCCGCGGCGCACACGTACTCGAAGTGCGGGGTGCCTCCGCGGATCACGACGCCGAGGGCGATCACCGCGTCGTGGTCGCGGGCGAGGCGGTCCGCGACGAGCGGCAGCTCGAAGGAGCCGGGGACCCGTACGAGGCGCGGCCGCTCGATCCCGGCCTCGGCGCAGGCGCGCAGGGCCCCGCTGACGAGGCCGTCCATCACCTCCTCGTGCCAGGACGCGGCGACGATCGCGACGCGGGTGCCGGGGCGGGCGGGGGTGATCTGCGGGGCGGGGGCTCCGTGGCCGCTCATGCGGGGACTCCGTTCGTGGGGGCGGTGCTCGAGGGGGTGGTGCTCGTGGGGGTGGGACGGGTCAGCACCGGCTCGGGCAGGCCGAGGAGGTGATGGCCGAGCCGGTCGCGCTTGGTGGTGAGGTAGGCGAGGTTCTGGGCGGTGGGGTGGGTGTCGAGGTCCACGACGCGGCGCACCTCGACCCCGCCGGCCGTGAGCTCGCGGGCCTTGTCGGGGTTGTGGCTGAGCAGGTCGATGCTGTGCACGCCGAGGTGGGCGAGGATCCGCGGGACGATGCCGTAGCTGCGGGCGTCCACGGGCAGGCCGAGGTCGAGGTTGGCCTCGACGGTGTCGCGGCCCGCGTCCTGCAGGGCGTAGGCGCGCAGCTTGTCGGCCAGGCCGATGCCGCGTCCCTCGTGGCCGCGCAGCAGCACGAGCACGCCGCGTCCGGCGCGGTCGATGCGGTCCAGGGATTCGTGCAGCTGGGGGCCGCAGTCGCAGCGGTGCGAGCCCAGCACGTCCCCGGTCAGGCACTCGGAGTGGACCCGGGTGAGGACGGGCTCGTCGCTGGTGACGTCGCCGCGCACGAGCACGAGGTGCTCGGCGTCGGCCCCGCCGCCGCGGCCGGGCTCGCGCACGGCGAGCGCCTCGAAGGTGCCGTGGTCGGTGGGGAGGGTGACCGGGGCGGTGACGTCCAGGGCCAGGTCGCCGGTGGCCAGACGGTGGACGGCGAGGTCCTCGATGGAGATCAACACCAGGCCGTGCCGGTCGGCGAACTCGCGCAGGGCCGGACCGCGCTGCATGGTGCCGTCGTCGTGGACGAGCTCGACGATCATGCCCACGGCCTCGAGGCCGGCGAGGCGCGTGAGGTCGACGGCCGCCTCGGTGTGCCCGCGACGTTCGAGCACCCCTCCGGGACGGGCGCGCAGCGGGAGGACATGGCCGGGGCGGGCGAGGTCGGTGGGGGCGGTTTCCGGATCGGCGAGCAGGCGCAGGCTGCGGGCGCGGTCGGCGGCGGAGATGCCGGTGGTCACGCCCTCGCGGGCGTCGACGCTGATCGTGTAGGCGGTGCGCAGCGGGTCGGTGCTGTCCGCCACCATGAGCGGGAGCTCGAGGGCGTCGGCCCGCTCGGCGCTCATCGGGGCGCACAGCAGGCCGCTGGAGTGGCGGACGGCGAAGGCGATCGACTCCTGGGTCGCGGCGGAGGCCGCGAGGATCAGGTCGCCCTCGTTCTCGCGGTCCTCGTCGTCCACGACGACGACCGGGCGGCCGGCCGCGAGGGCGGCGAGCGCGTCCGGGATCGGGTCCAGGCGCAGGCCGCTCATCGCACGGCCCCCGCGACAGAGGTCGCCGGGACAGAGGTCTCCCCGACGGGAGTCGCTGCACCCCGCGCAGCCGCCGGAAGGAGTCTGCCGGTGAGCCGCTCGACGTACTTGGCCAGCACGTCGACCTCGAGGTTCACGCCCTCGCCGACCGCCCGGTGGCCGAGCGTGGTGCGCGCGAGGGTCTCGGGAATCAGCCCGATCGTCACCCGGGCGCCGCCGTCGGCCGTGACCTCGTCGGCTGTGCCCACGTCGATCGCGCCGTCCTCGAGACCGGCGACGGTGAGGCTCACCCCGTCCACGGCGAGGGAGCCGCGGTCCACGACGTAGCGGGCGAGCCCGGCGGGCAGGGCGATATCGATCAGGGTGGTGCCGTCCTGTTCGCGTCGGCCGACGATCTCGCCGACGGCGTCGACGTGGCCCTGCACGATGTGGCCGTCGAGCCTCCCGTCCGCGCGGACGCAGCGCTCGAGGTTGACGCGGTCGCCGGAGGTGCGGCGGCCGAGGGTGGTGGCGGCGAGGGTGGTGGCGATGACGTCGGCCGTCCAGACCTCCCCCTCGTGGGAGGTGACGGTGAGGCAGCAGCCGTCCACGGCGATCGAGTCGCCGAGGCGGATGCCGTCCAGGACGTGCGGGGAGCGGATGCGCAGGCGTGCGGGACCGTCCGCGTCGTGGGTGAGGGACTCGACGGTGCCGAGCTCCTCGATGATGCCGGTGAACATGGGCGTCCTTCCTGGTGGGAGCGGTGGGGTGGTCAGCGGGTGCGGGGCTGCAGCAGCAGGCGCAGGTCGGTGGGGCCGTCCGGGGTGGGGAGCGGGCGGAGGTCGCGCAGCTCGAGGTCGAGCCGGTCGGTGATCGTGGTGATGCCGAGGTCTCCGATGCCGGCGGGGCCGGCGCCGAGGAGGCTCGGAGCGAGGTGGACGATCAGCTCGTCGACGAGGCCCGCGGTGAGGAAGGCCGCGGCGAGGGTCGGCCCGCCCTCGACCAGCACATGGCGGATGCCTCGGTCGAAGAGGTCCTCGAGTGCGGCCTCGGGGTCACGGGTGCGCAGGCGGAGGGCTTCACCGGCGCCAGGGAGGGTGGGCAGGGCCGGCGCCTCGCCCTCGCCCATGACGACCCGGAGGGGCTGGCGGGCGCGGAGGGTGCCGTCCTCATGGCGGGCGGTGAGCTGCGGGGCATCGAGGCGCGCGGTGCCGGTGCCGACCAGCACCGCGTCGCAGCATTCGCGCAGGTCGTGGACCTCGGCGCGGGCGGCGGGGCCCGTGATCCAGCGGCTGGTGCCGTCGGCCGCGGCGGCGCGGCCGTCGAGGGTGAGGGCGAGCTTGGCGGTGACCAGGGGGCGGTGGTGGACCAGTCCGTGCTCCCAGCCGCGAAGCAGCTCCTCGGCCCGCGCGGTGAGCTGCGGGTCCTCGCTGACGGCGACGTCGATCCCGGCCTCGCGCAGGGTGTCCAGGCCCCCGGCCGCGACGGGGTTCGGGTCGCGGCGGGCGACGACGACGCGGGCGATGCCGGCGTCACGCAGCGCCTGCGTGCAGGGGCCGGTGCGGCCGTGGTGGTCGCAGGGCTCGAGGGTGACCAGGGCGGTCGCTCCGCGGACGGGACCGGTGGCGCTGCGCAGCGCGTCGACCTCGGCGTGGGCGGTGCCGGCGCCGCGATGGCGGCCCTCGCCGAGGATCCGCCCGTCGGGGGCGAGGAGCACGCAGCCGACGCGGGGGTTCGGACCGGCGGGCACTCCCGGAGCTGCGGCGAGGTCGAGGGCGTGGTGCAGTGCGGCGCGCTCCGCCTCGGTGGTGCACGACATGGTGGTGCACGGGGTGGTGGCCTCGGTATCGGCCCTGCTCATCTGCTCTCCTCCGGTCCGCGGCTCGCGGTCCGAGGAGAGGGAGGGGCGACGAGGGCGACGTCCGCAGGGTGCGGCGCGGACGGTGCACGGAAGCACCGACGGCGGACCGTCCCATGGACGTCGTCGCGTGCTCTTCCCATCCGGACTCTCACCGTCGGTCCAGGAGTTCCACCTGGTCAACCGGGGGCCTGAGAGCCCTCGGGTCGCGGACTGTCACCGCCGGCTCGGAATTTCACCGACCCCAGTGCACGCGAGCTGTGTCAGCTCGACTCCCACACCGTAGCAAGCGCACCCGGGTGCGTGTCCTCCTGTGAACGCGGGACGAGACGCCGCAGGTCAGCCGCGCAGCCCCACCATGCTGCTCACCCGTAGGTGTCGCGCGGGCCGCGCCAGGTGACGGTGCGGCGTCCCTTCTTCCAGCTGCGCTCGGCCGCGGCGGGCCCGGTGACCTTCAGCTCGGAGACCACGTGGGAGCCCACGTGCTCCTCGATGGTGGTGATCAGCTGCGGGGTGAGCATCCGCAGCTGCGCCGCCCAGGCGGAGGAGGAGGCGCTGACCACGAGCACCCCGTCCTCGAAGGACACGGGCCGGCAGTGGGTCGCGATCCGTTCGCCCACGATCTCGTCCCACTCGTCCAGGACCCGGCCGGTGCTCATTCCCTCCATCCAGCCGAGGTTGCCGAGCACCTTCTTCAGCACCGACTGGATGCCCTGCGGGTCGCGGGGGTCGGGGCGGGAGCCGGAGTAGCCCGGCGCCCGGTCGGACCGGTCGCGCAGATCCCTGGCCTGAGTCTTCGCGGAGATGGGGAAGAGTCCGCGGTCGCGGGCGGCGGCGCGGGAGCGGTTCACCGTGCGGCGCGCGAGCTCGAAAGGATCGGCGGGGGTGGGCAGGTCCGGCGGGTCGTAGAGCTCCTGGTCGGGCTCGGGCCCGAGCGCGGGGGCAGCCCCGTCGCCGGGCTCGGCCGGCAGCGCGACGCGCGGCGCACGGCGGCCGACGGGGGCCTCGACGCGGGGTGCGGCGTCGGCCGGGACATCGCCTGGGACACCGGCCGCGGCGCCGAGCTGTGCGGTCCCGTCGGCTGGACCCGCCTCTCCCGGCCCCGCCGCTCCCGCACCTCGCCAGGTGCCGAGGTCGTAGGGGTTCGCGAGCCGCGGCCGCGCGGGGCCCGCGGCCCTGCCGCTCCCGCCGGCGGCTGCACCGCCCTGGCCGGCGCGCCCCGCCCCGCCCCGTCGGCCGCCGCTGCTGCTCACCGCGGCACCGCCTCGCCGAGGCGCACGTCGACCACGTGGATCTCCCCGTCGAGCGAGGCGGGGATGTCGGTGTCGTTGGCGGTGGTGATGAGGACCTGGGATGCGCCGGTGACGATCCGACCGAGGCGCTCGCGGCGGTGCACGTCGAGCTCGCTGAACACGTCGTCGAGGATGAGGATCGGCTCACCGTCGCCGAGGTCCCCCTCCTCCAGGCGCAGCAGGTCGTAGCTGGCCAGGCGCAGAGCGAGGGCGAGGGACCAGGACTCGCCGTGGCTGGCGTAGCCCTTGGCGGGGAAGTCGTGCAGGCGAATCTCGAGGTCGTCGCGGTGGGGTCCGGTGAGGGAGGCGCCGCGGTCGATCTCCTCGTCGTGCCGGGCGGCGATCATCTCGAGCATGGCGTCGTGGATCTCGCGCAGCCCGGGCAGCTCGCCGGGCGCGGTGCCGAGCTCGTCGAGGACCGCGGAGCGGTAGCGGACGTCGGCCGGGGAGCTGACCTCGCCGCGCTGGGCGGGCGGCAGATCCAGTGCCGCCTCGGCACCTTCGTCGGTCGCGACCCGCAGGTAGGAGTAGCCCAGATGCGGGCGGAGGCGGTTGACGAGGTGGAGCCGGGCGCGCAGCAGGTCGGCGCCGTGGCGGGCGAGCTGCTGGTCCCACACCTCGAGCGTGCTCGCCGCGGACTCGGCCGGGTCGAGCCCGCCCACGCTGCGGCCGCTGCCGCCGCGGCGCATGGAGCGCATCTGCTTGAGCAGGTTGCCGCGCTGCTTGAGGACGCGGTCGTAGTCGGCCTTCACCGAGGCGTAGCGGGGGGCGATGACGAACAGCAGCTCGTCGAGGAAGCGGCGCCGGCCCTCGGGGTCGGCCTTGACCAGGCCCAGGTCCTCGGGGGCGAAGAGCACCGCGCGCACCTCGCCGAGCAGGTCGCGCAGGCGGGAGACGTTCTGACCCTGCAGTCGGGCGCGGTTGGAGCGCCCGGGGGTGAGTTCGAGGTCGACCTGGAGGGGACGCCCGGCGCGCACGAAGCTCGCCCGGATGATGGCGGTCGACTCCCCGCGGTGCACGAGCGCCGCGTCGTGGGGGACGCGATGGCTGGAGAGGGTCGCGAGGTACCAGACGGCTTCGACGATGTTGGTCTTGCCCTGGCCGTTCGGGCCCACCATGACGGTGATTCCGGGCTCGACGGGCAGGCTCAGCCGCTGGTAGGAGCGGAAGGCGGTGAGATCGAGGGCGGTCAGCTGCACGGAGGGAGCTCGACCTCCCTCAGATCCGCATCGGCATGATCAGGTACTTGTACGAGTTGTCGGGCTCGCCCTCGAGGGACTCCTGGCCGGTCATGACGGACGGCTTGATGGAGTCGGTGAAGGTCAGGCGCGCGAACTCGGTGCCGAGCGCGCCGAGGCCGTCGAGCAGGAAACCGGAGTTGAAGCCGACGACCAGGTCCTCGCCCTCGAGCTGCGCCTCGAGCACCTCGCTGGCCTGGGCGTCGTCACCGGCGCCGGCCTCGAGGGCGACCTGGCCCTCGGTGAAGGACAGGCGTACGGGGGTGTTGCGCTCGGCGACGAGGGAGACGCGCTTGACCGCGTCGATGAGAGCGCCGGTGGAGACCACGGCGGTGATCGCGGTCGTGTCGGGGAACAGGCGCCTGACCGGCGGGTACTCGCCGTCAACGAGGGTGGAGGTGGTACGGCGACCGCCGGCCTCGAAGCCGATGAGGTTCGCGGAGTCGTCGTCGTTCAGAGCGATCTCGACGCCGCCGCCGGTGGCCAGCGAGCGGGCGACCTCGTGCAGGGTGCGGCCGCGGACCAGGGCGGTCAGCTCGGTGCCGGGGGTCGAGGGGTTCCACGTCAGCTCGCGCAGCGCCAGGCGGTAGCGGTCGGTGGCCATGAGGGTCATGGTCTCCCCGGCGATCTCGACCTTCACACCGGTGAGCAGCGGAAGGGTGTCATCCTTCGACGCCGCGACGGTGACCTGGGAGATCGCCTCGGAGAAGAGGTCGGCGGCGACGGTGCCGGCGACCGGCGGCATCGCGGGCAGCTGGGGGTACTCCTCGACGGGGAGGGTGGCCAGGGCGAAGCGGGCGCTGCCGCAGCGGACCTGGAGCTTTGTGCCCTCGAGCGCGATGGAGACGTCCTTGTTCGGCAGGGCCCGGACGATGTCGGAGAGCATGCGGCCCTGGACCAGCACCTCGCCGGGCTGCTCGACCTCGGCCTCGAGCCGGATCTGCGCGCTGACCTCGTAGTCAAAGGTCGACAGCTGTAGCTCACCGCCGGCATCGGCGACGATGCGCACGCCCTGCAGGATCGGCATCGCCGGACGGACGGGGAGGGTACGGGTGGCCCAGGAGACGGCGTCACCGAGGACGCCGCGATCGAGGTGGAACTTCACCGTTTCCACTCCTTCGCAGTGGTCGAATGCCAGAACGTGATCGACGTCGTCGAACGGTGCACAGCGTATCGGGTCTCGAGCCCTGCCGCCGACACACCGGCGCCGATCCTTGACATCCGATCCCCTCCTCGTCCGTGCTCCTCGCTCCGCCGCTGCCCTCCGCCGGCCGTCGCCGCCCGGCCCTCCCCGTCCACATCCCCGTCGAGCAACTACCTGCAGTCCTCATCATCACGGCTGTGGATTCCGTGGAAAAGTGTCATTCGCGCAGGTCGCAATCGGAACTGACGGCGTGGGTCGCTCGTGGAGAATGACAACTCCTCCGTGGGCGGACTGTGCACGGATCAGCGTGCTCCGCCGGTTCCTGTCATTTCTCCATGCACATCGGCTCCTGCGCGGATGCTCGTCGTTCCACACTGTCCACAGAGTTATCCACAATTGGGGAGAGCGACAGGATGACCTGGACTGTCATTCGCTCGTCCCCAGAGCATCCACAGCTCCCCTTCGTCGCGGTTCCGCGCACTTCCCGCCGCTCGTCGGCCGACGGAAGCGTTGCCGACGTCACGCGCAGCGGCGCCTCACGGCTGTCCCACACTGCGCGAGGGCGACTACTGACGGCTCGAGGAGCTCTTGATCCGTGCGGTCAGCTCGGTGACCTGGTTGAAGATCGCCCGACGCTCCTTCATGAGCTCGCTGATCTTCTTGTTCGCGTGCATGACGGTGGTGTGGTCGCGGCCGCCGAACTCCTCGCCGATGCGGATCAGCGGCATGTCGGTGAGCTCCCGGCAGAGGTACATGCCGATCTGGCGGGCGGAGACCAGGCGCCGGCTGCGGCCGGTGCCCACGATCTCCTCGACCGAGAGCCCGAAGTAGGTCGCGGTCTGCGCGATGATCGTCGACGCCGTGATCTGGGCGCCGTCGTCGTGGGAGAGCAGGTCCTTGAGCACCGACTCGGCGAGGGTGACGTCCATGGGCTGGCGCGACAGGGAGTGCAGCGCCTGCACGCGGATCAGCGCGCCCTCGAGCTCGCGGATGTTCGTGGCGATGTGGGAGGCGATGTACTCCAGCACGTCGTGCGGGACCTCGCCGGTGTTCTCCTGCGCCACCTTCTTGCGCAGGATGGCGATGCGGGTCTCGAGGTCCGGCGGCTGCACGTCCGTCATCAGGCCCATCTCGAACCGGGAGCGCATCCGGTCCTCGAAGCCGCCGAGCTCCTTCGGGGGCAGGTCGGAGGTGATGACGATCTGCTTGTCCGAGTTGTAGAGCGTGTTGAAGGTGTGGAAGAACGCCTCCATCGTCTCGGGCGCGCGCTGCAGGAACTGGATGTCGTCGATGAGCAGGATGTCGATGTCGCGGTACCGGCGCTGGAACTCCTGCGCCTTGCCGAACTGACCGGACTGCACGGAGTTGATGAACTCGTTGGTGAACTCCTCGGAGTTCACGTACCGCACCACCACGTTCGGGTACAGGCTCTGCGCGTAGTGGCCCACCGCGTGGAGCAGGTGCGTCTTGCCGAGGCCCGAGCCGCCGTAGATGAACAGCGGGTTGTAGGCCTTCGCCGGCGTCTCCGCCACGGCCGACGCCGCCGCCTGGGCGAATCGGTTCGAGGACCCGATCACGAAGGTGTCGAAGGTGTACTTGCTGTTCAGGCGCGAGTCCTCGCCGAGGGTCGAGCCGCCCGCGGACGGGGCGGGCCGGGAGGGAGCCGGCATCGGGGAGGGGGCCGACGAGCCCGTCAGCGCCGAGAGTCCCGCGTAGGCGCTGGGGTCGTCGGCCGCGGAGCCGTGGAATCCGGTGTCCAGGCGCGCGCCGCCGCGCGTGAAGGGTCCGGCCGACGGGGAGGCGCCGGCCGAGCCGGCCGACGTGCTCGAGGGCAGGGCGGCCCGGCCCAGCTCGCCGCTGCGGGGAAGGACCGAGCCGCGGCCGCCGTCGGCGTCCGAGGGGCCCGCGGAGTAGCCGTCCCCACGCCGGAACGGCGCGTTGTGGACATCCTGTCCGGCACTGTCCACATCGTTGTCCACAGAATGTGCACCGGAGGAGGTGGAGGAGGAGGTCAGCGGGGCCGACGGGGCCGCGGAGGCGGTCTGTGCGGACGGTGCCGCGGCGGGCGCCTCGTCGTCGTCGCCCTCGAGCAGCAGCGACTCGTCCACCGTGACCGCGAAGCGCAGGTCCTTGCCGGTCGCCTCGCTGAGCGCGGCCTTGAGCGAGCCGGCGATCCGGTGCTCGATCAGCTCCTTCGCCGAGGTCGAGGGCACGGCGAGCAGGGCGGTGTCCGCCACCACGGCCATCAGACGGGACAGGGTCAGCAGGGCGATGACGCGCTGCGACACGGTGTCGTCGCGGCGCAGCGTGCTGAGCGTGCGCTCCCAGATCGCGTCGGCGTCAGCCTCGGACATCAGTCACTCCCTACAGGTCGGGCGCGGGTCGGAACAGTTTTCCACAAGATCCCCAGTATTGTGGACAGGAGATGTGGATAGAAGGTGGGCGTCCCCACAGGACCCCCTCCGCGCCGTGCCAGGCAGTGAGAATCGGGCCACAACCAGGCCTCTCCGGGGATCTTCCATTGACCCCGTGCACCCTCGCGCCTAAAATCGTGCAGTCAGCGCTGCGCGCCGCCCGTTCCGGCGCCGTCCCTGGGCTCCCAGGGGCCATGGCAGCCGCCCCGCTCACGCGGGTGCGCCCGGACACCCGTCCGCGCAGCAGACCACACGCCACCGCGAGGGGCACGTCCGTGCCCGACCATCGAGGAGAACCATGAGCAAGCGCACGTTCCAGCCGAACAACCGTCGCCGCGCCAAGAAGCACGGCTTCCGCGCCCGCATGCGCACCCGCGCCGGCCGCGCCATCCTGAACGCCCGTCGCGCCAAGGGCCGCTCCGAGCTCTCCGCCTGAGCGGCGAACCGGGCCGGAGCCTCACGGCGTGTACTGGTCCGCTCGTCGACTGCACAGCAGCGACGAGTTCCGTGCGGTCACCCGCGGTGGTGTGCGCAGCGCCCGATCCCACGTGGTCGTGCATCTGACCCTGCTGACGCAGGGGGAGCACGCACCCCGCGTGGGATTCGTCGTGTCCAAGAAGATCGGCAACGCCGTGGTGCGCAACCGCGTCACCCGTCGGCTGCGCGAGATCGTGCGCCCGCACCTCGAGACCCTGCCCCCCGGCAGCGCGCTCGTGCTGCGGGCGCTTCCGGGCATCCAGGACCAGTCCTTCGCCGAGCTCCGGGACGATGTCGACTCGGCGCTCGGCACCGCCGAGCGCAAGCTCGAGCGGCGCACGGCGGCAGTGCCATGAGGGCCGCGCCGTGACCGCCCCCGGTCCGCTCCGCTCCCTCACGAGGCTACCTCGCCGGCTGCTGATGCTGCCGGTGCGCGCCTATCAGGTGGGCATCTCTCCCTACACCCCGCCCGCGTGCCGGTACGACCCGGTGTGCTCGCAGTACGGCATGGACGCCCTGCGGACCCATGGCGCGGTGAAGGGGACCCTGCTCACCACCTGGCGCATCCTGCGCTGCAACCCCTTCACCAGGGGCGGGCTCGACCCGGTGCCCGCGCCCGGCATGTGGAGCAATCCACGCCGACTGCGGCACCCGGCCCCTTAAGGCCTACCCTTGTCCAAGACTCCCGACCACAGCCGTCACCTCGCATGAACGACATGCGCATCCGTGCGGCAGGAAGACCAGGCCGATGAATCCCCTGTATCCGATCGAATGGGCCGTGGCATGGCTCATGGTCCAGTTCCATGCGCTGCTGTCGCTGTTCATGGAGGCGGACTCCGGCCTCACCTGGGCCCTGTCCATCGTCGGCCTCACGGTCGTGGTCCGCACCCTGATCATCCCGCTGTTCGTGCGCCAGATCCGGGCGTCGCGGGCGATGCAGATGGTTTCCCCGGAGCTGCAGGCCGTCCAGAAGAAGTACAAGGGCAAGACGGACCCGGACTCCCGCCAGAAGATGGCCGAGGAGACCATGGCCATCTACAAGGACGCGGGCGCCAGCCCGTTCTCCTCGTGCCTGCCGGTGCTGTTGCAGATGCCGATCTTCTTCGGCCTGTTCCGAGTCCTGTTCAACAAGCTGCCCCAGGCCGCCGCGGGTGAGGGCTTCGGCCCCCTGACCCCGGAGCTCGCGCGCTCCGCCAGCAACTCCACCTTCTTCGGCGACGTCACCATCGCCGACAGCTTCCTGAACTCGGGCGACGGCGGGATCACCACCAAGATCGTCGCCGGCATCATCATCGCGGCCATGTGCGCGGTCACCTTCTTCACCCAGAAGGAGCTGACCATGAAGAACATGCCCAAGGCGGCCCTCGAGGGTCCCATGGCCAGCACCCAGAAGATGATGCTGTACATGCTCCCGTTCATCTACGTGATCACGGGACCGGGCATGCCGATCGGTGTGCTCATCTACTGGCTCACCACGAACGTGTGGACCTTCGCCCAGCAGTACATCGTCATCCGCGCGACCCCGACCCCTGGCTCCGACGCCGAGAAGGACCGCCAGGAGCGGATCAACGACAAGCGTGCGAAGAAGGGTCTGGAGCCGCTGGACTTCACCCCGCCGAAGAAGGTCTCCGAGCCCGATCCGGAGCCGGAGCGCCAGATCCGCGTCCAGCCCTCCGCCAAGAACACTGGCGGCAAGAAGCTCTCCGACGAGGAGAAGCTGCAGCGCGCCCGCGAGGCGCGCGCGAAGGCCGCCGAGGAGCGCCGTGCGGCGCAGGAAGCCGCCGGAGAGACGCCCTCCGCTCCCCAGAAGGGCTCCAGCGCGCTGGACAAGGGCGCGAAGAAGAAGCGGAAGAAGTGACCTCACCCCCGGGAGCACGGTCGCTCCCGGGAGACATCCATCCCCAGCATTCCCGGAGGACCCCGAATGAACGAGACCACCCCCGACGCGCCCGCGGTCGACGACGACGTGCAGCAGGAGATCGCGACGCAGGGCGAGGCCGCATCGCTGGAGAGCGCTGCGCCGCAGGAGAGCACTGCCCCGCAGGAGAGCGCCGCGCCGTCGGCCGTATCGGCTGACACCGACACCGACGCAGACAACGACGCCGACGACCAGGCTGCGGAGGAGCGGGCCGGCGGCGACCCGTCCGACGACGACCAGGCCGGCGAGAGCGCGGAGGAGCGCCTGCGCCGCCTGGAGGAGGAGGGCGACATCGCCGCCGACTACCTCGAGGAGCTGCTGGACATCGCCGATCTCGACGGCGACATCGACATCGATGTGGACGGCGACCGGGCCTCCGTCGAGATCCGCGGCGCCGACCGCCTCGCCGAGCTGAACCGCCCCAAGGGCGAGCTGCTGGATGCCCTCCAGGAGCTCGCGCGTCTGGCCGTGCAGACCCGCACCGGCAGCCGCTCCCGCCTCATGCTCGACATCGGCGGCTTCCGCGCCGAGCACAAGGGCGGGCTCGAGGAGCTCGCGGCCACCGCGATCGCGGAGGCGAAGGAGACCGGCGCCCCCGTGCCGCTGCGCCCGATGAACCCCTTCGAGCGCAAGGTGGTCCACGACGTCGCCAAGCGCGAGGGCCTGCGCTCCGAGTCCGACGGCGACGGCAAGGGCCGCCACGTCGTGATCTACCCGGCCTCCTGAGGCTCCCCGTGCTGCCTCTTCCCGATCCGCTGCGACCGGCGGCCGAGCGCGTCCTCGGGGACCGTCTCGAGTTCGCCGAGCGTTTCGTCGACCTGCTCGCCGAGCAGGGTCCCGAGCGCGGGCTCATCGGTCCCCGTGAGGTGGACCGGCTCTGGGAGCGGCATCTGCTCAACTGCGCGCTGATGGCCGATGCGATCCCGTCGGACGCCCGCACCCTGGCCGACGTCGGCTCCGGCGCCGGCCTGCCCGGGGTGGTCCTCGCGATCGCGCGCCCGGACCTGTCGGTCACCCTGATCGAGACCATGCAGCGTCGTACGACGTGGCTCGAGGAGGTCGACGCCGAGCTCGGCCTCGGCCTCGAGGTGGTGCGCGCCCGGGCCGAGGACCTGCACGGGCAGCGGACCTTCGAGGTCGTCACCGCCCGGGCGGTCGCGGCGCTGGACAAGCTGGCCCGCTGGACCCTCCCCCTGGTGGAGGACGGCGGGGTGCTGCTGGCGATGAAGGGCTCCTCCGCGGCCGACGAGATCGTCAAGGCCGAGAAGGTCCTCACGAAGCTCGGCGGGGTCGATCCCACCATTGCGCAGTACGGGACGGGCGAGGTCGAGGTTCCCACTACAGTGGTCCAAGTGCGTCGCCGAGCGAAGGCGAGCAGGAAGGGAGATGCGCGTGGCTGAGAAGCGCGACGACTCCTCCCAGGGGGCGGGGTCGATGGACGACACCCCGCTGATGCGGGAGCTCACCCGGGATCACGCCCGGCGCAGGCAGCTCGAGGGCGTGGAGTTCACCGCCCCGGAGAGCACGAGGATCATCACGATCGCCAACCAGAAGGGCGGCGTGGGCAAGACGTCCACCGCCGTGAACCTGGCGGCAGCGCTGTCGATGGGTGGCCTGCACGTGCTGGTGATCGATGCGGATCCGCAGGGGAACACCTCCACCGCGCTGAACATCGAGCACCATGCCGAGGTGCCCAGCATGTACGAGGTGCTTGTCGAGTCCGCGCCGATCTCCGACGTGGTCCAGGACGTCCCGGACATGGAGCGCCTGCAGTGCGCGCCCGCCACGATCAACCTCTCCGGCGCCGAGATCGAGCTGGTCTCGCTCGTGGCGCGGGAGAACCGGCTGCGCAACGCCATCCGCGACCACCTCGAGGACCGCGCCGCCCGGGGTCTGCCGCGGCTGGACTACGTGCTCATCGACTGCCCGCCGTCTCTCGGCCTGTTGACGGTGAACGCCCTGGTCGCGGCCCGCGAGGTGATGATCCCGATCCAGGCGGAGTACTACGCGCTCGAGGGTCTGACGCTGCTGCTGAACAACATCGATCTGATCCGCCAGCACCTGAACCCGGAGCTGGTCGTCTCCACGATCCTGTTGACGATGTACGACGCCCGCACGCGGCTGGCGGCGCAGGTCGCCCAGGACGTGCGCGAACACTTCCCGGAGCAGACCCTGGAGGCCACGATCCCGCGGTCGGTGCGGATCTCCGAGGCGCCCAGCTACGGCCAGACCGTGCTGACCTACGATCCGAGCTCCAGCGGAGCCCTGGCGTACCGTGCGGCGGCGTACGAGCTGAACACGCGTCCCGCTCCCTGATCCCGACCACGACCCCACTCCTGACATTCACCCCGCTGGGCCGCAGCACCGCGCGCACGCCGCGCTGACATCGAGGTCTCCGCGACGATGACGATCTCTCCCGGAAGGACAACGGCATGACGCAGAAGCGAGGACTCGGCAGAGGTCTCGGCGCCCTGATCCCGGGAGCGGGCACCTCGCCCGCCCCCGAGCAGGAGCTGCGCACGCGCACGCGCCCGTCCGCTGGGGAGGGCGGTCGCAACGGCACCACCCGCCCCGTGGACATGTTCTTCTCCGGCGAGAAGGTCGCGGCCGACGAGGCTCCCCAGCGCGGCAGCGAGAGCGCGCGCGATCTCGCCACCGGCATGGCCCGCGCCGCCGCCGAGCGCCGCGGACGGAACGGCTCCCGCAGCAGTGCTGCCAAGGGCAGCACCACTGCGTCCGCCTCCGAGAAGGACAGCGCTGAGGCGAAGGCGCCGAGCTCCTCGAAGACGGCCTCCTCGAAGAGCAGCACCGCCAAGACCAGCACTGCCAAGACCAGCACTGCCAAGTCCGGCACTGCGAAGGCCGGCACCGCCAAGAGCGGTACTGCCAAGACCAGCACCGCGAAGTCGACGGGCTCGACGACTGCCACGAAGAGCTCTGCGTCCACGAGCGCCCCCGCGAAGAAGGCGGCGCCGAAGAGCGCTCCGGCGAAGAGTGCGCCTGCGAAGACCCCGGCCTCGAAGACTGCCGCGTCGAAGACCGCCACGTCGAGGTCCGCTGCTGCGACGACCACCCCCGCGAAGGCGACGGAGGCGACGACGTCGGCGACTCCTTCCCCCGAGGCCACCTCCGCCGCATCGGAGCCGGCCGAGGCGTCGACCCCCGCGACCTCGACCCCGCAGCAGCCCGCCGGCGCGGCCGCCGAGGCACCGAGCGCGCCCACCGCCGCCGAGCCGGCCGCGGAGGAGCGCGAGCAGAGCCCCGTCGTCGATGTCGAGAAGGTCGAGTCGACTCCCGTTGTGGAGGCGCCCGCGCCCGCAGAGGAGTCCGCTGACGACTCCGCGGACGAGTCGACTGACGTCTCTGCCGAGGAGCCCGCCGAGGAATTGGCCGAGACCTCGCCCGCGGAGTCGGCTGACTCCGGAGCTGACCACCAGGGCCTGGTCAGCGTCCCGGGTGCCGAGTTCGCCGAGATCCCGATCCACGAGGTCCGCGAGAACCCGCGCAACCCTCGCACGATGTTCGACGAGGACGAGCTCGACGAGCTGGCGTACTCCCTGCGCGAGGTGGGCGTCCTGCAGCCCGTCGTCGTGCGACCGATCCCGGTCACCGAGGACGGGGAGTCCTTCGAGCTGGTCATGGGCGAGCGCCGCTGGCGTGCCGCGCGGCGCGCAGGACTCACCGCGATCCCGGCGATCATCCGCGAGACCAGCGATGACGATCTCCTCCGCGACGCTCTGCTGGAGAACCTGCACCGTGCCCAGCTGAACCCGCTGGAGGAGGCCAACGCCTACCAGCAGCTCCTCGACGACTTCGGCTGCACGCAGGACGAGCTCGGAGAGCGCATCGGCCGCTCGCGCCCGCAGATCACCAACACCCTGCGCCTGCTGCGCCTGCCGGCCCTCGTGCAGCGGCGCCTGGCCAGCGGTGCCCTGAGCGCCGGTCATGCCCGCGCCCTGCTCTCCCTAAACGACCCGGCGCTGATGGAGGAGCTGGCGCAGCGGATCGTCAGCGAGGGCCTCTCTGTCCGCGCGGTGGAGCGCCTCGTGGCGAGGGGAGGGCAGCAGCAGACGGGCACCCGGACCGTGCGTCGCAGCACCTACGATCCCCACGTCGTCGACCTCACCAGCCGTCTGTCCAACCGGCTTGAGGCACCCGTCCGGATCGATGTCGGCAAGCGCAAGGGCCGCATCACGTTGGAGTTCACGAACCTCGAGGATCTCGAGCGTCTCGTGGAGAACATGGGCCTCGACATCCCGCTCCCCGAGCAGCAGCAGACCAGCGAGCACTGAGCTCGAGTAGCACGACCACGGAGGGACCCGCCGGACGACGGCGGGTCCCTCTTCTGCATCGGACGGCGGTCATCCGGCGAGGAGCGAAGGGGCGGACAGCTCCCCTCGGGAAGGGCCATCCCCGGAGATGACGGAAAGTAGATATAACGTCAGATAAGCGAATCCCCGCTCCCCCGGAGGCACCGACAGCGGATAGGAGAGTTCCTCGGACGGACTCTGTGCACCTGCAGTGGACGAGACGTCGCAGAGTGTGCAGGTGTGCAGGTGAGAGGGCTGCGCAGCGGTTCTCCACCACTGTGTACAACAGTGTGGACAGCGAGGTCGAGCATGCGTTGTGACGCTTTCGTGAGTGCCAGACACGCACAACTCGCGGAAGGCCTTTTGACCACGAGTTCCGGCGTCGTACTCCCTGGCTGTGGGTTTCACGCGAAACCTCACCTGCCCTGCTGGAGAGTATGGACGAAAGGGGGTCGGGACGCCAGGTCATGGGAAGCTCCTCGTCGCCGCATCCCGTGGCGGTGAGTGCGCGGGTGTTCACGTCATGTGCAGCCGTCTCGACCATCGCCCACCACTTCCACTGGTGTGGACCTCGTCGTTCACCCTGGGGTCGAGGTTTCACGCGAAACCGCGGCATCGTACGTCGGGTCCGCTGGCGAACGGGCCATGGGGCCGGCACGTCGAAGCTCTTGATCACCCTCGCGAATCGGTCGATCGGGAGATGAAATTCTTGAGGCTATCTCTCCAGGGGAGGAGTCGCGTGAGGTTGTCGAGCTCCTGGCGACCAGAAGCGTGTGAACTGTTTACCACTGCAGAGATTCACGTGAAACGCGCGCGTGCTTCTCCGCCGTGCAGAGCCCACCCCTCTCTCGTAGTTCACCCTATTGCGGACCAAAAGATGATGTGGACGCCCTCGGTCCATCCCGTGAGCACCTCGGCGTATCTCCCCCCGGTGCGTCCGCTCCTCGGAGAGTTGGCTGAGTTTCACGGGAAACACTCCTTGTTCGTCACAGGAGATGGCGTCCTCCACCGATCGCAGCAGACGACATCTCAAGCGAGCGGTACGAGGCACAGCCGCCTGTCGCAGCAGAGAGATTCAAAGGCGCTTATGCAGAGCCCACTTCGTGGTCTGACGGAGCAGTGCAAGCGATGATGATCGCGTTGGAAGTGAGGATGATTCACGTAGAACTACGTCTGAAGAGCTCTGAGCCTTCCTCTAGGTGAGAGAGAGTTTCACAACCAGCTGCACCGAACCCTTGGTTTCCCGTGAAACATGGACGACTGCACCAGAATCGCCCCTCTGCCCCAGGGGAGTGGGTTTCCCGTGAACCGCTGGCGGCGTCATGAGCACCTGCCCGAGTGGCAGGGCATGCCAGGGGCTGTGCAATCGGAACAGCAGACAGGCCACTGCGTGGTTTCCCGTGAAACACCGCATTCGTCGGGCTTGCGATGCGAAGAGAGTCGGTGTGTCTCTGCTCGGGGTGCATCCACGGCGGGAGCAGATACCGTCGATGGAGTGGACTGGTGCCGGCGCTACTTCGCTCGTCACCCTGCTAGTCAGCAGCGTTTCCCGTGAAACGTAGTTCCTACTCCTCCTCCACCTCCAGCCTCCTCCTCCAGGAAGGGGAGACGGATTCACGTGAAACTTCTTGCCCGGCTTTCCAGGACGATCGGTCTCCGACTCGAGTGTGATCCCCACGCAGTACCCGACAGGACTCTCTGGCACTCAGGGATGGCAGCGCCGGCGCTCGACAATGAACTGAACCAAGCTACATGCCTACACTGGTTTCCCGTGAAACCTCGACGATGGAACATCGCATGTTCGACCTGTTCAAGCGGCGTGCTGCGCATCCCCTACCCTCCCCCAGGGGAGTGCCCCACTCCCGCCGTTCCGTGTGTAGTGCCTTCATTGAAGGAGGTCGCGGTTGAGGTAGTACAGCGAGGCACGTTTCCCGTGAGACGCCGTGGGCTGCCGAGATGGCATCCGCCATCCCTGGAAGACTTCAGCCCCCAATGTCCAATTGATTACTCCATTGCCGTGCGCGCGCCAGCGGGTTTCACGGGGAACATCCGTGACTGGCTCGAGCGTCGTCGCCTTCTGCACACGGTGGAGCATCGCTGGTCGCACGCAGATCAGTGTTAGCAGCACTGACTCCAGCGGAGTTTCCCCACGCTTTTTTCGCCTGCATCCGGGTATCGGGCTCACGAGTCGAGGCGTTCCACGGGAAACGTCACCATCGAGCGGCCTGGTCCACGCTGACCTCCACGCCCTCGGGGCCGGGCTGCGCTCCGATCTCAGGGGTTCCTACACCCCACGCTCACGCCCGCTAGGCCGGCCGGTACACGGCACTGCCGTCCACCATGCCGCAAGAGGGAGGACGAAGTGCAGAGCTGGGCATGAGGGGACTCCGCAGTGGTGCCAACCGATCCACATTGGCGAGGACCATGGGTGTGCCAGGCAGCGACCCCTGCCCCTGGCCTTGCGCCTGTCCGGGAGCCGAACCTCGATGCCCGCCCCCACTGCCGCCCGAGGTGGTCGCCGACTGGTCAGCACAGACTGACGTTTCACGGGGAACATCCTTCTCCGGTAAATGAACGGGGAGTGGCCGAGTGATGGCCGGTCGGGTCGGTCCTCACGGTCCGTTGCGCCGCGCAGCGAGATCGAGGGGGTTCACGTGCAACGCCTTCGGCCCCGCTCTACTGGGTCGCACATGCAGTTCGGCTCTGCGGGGGATGCGCTCGATCTACGTGACCGATCGGCCGTTCCACGTGGCGCCTTGTACGCCCGGCACGGTCTGCCCGATGTCGCGAGAACGGCGTCGTCGCGTGTTCGTGCACAGTGTGCAGAACCTTGTGGACAACTCGATTCCGACGCGTGTCAGGAATCTGTCCGGAGCCTCCCCGCGGCCATACCACCGATGGTCCAGGCGCGGCAAGCCGCGCCCCCGTGGAGAGAGAACGCCCAGGTCAGCGGCACAATCCGGCCGCCGAGGATGGCTGATCCCTCACGCCGAGTTATCCACATTCTTCTGTGGACAACTCTGTGGACAGGGGCGTGCGACAGTGTGGACATCGTTGTGGACGACACTGTGGACAGTCAGTTCGTGCACGTCAGAAGGGTCGTTCTCAGGTGATTTGACAGTCCCCGGGAACCGGCTTCACGGCGGCATCGGGCACGGCGAGCGGACCCAGCTCGGCATCGACGACATGCTTGGGCAGGGCGCCGCTTCGTCGCACGTCCAGCCGCCAGGGTCCGGGGAGGAGACTCTCCTCCCCGCGCGGGGAGAGTCCCCGCAGCTCCGCCTCGACCACGGGAGCAGCTCCCTCGCTGCCCTCCGGTCCCTCACAGCCGAGCGGCTCATCCGCGCCGCCCTCGTCGGCCGGGACGAACCGCAACCACGTCGGAAGGTGCTCGACCTGCCACCGATCGAGGATCCCGTCGTCGGGATCCTCCACCAGGAGGGTGTGCATGGAGGAGCCCCAGCGCCGCGCCAGCTCGCGAAGGAGCGTCGGCGCGGGGCGGGAGGGCCCGGCCCAGTCGGCGCTCAGCAGCACCAGGACGGGGACCCTCCCCTCCGCCGCGGTCACTGCGCGGCGACCTCCACCGCGACGTCGTCCGCCGCGGCCTCCTCGGAGGCGTCGATGCCGGCCGCGCGGTCGGCGAGCCAGCGCTCCGCGTCCAGCGCTGCCTGGCAGCCGGTGCCCGCGGCGGTGATGGCCTGGCGGTAGGTGTGGTCCACGACGTCGCCGGCGGCGAACACGCCCGGCACCGAGGTGTAGGTGCTGCGACCCTGGCAGACGATGTAGCCCTCGTCGTCCAGCTCGAGCTTGTCGCGCAGCAGGTCGGTGCGGGGCAGGTGTCCGATCGCCTCGAACACGGCGTTGGTCGCGACCTCGCGCTCCTCACCGGTGACGGTGTCCCGCAGGGTCACGGACTCGACCTTGTCCTCGCCGTTGATGGAGACGATCTCGCTGTTCCACGCGAAGCTCAGCTTCGGATCGGCTTCGGCGCGGCGTGCCATGATCTTCGAGGCGCGCAGCGCGTCGCGGCGGTGCACGAGGGTCACGGACTTGCCGAAGCGGGTGAGGAAGGTGGCCTCCTCGACCGCGCTGTCACCGCCGCCGACCACGATGATGTCCTGGTCCTTGAAGAAGAACCCGTCGCAGGTCGCGCACCAGCTGACGCCCTTGCCGGAGAGGGTCTCCTCGCCGGTCACGCCGAGCTTGCGGTACGCGGAGCCGGTCGTGATGATCAGGGCCTTCGCCCGGTACACGGTGCCGTCGTCGAGGGTGACGGTCTTGATGTCGCCCTCAAGCTGGAGATCCACGGCGTCCTCGTAGACCACCTCGGCGCCGAAGCGCTCGGCCTGCTCCTGCAGGGAGGCCATGAGCTCGGGACCCTGCACACCCTCGGGGAATCCGGGGAAGTTCTCCACGTCGGTCGTGGTCATGAGCGCGCCGCCGGCGTCGAGAGCACCCGCGATGACGATCGGGCTCATCTCGGCGCGGGCGGTGTAGATCGCGGCGGTGTACCCGGCGGGGCCGGACCCGACGATCACGACCTCGTGCACGGTGCCGTCGCCGCCGTCCTGGGCGACGGGGGCGGGCTGCGCGGCCGGGGCGGGGCTGCCGAGGATGTTCAGCGCCTGGATCGGCTGGGTCATGGAATGTCCTTCCGGGGTGAGGTGCGGTGGACGGTCAGCGGGAGGACCGTCGTCCAGTATGCGGGTGCGAGGAGCAACGCGGGAGGGGTCGTGAGCGAGGTCAGAGAGAGCCGATCATCACGTCCCCGGACCAGATGCGGTCCTGGCCCGGGTCGTCGGTGTGGACGCCCGTGCCGCATTCGGGGAGCACCACGGTCGCCGAGATGACACCGCCATTGGCGCGCAGCGTCTCGCGGTCCACAGGACCGTGGACAAGCAGCCAGCCGGGAGCCTCCTCCCCGCCCCATGCGATCTCGTCCATAATCAGGATCGACTCGTCGACGCCCTGCTCGCGCAGGCACTGGGCGGCATCGAAGCTGGTCATCGGCTGGATCGTTCCGGTGTCGACCAACCGCTGCACCTCGGCGCCGAGCGTCGTCTCCGTGACAACGGGCAGGCCGGTGGAATTGTTCCCGGTGCCCGTCAGGGAGTCGACCGAGGCCCCGGACATGTGGGAGCGGCTGGTCGTGGACTGCTCGAGGGCGCCGGCGAGCTGGGCACCCAGCAGGGCGGCGAGCACGAGCGCGATCACGATCAGCGGCAGGGGGATGCCCAGCACCGTCGGGAAGCGCGAGCGACTGCCGCCCGCACTGCGTGCGGACGAGCCCCGGACGGCGCGAGGGGTCATTCGACGCGGATCTCCGCGATCCGGGCGCGGAAGCGACCGGCCTCGTTGCTGTCCGCGGGCAGCTCGGGGATGTAGAGCGCGACAGCGCTCGCGTCCACGGGCTCATCGGGCTGGAGCAGCATCTCGCCGTCGCCCACCAGCTCCCCGCTGTCCAGCACGTCGCCGAGCGAGCCGTCGTCGTTCACGGCGCGCAGCTCGAGGGTGCCGCCGTTGTTGCGGGCGGTGGTGACGGTGACGGTGGTCAGCTGCGAGGGCTCGGCGAAGTCGATCCGCACGCCCACCCCCTCCTTCAGACCGCCGTAGTCGGGGCTGGCGTAGTGCTGGGTGGACCAGAAGGTCGCAGGGTCGCCGTCGGTCATGCGGTCGAGCTGGTCGGCGTTGTCCGGCGGGTTGTCGCTGCCCTGTGCGAACAGCTCGATGCCGGAGACCTCCGGCGCAGGCAGCTCCGGGGTCTCGGTGTCCGTCGGGGTCGGCTCGACCGGCGCCTCGCCGGTGTCCTCCTCCGCGGGCGGCTCGGTGGTCTCCGCCTGCGAGGTCGCCAGCGGGTCCGAGACGATCTCCCTCAGGTCCCGGGTGACGGCGGTGATTGCGAAGACAAGCGCGAACATCACCACGATCACGCCGCCGACGATGATCCATTGCGACTGCAGCGAGCGCTTGTCCTCGTCGCGCGGACCCATCGTGAAGGTGTCCGGATCGTCCGCATCCACGGCCACGCCCACCACGTCGCGCAGCAGGGACCCGCGCGAGAGCGGGACCGTCGACTCCTCCGGAGCGTCGTCGAGCAGGGACGTGCGCCGCCCCTGCACCACGATCGGCCGGTCCTCGTCGACCTGCGCCATCGGGACTGTGCGACCGGAGACCGCGACCGGCACGGTCGCCGAGTCGTCGGCCGACGGGTCGTCGGCGCCTACCGCGCCGGCGAGCTCCTCGGCATCCGGCGTGGGCGCGGAATGGTCGGCGGTCGCGGTCTCCGCGCGGGCGGCCGACGGGGGCTGCTCGGCACGGCCGTCGGTCCCCTGGGGGGCCCGGGCCGGGCTCAGGGTCCACTGGGTGCCGGAGGTCGCCGACGGGATCGCGTCCTCGTCCGCGGCTGCACCACCGGCGGCGGCCCCACCGGCGACGGCCCCGCCGGCTGCCGCGCCGCCCGCGAGGGCAGCGCCCGCCGCGGCAGGAGCGGCCGACGGGGACTGCGTCCCGGCGCCCGGCGCGCCCTCGGCGCTCCCGGCCTCGTCCGCGGGCTCGTGAGCGGGCCCGGGCTCGACGGGGGCGACCGGTGCGACGATGTCCAGCCGGCCGGGGAACGGGCTGGTGCTGCGCTTCTCGTTCAGGTGCAGGTCATCGACCAGCGCCTTCGCCTCGCGGGAGGTCTCCGCCGCGGCGGCGGACGTGGTGGGGGCGGAGGTGGTGGCGGTCGGCGTGGGGTCGGACTCGGGCGCGTCGGAGCTGCTCGGGGCAGACGCCGCCGAGCTCGCGGCCGCGTCGCCGCCCTCCCCGTGCGCGTCCTGCGCGGCGACAGCCGCGGCTCCGGCGACGCCGGCACCCGCCGCAGCACCCGCAACGGCGCCCGCCACCGGGCGGGCCACGGTGTCGTCCTCCGGCAGCTTCTCGGACGCCGCCGCGGAGTGCTCGCGGGCCTGCTCGTCGACGGGATCCTCGTCGTCGGCAGACGCCTCGGCGTCGGACCCGTCGGTCGCCCCGACGGGGCGCGCGACCGTGTCGTCCTCGGGAAGGCTCTCGGCCTCGTCGACGCCGGCCTCGTCGACGCCGGCCTGCTCGCCGGCGGGCTCCTGCGCGACCGCGCCCTCCTCCGCCGACCCTGCGGCGGATGCCGCTGCCGCCGCTGCGCCCGTCCCCGTTCCTGCGCTGCGCCCCCCGCGGGGGTACGCCTCGAGGGTCACGGGGATCGACTGCCAGGGCTCGAGCGCCTCGATGAGGCCGCGGGTCGTCTCCGGGACGTCCTCGTCGGTCTCGTTGAGCACGAGCTCGCACAGCAGATCGAGGTCCGCCGGGATGTCGATGTCGACCACGGTGGAGGGGCGCGGCACGACGCCGTCCTCCCCAGGCTGCGGGGTGCGGCCGGTCAGCGCCCGGTAGAGCAGGGCGACCAGCGCCGCGGTGTCCTGGAAGGACGCGGTCTCCCGCGAGCGGTCCAGCCCCGGGTGCGCGGCGGCCTCCACCCCGACGCCGAGCACGGTCACCGCGCCGGAGCGGGTGTCCACGAACACGCGGTTGGAGTCCAGGAACTGGTGGCGCACACCGCGACGACGGGCGGCCTCGAGCCCCTGGGCGGCCTCGCCGATGATCGCGCGAGCGGTCTCGGGGTGCAGTGGACCGGAGCCGAGCAGCGCCGCGAGCGGCGGCGCGGGCGGCAGGGGGTACTGCACGACGGTGGTCGGGCCCTCGTCGGCCGCGCCCTCATCGCTCGGGCCCCCGTCGGCCGCAGAGTCCTCGCCGCCCTCGGAGTCCTCGCGCGGATCGTCGAGCACGACGATCTCCTGGACCGGAAGCAGGCGCGGATCCTCCACGAGGTAGGCGCGGCGCACCGCGTCGGCCGCCTCGAGGGCGGCCTCCCCGCGCACGATGAAGAGCACGACGCCCTCGCCCGTGGCGACCGAGCGGGCGCGGCACCATTCGGCACCGTCGGCGACACCGGACAGCGGGATTCTGCCCTCCAGCGTCCACCTCGCGCTCAGCGCATCCTGCTCAGGGCTCGCGTTCACGGACCCTCCCTCTCCTCGTCCGGCGGGACCGTGCCCGCCACCTGGCTCGACCATGCTACGAGGTCACCCCCGCCCCGCGCCGACCCAGCCGTCCGGCCAGTCGCTGCGCGGCGCCGACGAGCTGGCGCACCTCCGGCACCTTCAGCGCGTACGCGACCGCGGCGAAGACCGCGACCATCACGCCGCCCACCAGCATCCCCAGCACCACCGCGAGGGCGCGGTGCAGCCAGAACAGGTCACCGAGCAGCAGCACGAGCCCCGTGCCCACCGCCCAGCTCACCACGCCCGCGCCGATCAGCTTCGCGAGCACGGGACCGCCGGACAGCGACGCCTTCGGGGCCGCGTCGTGGGCGACGGCCACCTTGCGCAGGCGCCACACGCCGTACAGCCAGCCCGCGAGATTGCCGAGGCTCGAGGCGCCCGCCGCGGCCGCCGCTGCGTACATCGGATCCACCACCGTGAGGATCACCGGCACCGAGACGAGCGTGACCACCGCGATCGGGATCTGCGCCATGAAGGGGGTGCGGGCGTCCTCGTAGGCGTAGAACACGCGCTTGATCAGGTACAGCGACGCGAAGGGCACCAGGCCCAGCATGTAGGCGACCAGCACGGCGCCGTTGGCGCGCGCCCCGATCTCGCCGGTGCCGCCGCCGATCACCCACATGATCGGCCCGGACAGCGCCACGAACACGGCGGTGCACAGCACCATCGGCACCGCGAGCATGCGGTTGGTCTCCGCGTAGCGGGCGAGCGCCCCGGTGTGATCGTGCTCCGCGGCGCTGCGGGAGATCGACGGGAACGCTGCGGTGACCAGGGTGACCGCGATGATGCCCTGCGGGATCATGAAGGCCAGGTACGCCCACTCCAGGGTGAGCAGGGCCGGGTAGCGGGCGGCGAGGTCCGGCTGCTCCTGATACTGCTCTGTCAGGGCGACCGCGCCGCCGGTGGCCCAGCGGGTCGCCCAGATGCCCAGCTGCCCCAGGCCCAGCATCGCCAGCGACCACAGGCCGATGCGGGAGAGCTTCCCCAGGCCCAGTCCGCGCAACCCCCACTTCGGGCGCAGGCGCAGGTCGAGCTTCTTGACGTACAAGAACAGGAACAGCACCTGCGCGGCGGAGCCGCCGACGTTGATCAGCGCCATCGCGACGATCATCTGCAGCGTCCACTGCTCGGGCTCGCCGACGGTCCCCCACAGGCCGAGGAACAGGGCCGCGCCGAGGATGCCGACGAGGTTGTTCAGCACCGGCGCCCACTGGTACGGCCCGAAGGAGTCGTGGGCATTCAGCAGCTGCCCGCACATCACGTACAGGGCCGAGAAGAAGATCTGCGGCATCATCCAGTAGCCCAGCTGCACCGCGAGCGCGTACGTCTCGGTGGGCAGCACGCCGCTGGTGACCGTGAGCAGCACCGGCACGGCGACCATGCAGATCGCGGTGAGGCCGAGCGACACCGTCGCCACCAGCGTCATCAGCTTGGAGATGTAGTCGCTGCCGCGGTCGGGCCGCTTCACCGCGCGCACGATCGCGGGGACCAGGATCGCGTTCAGGGTGCCGCCGCCCACCAGCAGCCAGATGGTGTTGGGCAGGGTGTTCGCGGCGGAGAAGGCGTTCGCCGCGGCGGACATCGAACCGCCGAGGATCGCGCCGAACAGGAAGTTGCGCACGAAGCCGAGCAGGCGCGAGACCATCGAGCCCGCGGCCATGACCACGCTCGCCTGCAGCAGGCGGGAGCGGCTGGACGGGGTGCCGTGGCGACGGTGACGGGGGACGTGGTGGACCCGGCGGGTGGTGCTCATCGGGGGTCCTCCTCGGGATCCGTGCGGTCGGGGTTGTCGGGGCTGTCGGGGCTGTCGAGGGGTTCAGGGGTGCCGGGCTCCTCCGCTCTGCGGGCGGCCCACACCTTCGCGCTCGGCCCGGTGTCCGGGGTGGAGCGTCCTGTGCGGGCCAGCACCTCGGGGTCCTCGGGGCCGCGCATCGCGGGGGCGCGCGTGCTCGACCCGGTGCGCCGGGCGCGGGCGACGCCGACGACCACCAGCAGCCCCATTGCGATGACCAGCACCAAGGTGGTCCAGTTCTCCCAGGACGGGTTCACGGTCAGCGGCACGTCCACGGGCTCGGAGAGCTCGCGGCCGTCCTGTGTGGCGAGGGTGGTGGTTAGGGTGACCCGGCCGTTGGCGACGGCCTCCACGGAGACGGAGGCGTCGACCTGGCCACGCGCAGGGACCTCGACCGTCTGCGGCTCCCCGACCTGCACGAGCGGCTTGTCGGACGCGACCACGACCTGCACCGTGATCGGGGTGTCCAGGTCGTTCGTGATCGTGATCGGGACCGCGGCGCTGTCGGAGATGACGTTGTAGCCGGAGGCGGGGAGCACCTGGATCCTCTCGCGCAGCGCGGCGGTCCGCTCCGCGGCATCGGCGGCGCGGGTCGCCGTCGCCTCCGCGTCGCCGCGCCAGCGCTGCGAGGTCGCGCCGAGCACCTCCAGCCGGGGACCCTCGAGCGGGGCGCGGTCCTCCATGACCTCGGCGAGCACGTCCAGGTGCTCCCACGTGCCCTGGAGCGCGGTGAGCGCGTCGGGGTCCAGCAGCGTGCGGGCGCGCACCGCCTCGAGGTGGCGCCAGGTGCCGTCGGCCGGACCGCTCGGGACCACGGAGCCCGCGGCCACGGTCCCGAGCGCGAGGAGGTCCTCCCCGGTCGCGCTGGGGTTCGTAGTCAGATCGCCGTGCTCCGCCGCGTCGAGCAGGCGCGAGGTCGGGCCGGTCTCGATCCACGGCGCCTCGGAGAAGGCGTCGAGCACCGCCCCGGCCGCTGCGGGGTCCAGGGCCGCGTCGGCCGACGGGGCGATCAGCAGGTGGCGCGGCGCCTCGGTGAACTCCGAGGCGATGGTCGCGGTCTCGGCGAGCAGTCGCTGACGGGTCTGCTCAGTGTCCGAGCGCCCGGTGAGCAGGGAGAACTCGTCGGAGAGCACCGGATCCGGGGCGAGCAGCGCGAGCTGCGCCCCCTCGGTGCGGGTGGACTCGTAGACCCCGATCGAGCTCGGGGTGATCCCGGCCGACGGGTCCGCGCGCAGCGAGCTCGACGGCACGATCACCGAGGTGGCGCCCGCGTCGAGGGCGTCCTCGAGGGCCTCGGCGTCGGCCTCCTGCCCGTCGATCCGCAGGGTCGTGCTGCGCGGGGAGATGCCGTGCTCCTCCCACACCCGGTCGCCGGCGTCCCGCACCGCGCCCTGGAGCGTCTCCGTGCCGGCTGCCTCGAGGCTCACGGTGTCCGCCCCGGCGTAGGGCATGGCCAGGACGGTGCGCTCCCCGACGGCGCCGTCCAGCGCGTCCGCGAGCGCGGTGGCCTGCGGCGACGCGGCATAGGTGAGGACCGTCGAGGCCGACTCGTCCGCGTCGGGACCGCCGGCGGGGTCCTCCGCGACGGCGGGCGGGTCCAGCAGGGCGGGGTCGAGCCACCAGTCCACGTCGGCGCGGGCGGCGAGCTGCCCCAGCTGGGCGAGGCGGCCCTGGTCGAGCGAGGCGGCCTGCTCCTCGGGGGCGAGGACGGCGGCGGCCGGATCGGGGTCGGACACCGGCAGCAGCACCGACTGGGTGATCGTCGTGTCCGTGCCGCTCGGCCGCCACACCACGAAGCTGCGCAGGCTCGCGAGGCCCTCGTCCCCGGCGGTGACGGTCAGCGAGATCCGGCGGGTCCCCCAGTAGTAGGCCTCGGGCGAGTAGCCGAGCTCCTCCGCGTCGAGGCTGACGGTGAGGGTCGCGGACTCGCCCGGGGCGAGCGTCGGATGTGAGGGCGAGGTCGTGAGCGCCGCGCCCTCGGCGTCCGGGGCCGTGTCGGCCTGCCAGGAGGAGAGCACGGCGCGGTCGGTGACGCGGGAGTCGCGCGTGCGCAGCTCGAGCGCCACGTCGCTCAGCGGGGCCGAGGAGGTGTTGGTCACCTCCACGGTCGCCTCGAGCGTGCCGCCGGGGGCGAGGGAGGTGGGAGTCAGGGAGACCAGATCCATGCTCACCGGCGCGTCGGCCGACGGGGCGGGCGGCGCGGCGGGGACGTCGGCCGATGCCGCCGAGGCCGCCGGAAGAGGGAGCGCCATGCCGCCGACCAGCACCGACGCGGCCACGAGCAGCGCCGTCAGCAGTGCCGCGAGCGCAGGGCGCACGGCAGGGAGGGACGACGGCATGGGGACACTGTAAGCGGCGGCTACCGTAGTAGGGCCGAGGCGGCACCGGACCTCCACAACCGTCGCCCCGCCCGCTCCCCGCCCCAGACCGCCGACCTCCGGACAGGACCGCCCGTGACCGACCCCGCAGCTCCCGACACCGCAGCGCGCGACGCCGCAGTGCCCGAGACCGCAGCGCCCGACGCCGCAGTGCGGCTCGGGACCGCCCGCACCCGCGCCGCCTCGATGTTCCGCGCCCTGCCCGCGGAGGTCCATGAGCTGGGTCGGATGTTCGAGGCCGCCGGGCACGAGCTCGCCCTCGTCGGCGGTCCCGTGCGGGACGCGGTGCTGGGCCGCTCGAGCGCGGACCTCGACTTCACCACCTCCGCTCGCCCCGAGCAGACCGAGCAGATCCTGCGCGGCTGGACCCGCGACGGCGCGATCTGGGACATGGGCCGCGACTTCGGCACCCTCGGCGGGGTGCGCGACAGGGTGAAGGTCGAGATCACCACCTATCGCACCGAGTCCTACGACCCCTCCAGCCGCAAGCCGCAGGTGGCCTACGGCGACACCCTCGAGGGCGACCTGTCCCGCCGCGACTTCACCGTGAACGCCATGGCGGTGCGCCTGCCCTCCCTCGAGCTCGTGGACCCCTTCGACGGGCTCGCCGACCTCGCCGCGACCCGCCTGCGCACCCCCGTCTCCCCGCAGCAGTCCTTCGACGACGACCCGCTGCGGATGATGCGGGCGGTCCGCTTCGTCGCCCAGCTCGGCTTCATGATCGAGGACGCCACGGCCGACGCGATCGAGCAGCTCGCCGAGCGGATCACCATCGTCTCCGCCGAGCGGGTGCGCGAGGAGCTGGTCAAGCTCATGCTCGGCGCTCACCCCCGCGGCGGCCTCGAGCTGATGACCGAGCTGGGCCTGGCCGCGCACGTGCTGCCCGAGCTGCCGGCCCTGCAGCTCGAGATCGACGAGCACCACCACCACAAGGACGTCTACGAGCACACCCTCACCGTGCTCGACCAGGCCATCGACCTCGAGAGCCCCGCCGGTTCCGGCGGTCCCTGCGAGGGCCCCGACCTGGTGCTGCGCCTCGCCGCGCTCATGCACGACGTGGGCAAGCCCGCCACGCGCCGCTTCGAGGAGGGCGGGGTGGTCACCTTCCGCTTCCACGAGACCGTGGGCGCGAAGATGACCGCGAAGCGGATGAAGGCGCTGACCTTCGACAAGGACACCACCAAGAAGGTGGCGCGCCTGGTCGAGCTGCACCTGCGCTTCCACGGCTACGTCGACTCGCCGTGGACCGACTCGGCCGTGCGCCGCTATGTCACCGACGCCGGCGACCTGCTGCAGCACCTCCACCGCCTCACCCGCGCGGACGTCACCACCCGCAACCGCCGCAAGGCCCGCTCCCTCGCCCGCGCCTACGACGAGCTCGAGGCCCGCATCGACCACCTCGCCGAGCAGGAGGAGATCGGCCGGATCCGTCCTGACCTGGACGGCAACCGGATCATGGAGATCCTGGACCTGCCCCCGGGGCGTGAGGTCGGCGAAGCGTACAAGCACCTGCTCGAGCTGCGGATGGAGCACGGACCGCTCGGCGAGGAGCGCGCCGAGGCGGAGCTGCGCGCCTGGTGGGAGGCCCGCGGGAGCGCCTGAGCAGATGTGAGCGGCACCGCACCGGACGTGCACACCCTGTGTGTTTCGCCGCCGGGTCGTTCCGTCCGTGCGGGGGGCGTGCTCATACTGGGGAGCTGGGTGCCGCGGCACCCGACCATGTCCGTGCCCCCGAAGGACCAGGAGCAGCCATGAGCGACTCTCGACGCTCGACCAACGGCGGCGGTGCCCGCCGTGCCGCCGGAGTGCGCCGCGCCCCCTCGGGGAAGTCCGGCGCCGCGAAGCCGGCGAAGAGCCCGGGCAGCGCCAAGGGCAGCAGCCGCACCGCCAAGTCCTCGTCCGCGACGGGCTCGTCGGCCGCGAAGACCCCGTCGGCCGCAGGCGCCGCCGCCTCCGGTGCCGCCGCCTCGGGCGCGTCGAAGAAGCCGGTCGCCCGCACCTCCGTCGCCGCGCGCCACGCCGGTGCCGCCCCCAAGGGCGCAGGTGCCGCGAAGGGCGACAAGAAGAAGGTCGCGGCCACGAACTTCCTGAACTACCCGCGCGCCGGGAAGAAGAACCCCTGGCGCTGGATCCCCTCGCTGCGCATGATCGTCGGCGCGATGGCGCTGTTCGTCCTGGCCGGCCTCGGCTTCGCGGTGTGGCTGTACAACGACACCGCGGTGCCCGAGCCCTCCGACTTCGCGCTCGCGCAGACCAGCCGCGTCTACTTCGCCGACGGCGAGACCGAGATGGGCTCGTTCAGCGAGATCAACCGCACCGAGCTGCCGGCCGACGAGATCCCCGACAACATCAAGCAGGCGGTCGTCGCCAGCGAGGACGACAGCTTCTACGAGAACCGCGGCGTCTCCCCGCGCGGCATCGTGCGCGCGCTGGTCAACAACCTCCAGGGTGGGGCCCGACAGGGCGGATCGACCATCACCATGCAGTACGTCGAGCGGTACTACACCGGCACCGAGACGTCCTACCTGGGCAAGGCCAAGGAAGCGATCATGGCCTTGAAGATCGACCAGGAGCTCAGCAAGGACGAGATCCTCTCCCGCTACCTCAACACCATCTACTTCGGTCGCGGCGCCTACGGCGTCCAGGAGGCCTCGCAGGCCTACTTCGGAAAGGACGCCGCCGAGCTCACCGACGCCGAGGCGGCGCTGCTGGTGGCCGTGATCCCCAGCCCCTCCACCTACGACCCGGCGAACAGCCCCGAGGACGCCACGCGCCTCTGGGACCGGGTGATCACCCGGCAGGTCGCCGAGGAGCAGATGACCCCGGCCGAGGCCGACGCACTCGAGTTCCCCGAGACGATCGAGCCGCGCAGCGAGAACTCCCTCGGGGGCACCGAGGGCTACCTCCTGGCCGAGGTGCGCAGGGAGCTGCTCGCCGAGGGATTCACCGAGGACGAGATCAACACCGGCGGCTTCACGATCGTCTCGACGATCGATCCGTCGATCCAGGAGAACACCGTCCAGGCCGTCGAGAACCTGCCGGACGACCGCCCGGAGAACAACCGCGTCGGCACGGTGACGATCGATCCCGCGACCGGGGCGATCCGCGGCATGTACGGCGGGCCGGACTACGTCTCCCAGGCGCAGAACGATGCCACCCAGTCCCGGATGCAGGCGGGCTCGATCTTCAAGACCTTCACCCTGATCGCGGCCCTCGAGGACGGCTACCCGCTGGACTCCCGCTGGGACGGGAACTCCCCGAAGACCTTCCCGGGCGGCTGGGAGGTCAACAACTTCAACAACACCGACTACGGCCGCGTGACGCTCCAGAAGGCCACCACGAGCTCGATCAACACCGCCTACGCGGAGGCGAACATCGAGATCGGCCCGCAGCGCACGATGGACACCGCGATCGCGCTCGGACTCCCGGAGGACACCCCGGGCCTGACCGCCGACGCCTCCAACGTGCTGGGCTCCGCCTCCCCGACGGTCGCCGAGATGGGCGAGGTCTACGCGACCATCGCCGCGGGCGGCGTGCACCGGGACTCCTACATCGTCGAGTCCGTGACCCGGCCGGACGGCTCCTCCCGCTATCAGCACGAGGAGGAGGAGACGCGGGCGATGGACGAGGAGGTCGCGATCAACGCGACCGTCGCGCTCCAGGGCCCGCCGACGCAGGGCTCCGCCCGGAGCCTCCGGAGCACCATGGACGGCCGTCCGGTGGCGGGGAAGACCGGCACCTCCGAGAAGTTCCGCTCGGCCTGGTTCGTCGGCTTCACCCCGCAGCTGGTCACGTCCGTGGGCATGTTCCAGCCGGGCGAGGACGGCTCCGAGCAGTCGCTGACCCCCTTCGGCGGCGTGGAGAACATGACCGGCGGCAACTTCCCGACCACGATCTGGGGCGACATCATGGCGCCCTCGCTGGAGGGCCAGGAGGTGCTCGAGTTCCCCGAGGAGGTCAGGCTCGACAACGAGAACCGCGAGCGCAGCTTTACGCCGCCGCCTCCGCCGCCCACCACGCAGGCGCCCGAGCCGACGGAGGAGCCGAGCGAGGAGCCCAGCGAGGAGCCGTCCGAGGAGCCCAGCGAGGAGCCGTCCGAGGAGCCCAGCGAGGAGCCGTCCGAGGAGCCCTCGGAGGAGCCGTCCGAGGAGCCGAGCGAGGAGCCGTCCGAGGAGCCCAGCGAGGAGCCGTCGGAGGAGTCGAGCGAGGAGGCCTCCGAGCCGGCCCAGCCCGGCGGCGGCGGGGATGACAACGTCCAGCCGACCGAGGACCCGACGAACGAGGCGCAGGGCGGCGGGACCGCCGATACCGGCCGCGGCCAGGGTTCGGGGCGCGGCGGCGGGACCGGCACGGACGCCGACGTCATCGGCGCGCTGTAGCGAGACCGGGCGATCAGCCGACCGGTCGACCCGTGACCCGCGTCGTCCCTCGGCCGTACCCTCCTGCACATCGAGCAAGGAGGACGGATGCTGGACCGCGACGTCGCCCCCGGCGTGCACCGGATCGCGCACGCCCAGGTGAACTGCTATCTCATCGAGGGCGGGGACGGGCTGCTGCTCGTGGACGCCGGGCTCCCCGGCGTCTGGCACGAGCTCGGTCTCGCCCTGCGGACCCTCGGCCGTCGTCCCGAGGACCTGCGCGCCCTGGTGCTCACCCACGCGCACTTCGACCACGTCGGCGTCGCGCGGCGCCTGGTGGAACGACTGGGCATCCCGGTCCTCGTCCATCACCAGGACGCGGAGCTCGCCGCCCACCCCTACCGGTATGCGCACGAGAACCCGCGGGCGCTCTATCCGCTGCGCCACCCGCGCGCCCTGCCGGTCCTCGGGGCGATGGTCGCCGGCGGCGCGGCGTGGGTGCGCGGGATCGATCGCACGACGGCGCTGGGGGTCGACACCGTGCTCGACGTGCCCGGTGCACCGCGGGTGATCGCCACCCCCGGGCACACCTACGGCCACGTGGCCCTCCACCTGCCGGACCGGGACGCGGTGCTCACGGGTGATGCGCTGGTGACGCTCGATCCGTACACCGCCCGCACCGGGCCGCGGATCATCGCCGGTGCCGCGACGGCGGACAGCGCCATGGCGCTGCGCTCGCTGGATGCGATCGCCGGCACCGAGGCCACGACGGTGCTGCCCGGCCACGGCGAGGTCTGGCACGGCGGGGCGCGGGAGGCGGCGGCACGCACCCGGAGCGAGGGACCGGCGTGAGGGCGGCGGACCGCTCGGACGGTTTCGTTGCCGCTCGTACCGTGCAGTCCTAGCCTGCGACCAGGAGCGATACGAGCCGTCCCGGCCGGTGCCGACCGTACGCCCCGGGAGGAGATCATTATGCTGAGTCGACGACGTGCCCTGCAGATCGGAGCTGCGACCTCCGTCCTGGGGCTGGCCGCCTGTTCCCGCGGCGGCGGCGCCTCCGGTGATGCCGGCGGCGAGGGGCCGCACGAGTTCACCACGACTGCGAGCGGGTCGCTGGCCTCGATGGGCTTCAATCCCTCGGACGAGGTGGGTCAGGCGCGCGCGGACTACGCCGCCGCGCAGCTTCCCGACCTCCAGGTCGAGATGGACACCACCAACTTCGATTCGCAGAAGTTCACCGCGCAGGCCGCCGCCGGTCAGGTCCCGGACCTCATCCAGTTCGATCGTGCCCTGGTGGCGACCTTCGCCGCGAACGGTCTGATCATGCCCTTGGACCAGGGGTTCGAGGTGCACGGGGTCGATCCTGCCGCGCAGTACTACGACGCCGCCCTGCGGGATGTCACCCATGACGGCGCGATCTATGCGGTCCCGCAGTTCTTCCAGCCCAGCGCCCTGCTCGTCAACACCCGGGCGGCGGAGGCCGCGGGGCTGGCCCCGGGGGACTTCGACACCTCCGACCCGGACGCGCTGCTGCGCGTGGTCGAGAAGGGCACCACGATGGAGGGCTCCGCCCCCGTCACCCTGGGGTTCGACGGCGACATCCCCGGCTCGGCCGAGATGTGGATGCAGGTGTTCGGCGGGGGGAGCGTGGGCGAGGACGGGGCCCCCACCCTCGACCGGGCCGAGAACGTCGAGGCGCTCACCTGGATCAAGGAGCTGCTCGACCTGCAGGGAGGGTACGCCGAGGTCACCTCCCTGAAGAACGCGATGGACGTGTTCGGCGAGCAGAACCAGTACGTGACCGATCAGGTCGTCGCGCAGTCCTGGGCGCAGTGGTACCTCAACGTCCTCACCGACTTCGCGGACGCCGTGGAGATCCAGGCGGTGCCCGTCCGCAGCCTCGACGGCACCGCGATCGGCTTCGCCGGCGGTTCGGCCTTCGCGGTCCCGACGGCTGCCGCCAACGCCGACGGCGCGCTCGCCTGGGCGCTCGCGGCGACCTCCACCGAGGCCTGGCTGAAGGCCGGCGAAGCGCGTCAGGCCACCGCGGCCGAGGCGGGCGGGATCAACACCGGACTGTTCACCGGCTCCCCGGAGGCGGACCAGCAGGTGCGCGAGCAGTTCGTGGACCCCTCCGGCGATCCCGACTTCGATCAGGCGATCTCCGTCTACTACGACGTCCTCGCCGAGCCCCGGTCCACCGGCTCGTCCCCGGTCGGGGAGCAGATCAAGCAGGCGCTGCTGGACGCCACGACAGCCGCTCTCAACGGTGAGAAGGAGCCCGCCCAGGCGCTCGCCGACGCGCAGGCGAGCGCGCAGGGAGATTTCGAGAGCGCCTCCTGAGGGAGTCGCTCAGCCCTTCACCCCGACACCGGCGAGGCCGCCGACGAAGTAGCGCTGGCCGAACGCGAAGAGGATCAGCATCGGCAGCGTGACGGCCACGGACGCGACCATCACGTACTGGTAGTCGCCGTGGCCGCCGGCTGTCGGGGAGAACAGCGTCATCGCGTAGTTGATGCCGAGCGGCACCGTGTACTCCTCGGGCGTGCCGAAGTTCAGGTAGATCAGCGCTCCCTGGAAGTTGTTCCAGGACGCCTGGAACTCGAACAGCCACACGATCACCGCCGAGGGCAGCGCGAGTGGGAAGGCGATCCGGCGGAAGAGCCCGAAGTACGTGCAGCCGTCCACCCGGGCGGCCTCGAACAGCTCCCGTGGGATGCCGCGATAGAACTGACGCATGAGGAAGATGTAGAAGGCCGAGCCGAACAGCGCACCGCCCCACAGCGGCACGGTGGTGCCCAGGAATCCCAGGTACTTCCAGATCAGGTAGTTCGGCACCAGGGTCACGGCTCCCGGCAGCATCATCGTGGCCAGCACCAGGCCGAACAGGACGTTCTTCCCCGGGAAGCGGAAGTAGGCGAAGCCGAAGGCGACCATCGAGCTGGCCAGGGTCATCAGCGTCGCGCCTGCCACGGCGATGAACACCGAGTTCAGGAACCAGCTCGCCAGCGGCAGCTGCGACCAGACCTCGGTGTAGTTCTCGAAGGACCAGGTCTTGGGGATCAGCCGGTTGTCGAACACCTCTGCGCGGGGCTTGAGACTCGCGGCCAGCAGCCACACCAGCGGGTAGAGGAACATCGCGCCGATCGCGAGGGTCAGCGCCCAGCGCAGCACCGTGCCGATCCGGCGCATCACCCGCCGGGGGCCGTCGGCGTGCCCGGTGACCGCCCCGGACAGCGCCGCGGTGCGGCGGTCGGGAGCAGCGGCGACGCGGGCTCCGAGGGCTCCCGCGTCCTGGATCGCGGACTGGGCGGGCTTCGCGGGCATCGTGCGCTTGACCGTGGTCATCGGGACTCCCCCTGGTAGTGCACGAGGCGTTTCGAGACTTTCACCTGGACCAGCGTGATCACCATGATGATCGCGAACAGCACCCAGGCCATCGCGGCGGCGAGACCGAAGTTGAACTGCTGGAACGCCTGCTGATACAGGTAGATGCCGTAGAAGAGCGAGTCGGACGGGGCCGAGCTGCTGGTGTCGCGATAGAAGAGCAGGTACGCCTGGTCGAAGATCTGCAGGGACGAGATGGTGTTGGTGACGACCAGGAAGAACGTGGTGGGCGAGATGAGCGGCACCGTGATCCGCCAGAAGCGGCGCACCGCTCCGGCGCCGTCGAGAGCCGCCGCCTCGTACAGGTCGGCCGGGACGGCCTGCAGCGCTGCCATGTAGATGATCATCGAGCCGGCCACCGCCCAGGCGGACATCAGCACGATCGAGGGGATGATCCAGTCGGGATCGAGTAGCCACTGCGGTCCCTGGATGCCGAACAGGCCCAGGAACTGGTTCACCGCCCCCTGATTGCCGTTGAGCAGGAGGAGGAACACCGCGGCGGTGGCGACGGCCGGTGTCATCTTCGGCAGGTAGTACAGCACCCGGAAGAACCCCTGGCCGCGGGGTATGGACATCAGCAGCATGGCCAGCAGCAGCGCGAACGCGGTCTCCAGCGGCACGGACATCAGCGCGAAGGTGAAGGTGTTGCCGAGCGACTGCAGCACCTTCGGGTCCTCGATCAGCTGGGCGTAGTTCTCGCCGCCGACCCAGGGGGCGGTGTTCGTGGCGAGGTCGTAGTCGGTCGCCGAGAGGTAGGCGCTGTAGCTCATCGAGATCACCGTGAAAACCAGGAACCCGATGATCCAGGGCGAGATGAAGGCGTAGCCTGCCAGGGCCTCCCGGTCGAACCGCCGTCGTCGTCGACGGGGGATCGCCGTGGGGGCGGTCCGTGCCGCAACGCTCATGTCGACTCCTCCCGAGCGGAGGTTCTCAGGGGGACCTCGCCTCCGCGAACACTAGAAGCGCTTCTCCGCACGGACAATACTCGACACGACCGTTCGGTCCAGTCCGTCCGGTACCGGTGTCCCGCGCCGCGCGCCTCCGTAGGGTGGCCTGACCATGCCCGGCGACCGATGGAGGAGGGCGGATGCGCTCGCTCTGGCTCGACACCCTGGACCGTTCCGAGATCCCGGTCGGGGAGATGCCGCGCGGGATCTCCTTCGACGTCGCCGTGGCGGGCGCCGGCCTCACCGGCCTCGCGACGGCCGTGATGCTGGCGCGCGCCGGCCTCCGCGTCATCGTCCTGGAGGCGCGGGAAGCGGGCGCGGGGGCGACCGGGAGCACCACCGCGAAGCTCACACTTCTGCAGGCCACGCGGCTCTCGGATCTCCGCTCCCGCCACTCCTTGGAGACGGCACGCGCCTATCTCGCGGCCGGCGCCGAGGCCCAGCGCTGGCTGCTCGCCGCGTGCGCGGCCCAGGACGTCCCCGTCCAGCGCCGTCCCGCCACGACCTATGCGACCACCCCGGAGGGGGCGGAGCAGGTGCGCGAGGAGTGGCGGACGGCCCGGGAGCTCGGACTCGCGGCCTCCTTCACGCAGACCACCGAGCTGCCCTTCCCCGCCACCGGCGCGGTGGTGCTCGAGGACCAGGCGCAGTTCGACCCGATGCAGGTCCTCGTCGGCCTCGCGAGGGAGCTGCACGCCCTGGGCGGGGTCCTGGTCGAGGGCGTGCGCGTCACCGGCGCGGGCCGGCGCGGCCCGTTCACGCTCACCACCTCGCGCGGTGAGGTGCGCGCGGAGCGACTGGTCCTCGCCACCGGCAGCACGATCCTGGACCGCAGCGGGCATGCCGAGCGCATGACGGCGCGGCGCTCCTACGCCATGACCTACCGGGTGCCGGCGGGCGCCTGGGTGCCGCAGGGGATGCACATCGCCGCCGACGGCCCCTCCCGGACCCTGCGCTCCGTCCCGCACGAGGGCGAGGAGCTGCTGCTCGTCGGCGGCGGCGACCACGTCACGGGCCGCGCCGAGTCCCCGGCCGGCCGCGTCCAGGAGATCGACGCCTGGGCCCGCGACCTCGTCCCAGGCGCCGTGCGCACCCATCACTGGGCCGCGCAGGACTACCACAGCGCCTCGGGGCTCCCGCTCGTCGGCGCGCTGCCCGGCAGCGGCGGCACCCTCGTCGCCGCCACCGGATTCGCGAAATGGGGGATGACGGGCGGCGTCGCCGCCGCCCTCGCCATGACCGGACTGCTCCAGGGGCGTGCGCCGGACTGGTATGCCGGGCTCACCAGCGGCACGGGCCCCAGGGCGATCGCGTCAGGAGCGGCGATGGCGGCCCAGGTCGGCGCCCACCTCGCGAAGGACTGGGTGCAGGCCGAGCTGACGGCGCTCCCCTCGGAGGCACCGGCCGAGGGCGAGGGCGTCGTCGGCCGCTCCGACGGGGCGCCGGTCGCGGTCTCGACCGTGGACGGACGCACCTGCGCCGTCTCCGGCGTCTGCACCCACCTGGGCGGCGTCCTGCGCTGGAACGATGCGGAGCGCTCCTGGGACTGCCCCCTGCACGGCTCGCGCTTCGCGGCCGACGGGGCCCTGCTCGAGGGGCCCGCCGTCGAGGACCTCACCCCTCGGCACCTCCCTCCTCCGGACGCCGCTGCATCTCCCGGCGGCCGTGGGTGAGCTGGCGCAGATCCGTGGACTCGTCGAAGCTCGTGCCCAGACCACCGGCGACCACGCCCATCGCCGCGCTCAGCCAGGCGAGGTCCACGTAGTTCGTGAGCCCCACCGATGTCCCCATGATGTCGGTCATGTAGTCGGGGTCGATCACCACCAGGCTCGCGCCCAGGATGACCACGAACAGCGCGAGGTACAGGGCCAGGACGCACAGGAACAGCGTGAGCAGCGTCGAGAGGTTGTAGTAGACGAAGACCTCACCGGGCGCCGTGCGGCCCGCGCGCTCCCAGAGCCCGTTGCTCAGCAGCAGCCACAGCACCATCAGGGTGATGGCGAGCAGTCCGATCAGGAGCAGGCGCGTCGTCGGCAGCGCTGCGGACATCTGCCAGATCGAGGTGTAGAAGATGCCGAACGCGCCGACCGCGGCGGCCGCGGCCAGCGCCGAGGACAGCTGCGGGGCGGTCCGCCACGGTGCGTTGGTCGCGACCATGCCGAGCACCGTGCGGGGCATCCCGGTGATCGTGTGCGAGTGCAGGTACCCCGGTGAGCCCTCCCGAGGCTCCGTCCAGCGGTTCCATCGCAGCGCGTAGCGCTCGCGCTCCTCGGCGGGGGCGCCGTCGACCAGCCGCAGCACGCAGGACATGAACAGGCCGACCAGCCGTCGCTCCCCGGCGAGCACCCCGAGGGCCGGATACGAGAGCGCCGCGGCGGACTCCTCGGGGAAGAGCTTCGCGATCTCCGGCCTGCCGTGGGAGAGGCGCGGCATCTCGGTGAGGATCAGCACCGCGTCGACGCGGTCGAACCCGCCGCGCAGCGTGTCGATCGGGGCGAAATCCAGGGTGCGGGTGTCGCTGACGCCGAAGAACTGGGGGCGCACCCGGACCGTCGCAGCGCCGAACACCCTGGTGAGCTCCTGTTCGAAGCGCTCCTGCACCACCTCCGCGCGCGCGGTGCACTGCCCCGGATCGCTGAGCACCAGCACGCTGACGCCGGAGCGCGCGGCGGGCGCATCGTCCATGGTCCCTCCTCGGTCGGCTCCCGGTCGGCACGGGCGCGGTCGGCACGGTCACGCCCACGGTAGGCACATCGGGGGCAGTGCCGGCAGGGACGGACCGACCGTCCGGTGCCGACGGACCGATCGGTCTCCTCCCTGTCCCGGGCGGTGCGGCCGGACCTACGGTGGACGGGGTCAACGGCGATACGTCCGACCCTCCAGGAGGAGCGCGTCATGACCTTCCAGAAGAACACCCCCACGCCCGCTCCCGGCCGGCCCGGAGCCCGCCCGCCCTCGCTCGAGGAGCCCACGCGGCCCACCGGCCCGCTCCCTCCCGCGCCCGATCAGCAGGGGGCGCAGCCCCGCACCGCGACCGGCGCCGATCCCGGCCCCGACCGCACCACCACCGCCCAGCAGGGCGCCTTCCTCACCACCTCGCAGGGTGCGCGCCTGCGCGACACCGACCACTCGCTGAAGGCCGGTCGCCGAGGCCCCGTCCTGCTGCAGGACCACCACCTGCGCGAGAAGATCACCCACTTCGACCACGAGCGGATCCCGGAGCGGGTGGTGCACGCCCGCGGCGCCGCGGCCCACGGCGTCTTCGAGGGATACGGGACCGCGACCTCCGTGTGCCGGGCCGGCTTCCTCGCCCAGGGGAAGCGCACCGAGGTGTTCACCCGGTTCTCCACCGTCGTCGGCTCCCGCGGCTCGATGGACACCGCCCGCGACACCCGCGGCTTCGCGACGAAGTTCTTTACCGACGAGGGCACCTTCGACCTGGTCGCCAACAACATCCCGGTGTTCTTCATCCAGGACGGCATCAAGTTCCCCGACATCGTCCACGCCGCGAAGCCGCACCCCGACCGGGAGATCCCGCAGGCGCAGAGCGCGCACGACACCTTCTGGGACTTCGTCTCCCTGCACACCGAGGCCCAGCACCACACCCTGTAGTTCATGGGCGACCGCGGCATCCCGCGCTCCTACCGGATGATGGAGGGCTTCGGCATCCACACCTTCCGGCTCTCGAACGCCGACGGCGAGACGAGCCTCGTCAAGTTCCATTGGAAGCCGAAGCTCGGCGTCCACTCGCTGACCTGGGAGGAGGCCCAGCTCCTCGGCGGCACCGATCCCGACTTCCACCGTCGCGACCTCGCCGACGCGATCGAGTCCGGAGCCCATCCCTCCTGGGAGCTCGGCATCCAGGTGTTCCCCGACACCGAGGAGCAGACCTTCGAGGGCATCGACCTGCTGGACCCCACGAAGTTCGTCCCCGAGGAGCTCGCACCGGTGCAGGGCGTCGGCCGCCTCACGCTGGACCGCAACCCCAGCAACTATTTCGCCGAGACCGAGCAGGTCGCCTTCCATCCCGGTCATCTCGTCCCGGGGATCGACGTCACCGACGACCCGCTGCTGCAGGTGCGGCTGTTCTCCTACCTCGACACCCAGCTCACGCGGCTGGGCGGGCCGAACTTCGCCCAGCTCCCCATCAACCGCGCCCATGCCCCGATCAACGACATGCTCCGCGACGGCTTCGGCCAGCAGGCCGATCACGCCGGGGTCGCGCCCTACCACCCGAACTCCCTGGACGGCGGCTGCCCCTTCATGGCCGGGGAGCACGACGGCGCCCTCACCGACCTGCCGGTGCGGGTGCCCGAGGGCGTGAAGGAGCGGGAGCTCTCGGCGACCTTCGAGGACCACTACAGCCAGGCCCGCCTGTTCTGGCGCAGCATGACCGAGGTCGAGAAGGACCACATCGTCGACGCCTACTCCTTCGAGCTCGGCAAGTGCTTTGAGGACACGATCCGCGAACGCCAGCTGCAGTGCCTGGCGAACATCGACGGCGAGCTCTGCGCCCGGGTCGCCGCGGCGCTCGGCATGCCCGCCCCGGAGCCGACGATCGCCGCCGATCAGGGGGCCGACGGACCGGTGGTCACCAGCGGGCCGCTGTCCCAGCTCGGCGGCAGCTGGCCCGTCGACGGCCGCATGATCGGCATCGTCGTCGACCCCGACGCCGACAACGAGGACCTGCTCGCCCTGCACGAGACGATCGTCAGCGCCTCCATGACCCCCGTGGTCATCGCGCCCCGCGGCGGAGAGGTCGCCGGGATCCCGGTGGGCCGCACCCTCGGCACCGCGGCCTCCGTCGAGTTCGACGCCCTGCTGCTCGCGGGCAACCCGCTGATCGCCCCGGACTCGCGCCCCTCGGTGGATCCGAAGGCCGGGGCACCGGGATCCGGCGAGGTCGAGCCCCGGGTCGGGAAGCTGATCGACGAGTGCTGGCGCCATGCGAAGGCGATCGGCGCCTGGGGCACCGGCCGGGAGGCGCTCGAGGCGCGCACCGCCCCCCGGGGCGCGGGCCTCGTCGCCGGGGAGGACGGGCAGGCCGTGCTCGGCGAGATCATCCCGCTGCTGGAGAACCACCGCGTCTGGGAGCGGTTCCCGGCCGGCCTCTGACCCCGCGGCCTGCTCAGGCGGCGTCGACCCGCCCGGCCTCCTCGGCCGGGCGACGGCGCCGCCGCCACGCGGCGATGCCGGCCAGCAGCGCCGCCACCGCGAGGAACGGCAGTCCGAGCCGCCAGACCGCCCACTCCACCTGCGTCATCAGCAGCAGGCACGAGACCAGGCCTCCGATCGGCAGCACCACGGGCACCCGGTAGTGACGGTGCCCCGGCCGGTCGCGGCGCAGCACCAGCACGGCCGCGTTCACGGAGAGGAAGACGACCAGCAGGAGCAGCACCATCGTGCCGGCGAGCACGTCGATGGTGCCGGTGAGGGCGAGGACGATCGACAGGGCCGTGGTCACGAGGATCGCCACCCAGGGGGTGCGGCGCCCGCGCAGGATCCGGGTGAGGACCTGCGGCAGCAGGGCGTCGGTGGCCATCCCGTAGGCCAGGCGCGAGCTCATGATGCCCGTCAGCAGGGCGCCGTTGGCCACCGCGATCAGTGCGATCGCGCTGAACACGACCGGCGGCACGATCCCCGCCGCCTCGACCACCAGCGCGAGCGGCGCGGTGGAGCCCGCGAGCTCGGCGGTCGGCACCGCGGCGGCGGCGACCACTCCGATCAGCGCGTAGACGACGCCGGTCACCAGCAGCGCGCCGAACAGCGCCCGCGGGTAGGAGCGGGCCGGGTCCTTCGTCTCCTCGGCGATGTTCACGCTGGTCTCGAAGCCGACGTAGGAGTAGAAGGCGAGCACCGTCCCGGCCAGCACCGCGGCGACGGGACCGTTCTCCGGGGTCCCGAGCTCCGTCAGGCGACCCAGGTCGCCCTCGCCGCGGCCGATCACGATCGCGCCGAGCACGATCACCATCAGCAGACCGCCCACCTCGATCACGGTCGCCACCCGGTTCGCGCCGAGCGACTCGGAGATCCCGCGGGTGTTCAGCGCGGCGAGCAGGCCGAGGAAGACGATCACGACCAGGGCCGTCGGCAGGCTGACGAAGGCGCCGAGGTAGTCCCCGGCGAAGCCCAGCGCCAGGGCTCCCACGGAGACGATGCCGGCCGAGAGCATGCAGAACCCGACCAGGAAGCCCGCGAAGGGGCCGAAGGCGCGGGTGGCGTAGTGGGAGGAGCCGCCGGCCCGCGGGTACTTGGTGGCGAGCTCGGCGTACGAGCCCGCGGTCAGCAGTGCCAGCAGGAGGGCGACGACCAGCGGCACCCACAGGGCCCCGCCCGCGATGCCTGCGATCTCCCCGGCGAGGACGTAGACCCCCGCGCCGAGGACGTCTCCCAGGATGAACAGGAACAGGCCGGTGGTGGTGACGGAGCGGCGCAGCGAGGTGCGTTCGTCGGTGCTGGTCATGGGGCCACGCTAGTGGGCGGACGGCCGTGGACCCGGACCGATCGGTCACGGCGGCGCGGAAGCGTCGCGGCGCGCCGGTCTGTGATGCGCCGCGCACCCGTCGGCGTCCCCTGGCCGATGCTCGGGCGCGCGGGTACGCTGGGCCGGTCCGTGACGTGCATCGCCGATGCCCGAGCGGATGGCATGAACCCTCCTGCCACGGAAAGACCGTGGCCGCAGAGACCACAGGAGGTGGGTACCAGAACATGCGCAAGTACGAAATGGTCGTGATCCTCGACCCGTCCGTCGATGAGCGGACCGTCAGCGGAACCTTCGAGAAGCTCGTCCAGGTCATCCCGACCGAGGGCGGCACCATCGACAACGTCGACGTCTGGGGCAAGCGGAAGTTCGCCTACGAGATCGACAAGAAGCCCGAGGGCATCTACATCGTCCTGCAGTTCACCGCGAAGTCCTCGACCGCGCAGGAGCTCGACCGCCAGCTGGGGCTCAACGAGTCCGTGCTGCGCACCAAGCTCATGCGTCTCGACGCCGAGTGACCTGCAGCCGCTGATCCTCGCACCACCCACCCCCCACACGGAGCACAGGAGCATCCATGGCGAATGACACCGTCATCACCGTGATCGGCAACCTCACCGCCGACCCCGAGCTGCGGTTCACGCAGTCCGGCGTTGCGGTGGCGTCCTTCACCATCGCGTCCACCCCCCGCACCTTCGACCGTCAGTCGAACGAGTGGAAGGACGGCGAGGCCCTGTTCCTGCGCTGCTCCATCTGGCGCGACGCCGCCGAGAACGTGGCCGAGTCCCTCGAGAAGGGCTCCCGCGTGATCGCGCAGGGTCGCCTCAAGCAGCGCTCCTTCACGGACCGTGAGGGCAACAACCGCACCTCCATCGAGCTGGACGTCGACGAGATCGGCCCCTCGCTCCGCTACGCGACCGCGAAGGCCAATCGGGTCCAGCGCGGCGGTGGCGGTGGCGGTGGCCGCGGCGGCTTCGGCGGCGGCGCCCCCCAGGGCGGCGGCCAGGGAGGCTACGGCAACCAGGGCGGTCAGGGCGGCGGCTACAACAGCGCCCCGCAGGGCGCTCCCGACTCCGACCCCTGGGCCGGAGGCGGCAACCAGGGCGGGTACGACGACCCGCCCTTCTGATCGGCCCTGCCGAGCAGTAAAGACCACAGAACAACCCCATCCCGGGTCCATGCCCGGGCTCCCCAGGAAAGAAGGAGCACCACGATGGCCAAGCCTGTTCTTCGCAAGCCGAAGAAGAAGCAGAACCCGCTGAAGGCCGCCGGTCTCGAGACCGTCGACTACAAGGACGCCGCGCTGCTGCGCAAGTTCATTTCCGACCGCGGAAAGATCCGCGCCCGTCGGGTCACCGGCGTCTCCGTCCAGGAGCAGCGCAAGATCGCGAAGGCCGTGAAGAACGCCCGCGAGATCGCCCTGCTGCCGTACTCGACCTCCGGTCGCTGAGCGAGGAAGGGAAGCACATGACCAGCAAGCTCATCCTCACCAACGAGGTCTCCGGCCTCGGCGCCGCCGGCGATGTCGTCGAGGTCAAGGACGGCTACGCCCGCAACTACCTCCTCCCGCGCGGTCTGGCGACCCCGTGGACCAAGGGCGGTCAGCGTCAGCTCGACCAGATCCGCGCCGCGCGCGGCAAGCGTGCGATCGCCAGCCTCGAGGAGGCCCAGGCGCTCAAGGCGACCCTGGAGTCCAAGCCCGTCGTCATCGCGGAGCGCGCCGGCCAGAACGGCCGCCTCTTCGGCGCCGTGTCCTCCAAGGACCTGGCCGAGGGCGTCAAGGAGCTGTTCGGCAAGGACATCGACCGTCGCACGGTCGAGTTCCCGACCTCCATCCGCTCGCTCGGCGAGCACAAGGCGACCGTCCGACTGCACGACGACATCTTCGCGAACCTCGTCGTCCAGGTCGTCGCCGCGAAGGGCTCGGCCAAGGCCTGATCGGCTCCGGCTGACCCCCTCTGCACGACCCTCGAAGGACCCCGCCCCCCGCACCCCGGGAGGCGGGGTCCTTCCGCATCCCGCGCCCTGCCACCCGGTCGGCCCCGTCGGCCGCCCCCGCCGCCCCCGTCGGCCGATGGCAGGATGGGTGCCCCCGCACCCCGCCCCCAGACGAGGAGCCGCCATGTTCGGCCGCAGCGCCCAGCAGCAGAAGCCGATCGAGACCCTCCAGAAGCAGGTCCGCGACCTCGAGGGCCTGGTCGCGCACCTTGCGGAGCGCGCCGGCGTCGGCGAGGCGGAGCTGTTCCGCCTGCGCGGCGAGATCGGCCAGCAGATCCCCGAGCGCAGCCGGCAGCTCCTCGCCGAGGGCAAGAAGATCGAGGCGATCAAGGTCTACCGCGAGGAGACGGGCGCGGGCCTCAAGGACGCGAAGGACGCGGTCGAGGCGTACGAGGCACGGGGCTGACCACGGGGTCGACCCCCACGACCTTCGTCGGCCGCCCCCGCGACCAACTCCCTCCTCGCCTCCGCCGATCGCAGGATGTGGCGCGCGGCACGCTCCGGCAGAGTCGTCCCATGACGACCTTCGACCCCGCCCTCCGCCCCTCGCCCCCTCGACGCCCGCGCCGACCTGGACCCCGCGGTCCTCGCCGTCCCCGCGGTCCCGCCGCGATGGTGCTCGTCGCCCTCGCGGTCCTCCTGCTCTCCCTCGGCTACGGCCTCACCCTCGTCCCCGGGATCGGCGGAATGGGTCTGCTGGTGCTCGTCCCCGCCGGCGTGCTGCTCCTGGTGGGCCTGAACGCCACCGTGCGTGACGACCTCGACACCGAGGGCTGACCCCAGGTCCCGTGCGGCCCCGCCGGCCCGGACTACCCTCGACGGGTGACCTCCTCCACCACCGACATCCCCCAGGGCGACGGGCACCTCGCCCGCTCCCTCGGCCACGGCCAGATGGCGATGATCGCCATGGGCTCGGCGCTCGGCACCGGCCTGTTCCTCGGCTCCGGCGAGGCGATCGGCATCGCCGGCCCCGCCGTGATCATCTCCTTCGCCGTCGGCTCCCTGATCGCCGCGACCATCGCGCTGGCCATGGGCGAGATGGCCTCCCGCCACCCCGTGCGCGGCGGCTTCGGCACCCTCGCCGCCCGCTACCTCTCCCCGTTCTGGGGCTACCTCAGCCGCTGGCTGTACTGGATCGTCACGGTGTGCGTGACCGGCACCGAGCTCGTCGCCTGCGCCGCCTACCTCGCCTATTGGTTCCCCGGGGTGCCGATCTGGGCCGGGATCCTCCTGTTCGCCGCGGTGATCATCGCGATCAACCTCGCCACCGTCGGCTCCTTCGGCGTGATCGAGTTCTTCCTGTCCTCGATCAAGGTCATCGCAGTGGTCGTGTTCATCCTGATCGGCGCGCTCCTCGTGCTCTTCGGGATGCCCGGCCAGCCGGCGGCCGGCTTCTCGGCGCTCACGGCCGACGGGGGCTTCGCCCCCATGGGCTGGCCGGCCGTGTGGATCGCCCTGTCGGTCGTGATGTTCTCCTTCGGCGGCATCGAGCTGCTGTCCATCACCGCCGCCGAGGCGAAGGACCCCGCCCGCTCCATCCGCACCGCGGCGCGCACCACGATCGTGCGCCTCGCGTTCTTCTACGTGCTCTGCATAGGCATCGTGCTGTGCCTGGTGCCGTGGCAGCAGGCGGCCGGCACCGGCGGGGACGTCGCCACCTCCCCGTTCGTGATGGTCTTCGACCGGATCGGCGTCCCCGGCGCCGCCCACATCACGAACCTCCTGGTGCTCATCGCGGCGCTGTCCGCCGCGAACGCGAACCTCTATGCCGGCAGCCGGATCCTGCACTCCCTCGCGTCCGACGGCCTCGCCCCGCGCATCGCCGCCCACCTCACCGCGCGCCGCGTCCCCGCGGTCGGCATCGCCTTCTCCTCGATCGGCCTGGTCGGTGCGGCGCTGCTCGCCTTCACCGGCGTGGGCGGCGTGTTCGGCTACATGATGAGCCTCGTGGTCTTCTCCGTGATCATGGTGTGGGCGCTGATCCTGGTCACCTACCTCTCGTTCCGCCGCCACGGCGGCCACGGCACCTCCTTCCGGATGCCCGGCGGCGTGGTCACCGCATGCGGGGGCCTGGTGGGCCTGGCCGCCGTGTTCGCGACCGTGTTCGTGCGCCCGAGCATGCAGATCGCCGCGATGGTGGGCATCCCGGCGGTGCTGGTCGCGACGATCCTGTACGTCGCCGTCGGCCGACGCCGGCTGGTCCCCGAGGACATCGACGCCGCCTTTGAGGAGGCCGAGGCCCTGCGGTGACGCGGGCCCGCGCGGCTGCGGACGGGCGCCGACGCGCTCGGCGAGTGGCGTTGGTTACTGTGCGGTGTCTGAGTTCGCGCCGACGGCCTGGCCGGGGGTACTCTGGAGGAACCTTCGACCTCGGCGCTTCGAGACCCGGTGTCGGAGACACGCGCAAGTGGCGGAATTGGTAGACGCGCACGGTTCAGGTCCGTGTGCCGGAAACGGCGTGGGGGTTCAAGTCCCCCCTTGCGCACCGTGGTGAGAACCCCCGTGATCAGCAGAAATGCTGATCGCGGGGGTTCTTCTCGTTTCCGGGGACGGACTCACATTGAGACATAAGACAGGATCTGTATCATCGTCGCCATCGCGCGTTGCCGCGCGCGTCCCGACACGAATGAGTGACGTGATGGCGTACCAGTCCATCGACCCCATGTCCGGCGAAGAGGTCTTCCCCGCCCCCACCGCGACCGATGCCGAGGTCGAGCAGGCGCTCGCCACCGCGCACGAGGCCTTCCGCAGCTGGAGCGCCCTGAGCTTCGCCGAGCGCGCCGAGCCGATCCGCCGCGCTGCAGCCCTCTTCCGCGAGCGCGCCGAGGAGCTCGGCGCCCTGCAGACCGCCGAGATGGGCATGCCGATCGGCTTCTCGGTGATGATGTCCGGCGAGATGATCGCGGACATGCTCGAGTACTACGCGGACAACGCCGAGTCGTTCGTCGCCGACGAGCCCATCGCCGCCGCGCCCGAGGGCGGCACCGACTACCTCTCCCACGAGCCGATGGGCATCATCTACGCCATCGAGTTCTGGAACGTTCCCTACTACCAGCCCGTCCGTCCCGCCTGCGGCAACCTCATGGCTGGCAACGTCGTCATCCTCAAGCACGCCAGCAACGTGCCAGGCTGCGCGAACGCCGTGGCCGATATCTTCCGCGAGGCGGGCCTGCCCGAGGGCGTGTTCACCAATCTCTACGCCTCCCATGCGCAGTCCGACGCGACCATCGCCGACTCCCGCGTGCGCGGCGTGACCCTCACCGGCAGCGACGCCGCCGGTGCGCGCATCGCCGAGAAGGCCGACGTGGCCATCAAGCCCGCCGTGCTCGAGCTCGGCGGCTCCGACCCGATGGTCGTGCTCGAGGACGCGGACCTGGCGGTCACCGCCCAGTGCTCCATGTTCCGCTTCCTCAACGCCGGCCAGGCCTGCATCTCGAACAAGCGGATCATCGTCGCGGGCGAGATCTTCGACGAGTACCTCGAGCAGTTCCGCTTCCTCGGCGACTCCATGGTGGCCGGCGATCCGAAGGATCAGGCGACCACCTACGGCCCCATGGTCTCGGTCCAGGCCGCCGACGAGGTTCGGGACCAGATCCGCCGCGCTGTCGAGGCAGGTGCGACCGCGGTCTAGATGGGCCCGAAGGTGCCCGACATCGCCACCTTCGTCCAGCCCACGCGGCTGCTGGACGTCACCCCGGACAACCCGGTCTTCCACGAGGAGATCTTCGGTCCGGTCCCGATGATCTTCCGCGTCGCGGACGAGGAGGAGGCGATCGCGCTCGCGAACGACTCGCAGTACGGCCTCGGCGGTTCGGTCTTCTCGACCGACATCGAGCGCGCCCAGCGCGTCGCCCGCCGCCTCGACACCGGCATGGTCGCCATCAACCAGTCGATCAACAACCAGTCCGGCGTGCTCTTCGGCGGCACCAAGCGCTCGGGCCTCGGCAAGGAGATGGGTCCCCACGGCATCCGCGAGTTCGTGAACTCCACGTTCATCCAGGTCCCGGCGACCGTCTGACGTCGGCTCGGCGTCCCGGCCCCCCGGACGGGCAAAGGCCCCGGCACCCGCTCTCGCGGGTCCCGGGGCCTCTCCGTCGGCCGCCGAGAGGCGGCGGCCGGAAGGCTCAGAAGGTGATGACGCTGCGGCCGACGATGCCGGCCATGGCCGCGTAGCCCTCGTTGATCTCCTCGAGCGAGATGGTCTGGGCGACCAGCTCGTCGAGCTTCAGGCGGCCCTGGAGGTAGAGGTCCGCATAGAAGGCGATGTCGCGCTTGATGTTCGAGGAGCCCATGTAGGTGCCGCGCAGACCCTTGATGCCGAGCACCATGCCGCCGGTGATGTCCACGGGCAGCTTCGTGCCGGGCTTCGCGACGCCCACGGCGTAGCACATGCCGCCGCGGCGGGTCATGTCCAGCGCCTGGCGCAGGGTGGGCTCGAGGCCGATGACCTCGTAGGCCACGTCGACGCCCTCGCCGGTGAGCTCGCGGACCGCCTCGACGGGGTCGACCTCGCGGGAGTTGACGACGTCGGTCGCGCCGAAGCTGCGGGCGAGCTCGAGCTTGTCGTCGGCCACGTCGATCGCGATGATCCGCGAGGCCGAGGCCGGGTGCGCGCCATAGATGGTGTTCAGGCCCACGCCGCTGCAGCCGATCACGGCGACGGTGGAGCCGTGCTTCACGTCGGCCACGTTCAGCACCACGCCGACGCCGGTGATCGCGCCGCAGCCCAGCAGTGCGGCCTTGTCGAAGGGGATCTCGTCGGGGAACTTCACGACGTAGTTCTCGTGGAGGATCATCTGCTCGGCGAAGGTGCCGACGTTGCCGGCGAGGTACACCGGGGTGCCGTCCTCGCGGCCACGCGGGGCGCCTCGCCCTCGGCGCGGACCAGCGGGGCGAGGTTCGTGCACCAGGCGCGCGCGCCGCGCAGGCAGCTCGCGCAGTAGCCGCAGTACCCGGCGGTGGAGCCGATGACGTGGTCGCCGACCGCGATCCCTCGACGTCGGGGCCGACCGCGGTGACGATGCCCGCGGGCTCGTGACCGGCGAGGATCGGCATCGGGAAGCCGTAGTCGTAGTTCTTGGTGCCGAGGTCCGAGTGGCACAGGCCCGAGGCCTTGACGTCGATGAGCACCTCCTTGCCGATCGGCTCCGCGATGCTCACCTCCTCGATCTCGAACCGTCCGCCGAGCTCGTTGATGAGCGCTGCCTTCATGGGAGTTCCTCCTCCGTCAGGCGTCCGCACGTCCGCGTGCGATCTTCCCTCCGACTATACATAAGACACTAGCTGTCTCATGTCTCAACCCGTGCGCAGGCGTCTCTGGCTACCATGAGCGGATGCCCACCACGCCACGCCCGGACACCCGCGAGCGGATCCTCGACGCCGCGCTGCGGACCCTGCTCCGGCTGGGCATCGCGAAGACCACGATGAAGGACGTCTCCCGCGCCGCCGGCGTCTCCCGCGCCTCGCTCTACCGCTACTTCGCCGACCGCGAGACCCTCGTCGAGGCCACCGTGCGCCACCACGTGCTGAAGGTCGTCGCCGAGGAGCAGCCCCCGCCGCACCTGCGCCCCGAGGCGTCCCGCCGCCCCTTCGCCGATCGTCTGGTCGAGGGGATCGTCCACGACGTCTCCCGCGGCTCCGCCGACCCGCTGCTGAGCACGGATCCGCGCGGCGCCTCGACCTCCATCGGCCGGCCGCGTCTGTATGCCGAGCTGAACCAGCAGGTCTGGGAGCCGCTGCTGAGCGAGGCGCAGGAGACCGGGCAGCTGCGCGAGGACCTCGCGATCGAGGATGTCGCCGATTGGATCGTGCGCCTGGAGATCATGTTCATGTCGCAGTCCGACGGCCGCCCCGAGACGGCCGACGAGGTCCGCCGCTACCTGAGGCTGTTCGTCGTGCCCTCGCTGGTGCCCGCCGGAGACTGAGTCGTGCCCGTCGGCCGACCCCGTCGGACGCGGAGCCCCGTCGGCCGCCCGGCCCTGTCGGCCGCGCCCTCGCGCGCCCCGCCCGCCCCGGTGTGTGAGGATACGGGGTCGACCGGCGCAGCCGGTCCGCCGGCGCACCGAAGGAGCTCTCACATGGCGATCCGCCGCCCCCGCCCCACCGTCGGCCCCACCCCGGAGCCGACCCCTGAGCCCGGCTCCGACGCCCTCATCCGCTACGTCCAGGACGGCGTCCCCTCCGTCGCGCCGACGGGGACGAGCGCGGGCGACGCGCTCGAGTTCGCCGCCTCCGCTCCCGATCGGATGGCGATGTTCTTCTACCCCCAGCCGCGGAAGGAGGACGTGCTCGCTCTCGGCGAGGCCTGGGACCTCCACCCCGTGCTCATGGAGGACCTGCTCACCGGTCGCCAGAGGCCCAAGTTCGAGCGCTACGGGGACGTGCGCTTCCTCGTGCTGCGCTCGGCCCGCTACGACGATGCCCGCGAGGAGATCGACGTGGCCGAGTTCCACGTGCTGCTGCGCCCCGGCGCCGTCGCCGTGCTCTGCCAGGACGGACGCTGGATCGACGGCACCGCGAGCCCCGAGCTCGACGCCGACCACCCGCTCACCTCCACCCGTCGGGAGCGCTCCATGCCCGCCGGCACCAACCTGCTCACCCTCGGCCCCGAGGCGGTCGTGTACCGGGTGCTCGACGTGATCGTCGACGGCTACGAGCCCGTGCTACGCGGCCTGCTCATCGACAAGGAGCAGATCGAGCGGCAGGTCTTCGGCGCGGATGCCGCGGTCACCGAGCGCATCTACCGACTCAGCCAGGAGGTCGTCGAGATGCAGCAGATCGTCACCTCGCTCGAGGACGTCATCGAGGCGCTGCGCGGCGGCTTCGACAAGTACGCCATCCCCGAGGCTCTCCAGGCCTACCTCGACGACGTCTCCGACCACCTCACCCGGGCGATCCACCGCGTGGCCGAGCTGCGCGAGGCGCTGACGCAGATCCTCTCCGTCAACGCGACCCTTGTCGCCCAGCGGCAGAACGAGGACATGAAGAAGATCTCCGGCTGGGCCGCGATCCTCTTCGCGCCCACGCTGATCGGCGCGATCTACGGCATGAACTTCGACCACATGCCCGAGCTGCACTGGGCCTTCGGCTACCCGATGGCGCTGGGGATGATGCTCGGCCTCGGCGTGCTGCTGTACGTCGTGTTCAAGAAGCTGAAGTGGATGTGAGCAGGGCGCGGGGCGCGGACGCCGCCGACGTGCTCAGATGAACTCCAGCGGGTCGAACTCGTCGATGTCGATGATCCGCACGCGGGGCAGGCGGTTCGTGAACGCCGAGACGTCGTACTCCAGGTCGTGGAACTCGATCCCCGGGATGTCCTGCAGGTCCGCCGCCATGAACTCGCGGAAGCCCACGAGCCCCGTGCGGCGCTCCGGCGTCGAGGCCAGGTCCTCCATCTGCGGGACGAAGTCCTTGTCGTGGCTGACCAGCATGACGTCCGCCGGACGCTCCTGCAGTGCCTCCGCGGTGCGCTGGATCGCGATGTCCACGACCTTGCCCTCGCCGCGCAGCGGCACGGCCTTGTAGCCCAGCGCGATCAGCGCCTGCACGAACCCCGAGGGCAGGTTGTCGCCCACCGCGAGGAAGAACAGGCCCTTCACCGGCTGCTGCCAGGCGTTCTCCGCGTGCTGGATCAGCTTGTTCCAGCGCGGCCGCTCCTCGGGCTGCGGCCGACGCCCCAGCACCGAGACGCCGAGCGTCGCATCGATGTTCTCGCCGTCCACCAGGAGGTACGTGGTGCGTTCCGTCATGGTGCGAACCCTACGCGCTCGCCGGGGTCGGCGTGCCGGGGTGGGTGCTGCGGGGCGGCCGACGGGGTGGGCGTTCGCCGGGCGCCCGGGGCCGGGCTCGGGGAGTGAGAGCGGGTGCGAGGACGTGATCGCGGGGGCGGGCAGAATTCTTTGTGCGGGGGTGATGGATTCTCCACATGACCCACGTTTCCACAATTCACTCGGGGTCTGGCTTCGTTTGTCGGAGGTTCCTGGTAGGGCGTGCGGGGATTTCCCGAGGTGGGCTCGCGTAGGCGTCGAGATGGACGTCGGAGTGCTCGCCAGCGCCGGGCGGGTGGTCCGTCATGACTCCGGGATCCGCATCTGGAATGTCCATGCTGCCTGCGGTGAGATCCACTTTGGGGGTTCGGCCGGTACGGGAGGACTCGTGTCGCGGGGTGTCCGATCGACGTCCCGTGGCCGCCCTCTTGGTGCCCGCGGTTCGTCCTCTCGGCTGTGGCGCACCACTCCCTGTCGCTGACCTTTCCTCCACGCTCCAGGGTTATCCACAAATTCGTCCCCATATGGTTCTGACTCTTTAGTAATAGGGGGTGTGGTCGGTAGGGTGGGGGTATTCGAAATGGAGCGCCCATAGGTGGGTGTTCGAGGGGTTCGCGGAGGGGGTGAGTGTGGTGGGGGAGTTCGAGGACGACGTGCCGGGTAAGACCGGGAAGACGAGCAAGTCCGGGGACGCTGAGACGTCGTCGCGACGCGCGCCCGCGTCGGATGCTGTCGCTGCCCAGGACGTCCCGCCGAGGCCTGTTCACTTCCCGGTTCCGATGCCTGCTGTGGACGATGCGGAGGCGGTAGACCCCTCGGATTCTGCGCCGGAGCCTGCGCGGTCGTTCCACACCCGTGCGCGGCGGAAGCTGGACGCATCGGTGGTGGTGGAGGATGCGGGTGGGTTCGAGTCTCCGCTGGCGGGGTCGGTGCTGGAGATCCATCTGCTGATGCGTGAACGCGCCCACCTGTACGGCCTGCATCTGCAGCTGGTCGCGGACCTGTTCACTGACGATTCGGAGAATGAGGGGTCGCTGGACTGGGCAGAGGTGACGGCGGTGAAGATCGCGACCGGCCTCAGGGTCTCGAACCTGTCGGCGACGGCGCTGGTCCACGACGCCCACCGCGCTGTGAAGGACATGCCTTCGACGTTCGCTGTCCTGCTGGCGGGGGACATGCCGGAGTCGTTCCACCGCTACCTGCTGCGGCATGCGCGTCGTCTCACGCCGGAGCAGGCGCGGCGCCTGGATGAGTACATGGCGGGGGTGGAGATCGCGAACGTTCCCCAGCTCGCGTTCGAGAAACAGGTGAGGGTCGGGACGAAGCTCGTCACCGCCGGCGCCGTCCCGATTCTTCCGTCGAAGGCCCGCTCGGTGGATCTGGTCGGGATCGATGAGGACGCCGGGACGGCGACGCTCACGATCACGGGCCCGATCCTGGAGATCAAAGCTCTCATGCACCGCCTCGATGTTGCTGCGCACACGGTCCAGAAGGAGCAGCGGCGGATGCTGCAGGACGAGGAGGAAGGCCCTCTCCCGTTCGACCTCGACGATGTGCTGCGGGAGCAGGGCCGGCCGATGTCTCTGCGTCATCTGCGCTACGCGATCCTGACCCATTCGGTGATCGACATCGACCCGGTCCAGGAGACCACCAGTGCGGTGAAGCTGTTGATGACGGTGCCGGTGACCACGATGATGGGGTACTCGAACACGCCCGCGATGCTGGAGGGGATGACCCCGATCCCGGCCGAGCAGGCCCGCCGTCTCGCGGCGGGGGAGAAGACGTGGCAGAGGATCCTCACCGACCCGATCACCGGCGCATACCTTCCCGTGAACGCCTCCACCTACACCCCCACAGCGCAGATGCGATTACAGCTCCGGCTCAGACACCCCGTCTGCGCCATGCCCGGGTGTGACAGACCCACAGTCCTCATGGCCGAGGACGATCACATCCTCGAATACGACCATGACCATCCCGACGAAGGGGGCCAGACGAGTCTGTTCAACCTCCACCGCCTCTGTCACATCCACCATCAAGTGAAGACAAAGCAGCTCCTCGACCCGGTGCGGGACGAGGCACTGGACCCTGCTCGCGGGGACGGCACCACGATCGCCGGTCCCTACCCGACGACATGGCACCTCGGTGACGGGATCACCACCACCAGTTACGAGGACACGGACCTGCTCACCCCGATAGTCGCCGCGGAACTCGAGATGGCCGCCCGCATCCACGAACGCACCTACGCCGAGAAGCTCTCGATCCATGAGCAGCTCAAAGCCCTCACGCGGGAGCAGCGGATCGAGCTCGAGCGGCGCCGCATCATCCCGCCCCACCCCGACTACGGCGAACCACCCTTCTGACCGCCGGGCATGCGCGGCCCCAGCTCCCCCCACGGACCCTGACCCCCGCGACCCCGGACCGCCGTGGCACCGGTGGCCCCCACCCTGACAGCCGCGTGAGGAATGCCGCCGACCTGGGTCGACATCCCCGGTCGGCGGCATTCCTGACATCAGTGTGAGGTGCGAGCGAGAGATCCCCTCGGCCGCCCACGGCGCACCCGCCGAACCCAGCGAGCCCGACTCGCGTGTCCCGCGCGCCTCACCGACGAGCCGTCAGGCGGCCTGCACCTTCCCTGTCACGCCGTGCGGATCGATGACGTACTTCTTCGCGACACCCGAATTGAACTCGGCGTAGCCCTTCGGGGCGTCGTCGAGAGAGATCGCGGTGGCGTTCACGGCGTCGGCGATCTTCACCTTGTCGTGCAGGATCGCCTCCATCAGCTGGCGGTGGTAGCTCATCACCGGGCACTGGCCCGTGGTGAACGACAGCGCCTTCGCCCAGCCGAGGCGGAGCCGCAGGGAGAGCGAGCCCTCCTGCGCCGCCGCGTCCACGCCGCCCGGATCGCCGGTGACGTACAGCCCCGGGATGCCGAGCCGGCCGCCCGCGCGGGTCACGTCCATCAGCGTGTTCAGCACCGTCGCCGGCGCCTCGCCCGCGTCCTTGCCGTGGCCGCGAGCCTCGAAGCCCACCGCGTCCACGCCCGCATCGACCTCCTCGCGACCGAGGATCCGGGCGATCCCCTCGCGCGGATCCTCCGTCGACACGTCGATCGTCTCGCAGCCGAACTTCGCGGCGTTCGCCAGGCGGTCCGCGTTCATGTCGGCCATGATCACCACCGAGGCGCCCAGCAGCTGCGCGCCCACCGCGGCGGCGGTGCCCACCGGGCCCGCGCCGGCGATGTACACGGACTTGCCGGGGCCCACGCCCGCGGTGACCGCGCCGTGGAAGCCGGTGGGGAAGATGTCCGAGAGCATGGTCAGATCCAGGATCTTCTCCATCGCCTGGTCCTTGTCGGGGAACTTCAGCAGGTTCCAGTCGGCGTAGGGGACCACGACGTACTCGGCCTGGCCACCCACCCAGCCGCCCATGTCGACATAACCGTAGGCGCTGCCGGGACGGTCGGGGTTCACGTTCAGACAGATCTCAGTGCGGCGCGTCTTGCACATCTCGCAGCGACCGCAGGAGATGTTGAAGGGTACCGAGACGAGATCGCCCTCCTTGATGAACTCGACGCCCGGACCGGTCTCGATCACCTCGCCGGTGATCTCGTGGCCGAGCACCAGGCCCTCGGGCGCGGTGGTGCGGCCGCGGACCATGTGCTGGTCCGAACCGCAGATGTTGGTGGTGACGACCTTGAGGATCGCTGCATGGGGCAGCTGGCGGCCGACGTTCGCAGGGTTCACGCCCGGGCCGTCCTTCAGCTCGAAGGTGGGGTAGTCGATGTCGACGACCTCGACTTTTCCGGGGCCCTGATAGGCGATCGCGCGGTTGCTGGACATGAGGGAGGCCTCCTTGCCTGCCGTGGCCCGCCGGTGCGAGCCGACCCCGCCACCCTCTGTGTTCCACGTCACGAAGTCAACGGGTGGTCGCACGGGGCTACCGTGGAGCCCGAAGGAGGTGCGCGATGACCGCTCCGAGCACGGCTGCGCCGACGCTCCACCAGACCTACGCCGACGCCCTCCCCGAGCTGTCCGTCGCCTTCCGCGCCGACGTGCCGCCCGACCCCGAGCTCCAGTGGCTGAACGAGGACCTCGCCCGCGAACTCGGAATCGACCCCGCCTGGCTGCGCAGCGAGGACGGCCTCGCCCTGCTCACCGGCCAGATCGACGGCACCACCGCCCAGGCCTACGCCGGCCACCAGTTCGGCACCCCGAACTCCGTGCTCGGCGACGGCCGCGCCGTGCTGCTCGGCGACCTCGTCGACACCCTCGGCCACCGCCGCGACCTGCATCTCAAGGGCGCCGGTCGCACCCCCTTCGCCCGCGGCGGCGACGGGAAGGCGCCGCTCGGCCCGATGCTGCGCGAGGCCGTGCTCGGCGAATGGCTCCACGCCTGCGGCGTCCCCACCACCCGCGCCCTCGCCGTGCTCACCACCGGCGAGCGGATCGCCCCGCGCCAGGGCATCACCCCCGAACCGGGCGCGCTGCTGGTCCGCGTCGCCGCGAGCCACCTGCGCGTCGGCACCTTCGAGTACGCCGCCTGGCATCTCGACCCCGGCGTACGCCGCGCCCTGGTCGACCACACCATCGCCCGCCACCACCCGTCGGCCGACGGGCCCCTCGGCCTCCTCGAGGCCGTCACCCGCGCCCAGGCGCGGCTCGTCGCGCAGTGGATGCTGCTCGGCCTCGTCCACGGCGTGATGAACACCGACAACATGGCGCTGTCCGGCGAGGGCATCGACTACGGCCCCGTCGCCGTGCTCGATGCGCACCGTCGCGGCGCCGTGTTCAGCTCGATCGACCGCGGCGGCCGCTACGCCTACGGCAACCAGCCCGGCATCGCGCTGTGGAACCTCTCCCGCTTCGCCGAGACTCTCGTCCAGCGTATCGACGAGGACGACCCGAACGGTGCGGTCGCCCGCGCCACCGCCGTGCTCGAGCAGTACGAGGGCTGGTACCTCGAGGCCTACGCCGACGGGCTCGCGAGGAAGCTCGGGATCCGCGCGGAGCAGTCGGCGGTGCTCGCGCTCGGCGAGGAGCTGTTCGCGCTGCTCGAGGAGCACGGCCTCGACCACACGGGCACCTTCCGCACCCTCGAGGAGGGGCGGGCGAGCGAGCTGCCTGCGGGGATGGGGGCGTGGATCGCGCGCTGGGAGGCGCTGCGCGCCTCGTCGGCCGACGGGAGCGCGGACGACAGGACCCCGGCGCGCAATCCTCTGTATGCGCCGCGCAACCTCCACCTCGATGCGGCGCTGCGTGCCGCGCACCTCGGCGACCTCGCGCCGGTGCGCGAGATGCTCGACGCGGTGAGGGCACCGTTCACGCGCCGGCCGGGGCTCGAGCACCTCGAGGGCCCGGGCGAGGGCGGCGAGCACTTCATGACCTTCTGCGGGACCTGAGACCCGCGGAGCAGCGATCAGTCCTCGCCGTCCGGCACCCATTCGAGCAGGTCCCCGGGCTGGCAGTCGAGGACCTCGCACATCGCCTCGAGGGTGCTGAACCGCACCGCCTTGGCGCGGCCGTTCTTCAGCACCGCGACGTTCGCGGGGGTGATGCCCACCCGCTCGGCGAACTCGCCGACGGACATCTTGCGCCGGGCGAGCTCGATGTCGATCCGCACCACGATCGGCATCAGATCACCGCCTCCATCTCCCGGCGCAGGGTCGTGGCCTGCACGAGGAGGGTGCGCATCACGCTCATCAGCAGCGCCATCCCGACCCCGCCGAGCGTGGTGAGGAGCAGCAGGAGGGTCCAGGCGGGCGGTCCGCCGACGGTGAAGGACTGGTAGACGAGGGTCGCGACGCACACGGCGGCGCCCACGACGAAGGCGACGATGATCCCGTCGACCCAGCGCAGCGAGCTCTCGGCGAAGACCTCGCCGCGGCGGGTGATGCCGAGCAGGCGCAGTGTGCATACGATCCCCACCTCCACGCAGGCCAGGCCCGCCACGGCGAGCAGAAGCACCGGCCAGCGCATGTATGCCTCGTCGGGCAGGGCCTCGGCGAGAGCGCCGGACAGCCAGGGCAGCACGCCGAGCTGGAGGACGAGGACGAGGACCAGGGCGAGAACGAGCAGAGCGCGGAGCACGTCGATCCGGAGGCGCGAAGCGGGTGATGTCATGCGACGAGTATCGAGGGATATCTATCGAAAAGCAATAGATCGACCCGGTCGCGATAAATCCGTTGCCGCGCGCGTCGCACGGTCCTACCGTGGTAGCCCACAGGGAAGGAGGTGATCCGAGAAGTGATTTCTTATCGGACGTGTGAGGTGGCTCGCCGCTGAGGCGACCGTTCATCCGGACGCGCAGCGAATACCACCGAGCTGCCGGGACCCCCAGGGGTCGGATCTCGTCCCTCCGACCAGCGCGCCGCTCAGTGCACCGCGCGACCTGGGGGTTCTTCCCCTACTCTGGCGCCATGACTACTCCCGCGCAGCACGGCGACTTCACGCTGATCTCCCCCCGCATCGACGAGGACGCGGCGGTGCGCATGCAGGACGACGGTGCGAAGCCGATCGTCGTGCTCCTGCACGGCCTCGGCAGCCACGAGCGCGACCTGACGGGCCTGGTCCCCTTCCTCCCGCCGGACTTCGCCTACGTCTCCCTGCGCGGCATCCTCGCCTACGTCCAGGGCTACGCCTGGTTCGAGATGCCCGTGGACCCGGCGCGCCCCGAGATGATCGAGCCTGCCGCCGAGGCGGTCGAGGCGTGGATCTCCGCGCAGCGCGAGGCCGGGCGCAAGATCGCCGGCATCATCGGTTTCTCGCAGGGCGGTCTGCTCGCCCTGCACCTGCTGCGCCGCGACCCCGCCTCCCTCGACTTCGTCGTGAACCTCTCCGGCCGTCCCTTCCCCGCCCCGCTGCCCGGCGACGAGCACCTCGCCGAGGTGCGCCCGCGCGTGATGTGGGGGCACGGCGGGCTGGACCCGCTGTTCGGCGGCGAGATCGAGGAGCAGGTGCGCGAGTTCCTCACCGCGCACACCCGGGTCGAGGAGGAGCGTCGGCCCTACCTCGGCCACGCCGTGGACGAGCCTGAGCTGCGGGCCGTCGCCGCGTTCCTCCAGCGTCGGGCCGACGAGCGCGCCGCCGCCTCCTGAACCGCCGTCCGAGACGTCGTCCACACACCCTGCCGCGTCCAGGCACCGGGTTGTAGCATTCCCTCAGCCCTCGCCGAGAGCCGGCGGGGATCTTGAGGAGCACCAGGAGATCATGAGCGCCGCCAGCGACGCCCCGAGTGACAGTCCCAGGCCTTCGGGCCTGCACACATTCACGAACCTCGGGGGGATCCGTCCATGGATCTGATCGGTCCCCTCCTCTCGCTGGCGATCGGGCTCCTGCTCGTGCTGGCCTGCGGCGCCTTCGTCGCCGCCGAGTTCTCCCTGATCACGGTCAACCGCAACGACGTCGAGAAGGCCGCGGCCTCCGGCGACAAGCGCGCCGGCGGGGTGCTGGAGGGCATGAAGACCCTCTCCACCCAGCTCTCCGGAGCCCAGCTCGGCATCACCGTCACCAACCTCGCCATCGGCTTCCTCGCCGAGCCCGCGATCGCGGCGCTCGTGAGCCCGCCGCTCGAGGACGCGGGGCTCAGCCCCGTCGCCGCCCGCTCCGCCTCCGTGGCCCTCGCCCTCGTGCTCGCCACGGGCATGACCATGGTCTTCGGCGAGCTGGTCCCCAAGAACATGGCGATCTCCCAGCCCCTGCGCACGGCCAAGGCCGTCGTCGGCTTCCAGCGCCTGTTCACCAAGATCCTCGCCCTGCCGATCCGGCTGTTCAACGGCAACGCCAACGCCGTGGTGCGCGCCCTCGGCGTGGAGCCGCAGGAGGAGCTCGGCTCCGCCCGCAGCGCCGACGAGCTGTCCGTGCTGGTCAAGCGCTCGGCCGACGAGGGCGCCCTCGCCGAGGAGACCGCCTTCCTCGTGCAGCGCACCCTTGCCTTCGGCGACCGCCGCGCCCACGACGCGATGGTGCCGCGCGGCCGCGTGGACTCCCTCGAGGTCGACCAGTCCGTCGCCGACCTGCTCGAGCTCGCCCGGGAGACCGGCCACTCGCGCTTCCCGGTGATCGACGACGAGAACGAGATCGCGGGCGTCGCCCACATCCGCCACGGCCTCGCCGTCCCCTTCGACCAGCGCCCCACCACCCGCGTGGACGCCGTGATGGGGCCCGCGACGTTCGTGCCCGACACCGTGCCGCTGGACGACCTCATGGACACCCTGCGGGCCGGCGGCCTCCAGATGGCGATAGTGGTCGACGAGTTCGGCGACCACGCCGGCCTCATCACCCTCGAGGACCTCGTCGAGGAGATCGTGGGCGAGGTCCGCGACGAGCACGACGAGGAGACCGACGACGCCCCCGAGGCCGACGGCTCCTGGGACCTCGACGCGCGCCTGCGCCCCGACGAGGCCACCGCGCGCCTCGGCGTGACCGTCCCCGAGCACGAGGACTACGACACCCTCGGCGGCCTGGTCACCATGGAACTCGGCCGCTTCGCCGAGGTCGGCGACGAGATCGTGGTGGACACCGACCCCGCTCCCGGCGAGGACCCCGCCCAGCTGCGCATCGAGGTCACCGAGATCGACGGGATGCGGATCGAGACCGTGCACGTGAAGGTCGAGGCCGCGCCCGACGAGGACACCGAGTCCGATCGGTCCGACGAGAGCGCCGACGACGAGCGCGAGGAGCAGCGATGAACGACTACATCGGCCTGATCGCCACCCTCGTCCTGCTCCTGTTCAACGCCTTCTTCGTGGGTGCGGAGTTCTCCCTGATCTCCGCCCGCCGCTCCGTCATCGAGCCCAAGGCCCTCGAGGGCAACTGGGCCGCGAAGGTCACCATCTCCGCGATGGAGCAGGTGTCCCTCATGATGGCCGGCGCCCAGATGGGCATCACCGTGTGCTCCCTCGCGCTCGGCGCGATCAGCGAGCCCGCGATCGCCCACCTCATCGAGGCGCCCCTGGAGTGGCTGCACGTGCCCGGCGCGCTCACCCACCCGATCGCCTTCGTGATCGCCCTGTCCCTGGTCACCTACCTCCACGTCGTCTTCGGCGAGATGGTGCCCAAGAACATCGCGCTCGCCGGCCCGGAGCGGATGGCGATGATCCTCAGCCCCGTGCTGGTGGCCGTGGTGACCGTGCTGCGACCGCTGCTGTGGCTGCTGAACTCCACCGGCAACCTCGTGCTGCGGATGATGAAGATCGAGCCCAAGGACGAGGTCACCAGCGCCTTCACCCGCGACGAGGTCGCGGCGATGGTCAGCGAGTCCCGCGAGGGCGGACTGCTCGAGGACAACGACGAGGCGCTGCTGCTCGGCGCGCTGCGGTTCGAGGCGCGCAGCGTCGCGAACCTGGTCATCCCGCTCGAGAAGGTCTCCACCCTCCCCGAGGGCGTCACCGCCGCCCAGGCGGAGGCCGCGGCCGTCGAGGGCTACTCCCGCTTCCCCATGAAGGCGGCCGACGGGACCCTGACCGGCTACGTCCACATCAAGGACCTGCTCGACTCGGTCCAGGAGCACCGCGACGAGCCGATCCCCGCCGCGCGCATCCGCGCCCTCCCCCGCATCGGCGGCGACCAGCCGCTGCGCGACGCGCTCGCCGAGATGCAGGACTCCGGCGCCCACCTCGGCGCCGCGACCAACAGGGACGGACGCGTCATCGGCGTGGTCACCCTCGAGGACATGCTCGAGGAGCTCGTGGGCCAGATCCGCGACGACTCCCGCGTAATGGCCTGAGGCGCGGCGGTGCCCGTGTCGCTTCGCAGGCGCCGCCTCGCGCTCTTCGCGCTGTTCCTCATGCCGGGGCTCGCGATGTCCTCGTGGGTCACCCGCACCCCGGCGGTGCGGGACCTGCTGGACGCCTCCACCGCGGAGATGGGCATGGTGCTGGCCGGACTGTCCGTCGGGTCGATGCTCGGGATCCTCTCCTCGGGACCGCTGGTCCTGCGGCTCGGGACCCGGCCCGTGATCACGATCGGCTCGTCCCTCGTGGTCGTGTCGATGCCGGTGATCGCGCTCGGCGCGGCGCTCGGGCAGCCCGTCCTCACCGCGTTCGGGCTGGCGCTGTTCGGCGGCGGCATGGGCGCCGGCGAGGTCGCGATGAACGTGGAGGGCGGTGAGGTCGAGAAGCTCGGCGGGCGGCCCTTCCTCCTGGCCATGCACGGCTTCTTCAGCTTCGGCACCGTGCTCGGCGCGCTGCTCGGCATCCTCGCCAATGCCGCCGGCTTCCCGGTGGTCGCGCACCTCGTGCTCGCCGCCGTGGTCGGGGCGGGACTACTCGCCTATGCCCTGCCTGCGATCCCCTCCGGCACCGGGAAGGTCACCGCCGCCGAGCGCGCCGGCCGGGCGGAGTCCCCGCGTCCCGCGCTGTGGAAGGACGCGCGCCTGCTGCTCCTCGGCCCGATCGTGCTGGCCATGGCGCTCGCCGAGGGCACCGCCAACGACTGGCTGCCGCTGATCATGGTCGACGGCCACGGCCTCGACGCGACGCTCGGCTCCGCGGTGTTCGCCCTGTTCGCCGCCTCGATGACCGTGGGCCGCTTCGTGGGCGGACCGATCGTGGAGCGCGTGGGCCGCTCCCGGGTGCTGACGGTCAGCGCCCTGTTCGCCGCGCTCGGCCTCGGGCTCGTCGCCTACGTTGACCACGCGGGCGTGGCGCTCGCCGCCGTGGTGCTGTGGGGCCTCGGCGCCTCCCTCGGCTTCCCCCTCGCCCTCTCCGCCGCCGGGGACTCCGGCCCGGATCCTGCGGCCCGCATGGCGCTGACCTCCACGGTCGGCTACCTCGCCTTCCTCGTCGGCCCGCCCGTGCTCGGGCTGCTCGGCGAGCAGATCGGGCTGCGCGGCGCGCTGATCGTGCCGCTCGCCGTGGTGCTCGTCGCGGCGGTGCTCGCCCCTGCGGTCGCGCCGCGCCCGACGGCTCGGGTCGAGGAGGAGCGCGAGGTCGCGGCGGCCGACGGGGCACCATAGGGTCCATGAGCCGTACCGACCCTTCCTCCGATCGCGCCTCCGGACCCGCCGAGAACCTCTGGAGCGCCGCCGTGCGCCGGAACCCCGAGCACGCCCGCGGCTACGCCGCGCGCTGGCGCCGCATCGAGGCGTCGGGGCAGGACATCCACGGCGAGGCGCGGCTGCTGGACGCCATGGCCGCACGCGGGTCGCGGATCCTGGATGCGGGCTGCGGCACCGGGAGGGTCGGCGGATATCTCGCGGCGCGGGGGCATGCGGTCGTCGGCGTCGACCTCGATGCGGAGCTGATCGAGGTGGCCCGCGCCGACCACCCCGGCTCCCGCTGGGAGGCCGGGAACCTCGCTGCGCTCGACCTGTGGGGCGAGGACGGGGAGCGGCTGGAGTTCGATCTCGCGGTGTGCGCCGGGAACGTCCTCACCTTCCTCGCCGCCTCCGAGCGTCGGCCCGCGCTCGCGGCGCTCGCCGCGCACCTCGCGGAGGACGGACGCCTCGTGGTCGGCTTCGGCCTGGACCGCGGATACGCGCTCGCGGACTTCGAGGCCGACGCCGCCGCGGCCGAGCTGGGGCTCACCCAGCGCTTCTCCACCTGGGACCTGCGCCCCGCGGCCGACGACTTCCTCGTCGGAGTGCTGAGCCATGGCTGAGAGCGGCGGCGGGATCGCGGACTCCCGCTGGCGGTACCTGCCGCTCGGGCCGGCCGCGGCGCTGCCGCATCAGATCGCGTCCGCACTGCGCTTCGCGCTGTTCGGCCTTCTGGGACTCGCCGGCACGGCGATGGTGGCGGGGTTTCTCGGCGAGGAGCTGCTCGCCGGCACGGAGGTGGGCACCACGCTCGACCTCGTGGGCCGCGGCGTGCTCGGTGCCCTGCTGAGCCTCGGTGCGGCAGGGCTGCTGGCGTGGGGTCTCGCTCGCGCGTTCCACGGACCGCTCAGTGCCCGGGGGCTCTCCCGCGCCGCGGGGTCCACGCCTCCGTCGGCCGTCCCCTACCCCGTCCAGTGGGAGGCGGCGCGCGAACCCAGCGGGGCGGGATACCTGCTCGTCGCCGTCATCGTGCTCTTCGTCGCGAGCATCGGCCTCGCGGCGGCGGTGTGGGGCGTGATGGACGGGACCGACGGCTCCTGGGCCATCCTCGCCGGCATCGGAGGAGGGATGGCGCTGCTCGCCGGGGGCATCCCCCTCACGAGGGGTGTGATGGGTCGGTGGCAGAGGCGGCATTTCGAGGTCGTGCGCGCGCATTGGACCGAGCCGCACCGCATCATCGCCGCGGGGCACGTGATCACCCGGGCCGAGTTCGGGGCGCGGCGGAAGGGACTGCCGCCCGAGGAGCACCCCGCTCCCGGCGTGCGATGGCTCGGGCGGGCGCTGTTCGCGATCCTCGGCACCGCTGCCGCCGTGGGGCTGACCGCTCTGCAGGCGGCCCTCGCCCTCGTCTTCCCGGACCGGGAGCCTTGGCCCGGCGGACGGCCGGGGGACCGGGCCGACCTCAGCGACACCGGAGAGCAGCTCGTCGATCTGCTGATCCTGATCTTCTCCGTCTGCGCACTGATCGGGCTGCTCGCCTACCTGGGGACCGTGGCCTGCGACGTGGTGATCCACCGGGTGGCGACGCGCAGGTTCCGCGCCGTGCTCGCCGACCCGGAGGCGACGTTGCCGCCGCATCGGAGGCTCGTGGCGCAGCTGGCGCCGACGTCCCCGCCGTCGCTGCGCCTGCTGCAGGCCCTCGCGGGGGCGGCGGTCGGATTCGGCGCCGCACTGTGGTTCGTCGGTGCCGTCGCCGATGATCCCGACTGGAGGACCTACTCCGTCGCCGGCTCGGCGCTGCGGGCCGCGGGTCCGCTCGGCGGGTGGAGCGCACTCGGTGCCCTTGCCCTGCTGACGCTCTCCGCCGTCGTCGGCACGTGGCTCCACCAGCGTAAGCAGCCGCTGCGGGACGTGCTCGTGCAGCGCTGGCCCGTGCGGGCGGAAGTTGGACCGAACGACGACGCCGACGACGAGGGAGAGGGATGAGACATGAGTGAGCTGGGCAGTCGTATCGCGGAGTCCCGGTGGCGGTACCTGCGGCTGGGGCTGCTCGCGGCGCTGCCCCTGGAGCTCGCCGGGGCGCTGCTGTTCGGGCTCGGTGGCCTGGTCCTGCTGTTCGTCATGGCCCTCATCGGGGGATTCGCCGGTGAGGAGGTCCTCGCGGGCACCGAGGTGGGGACCACGATGGACCTGGTGGCGCGCGCGTCCGCGGGTGCCGCACTGGTGCTCGGCGCGGTCGGAGGACTGCTCATGGCCTTCGCCGGATCTCTCCACGGGCCGGCACATGCATGGGCGCTTGACCGCGCCGCGGAGAGGACGCCACCGCAGGAGGTGCCGCACCCGGAGCAGTGGAGGTGGGGGCAGGAGCCCACTGGGTCTCCGTACAAGTACGTGGCGATCGCCGTGCTGGTCGTCGGCGGATTCTTCTACCTGCTCTGGGTGGCGGCGGGGATCTCTTCGGGTGACGGCGCGGACGGGATCGTCCTCGGCGGCGGTCTCGCGCTCGCGCTCGTCGCCGGCGGGATCCCCCTGACCGGACGCGTGATGGGCGGGTGGCAGGAGACGCGGTTCCGGAGGGCCGAGGAGCACTGGACCGAGCAGCACCGGATCATCGCCGCAGGGCACGTCCTCACCCGCGCAGAGGTCGAGGCGCGGCGGGCGGGGCTGCCGCCCGAGCGGCACCCCGCCCCCACGGCGAAGCGGCTCGAACAGGCGCTGTTCGCGATTCTCGGCCCCGCGGCGGGCGTAGGGCTCATCGCCCTGCAGCTGATCTTCGTCATCGCCTACCCGGACGCGGAGAGGGGTCCCGGCGGGCAGGTGGGGGAGCGGGCCGAGCTCACCGAGGCCGCGGAGCAGGTCGTGGATCTGCTGGCAGTGATCATGGCCGTCTGCGCGCTGCTGGCACTGCTCGCGTTCGCGGGGGCCGTGGCCTGCGACGTGGTGATCCACCGGGCCGCGACGCGCAGGTTCCGCGCCGTGCTCGCCGACCCCGGGGCGCCGCTCCCTGAGCACGCGAGCCCCGTGGCGGAGCTGGAACCCTCGACCCCGCCCTCGCTGCGCGTGGTGCAGGTTCTCGTCGGGACCGCGGTCGGGCTCGGTGCCGCTCTGTGGTTCGTCGACGCTATCGCCGATCAGCCCGATTGGCAGACCTACGCCGCCGCCGGGCCCGCGCTGCGGGCCGCGGCGCCGCTGGGTGCGTGGCTGGCGCTCGCGGCCTTCGTCGTCCTGCTGCTCACCGCCGTCGTCGGCGTCTGGCTCCACCAGCGCGAGCAGCCGCTGAGGGACGCGGTCGTGCAGCGCTGGCCCGTGCGGGCGGAGGCCGCCCCGAAGGAGGAATCCGACGAGGAGAGCGAGGCCGAGACCGAGGGCTGAGACGCCCCGTCGGCCGCGCTCTGCGCGAACGCGCACGGGTGAGCGCACACCCCGGCGATCTCGCGCAAAGGCGGGGTGAGCCGCGCCACTGTCACGAACCTGCAGGACGCGCGGCGCATGCTCCGGTTACGGTGTGGCCAGCACGTCGACGTGCACCCGGTCCCGGCCGGGCTTCGAGCAAGGGGCGCCGAATGAACGCATCGCTACCGATACCGCCGCCGCTGCCCGATCGCGCCCGCGCCCCGGACCGTCCGGGCCCGTCGGCCGCCCCCGCCGCGAGCGGCGCCCACGGCGCAGTGCCGGTCTACTTCATCTCCGACTCCACCGGCATCAGCGCCGAGACCATGGGCAACGCCCTGCTGCTCCAGTTCCCCTCGGTCCCCTTCGAACGCCGCCTGATCCCCTTCGTGCGCAGCGTCGAGGAGGCGCGCGAGGTGCGCGACGATCTCGACGCCGCGATGGACGGCCCCGTCGCGCCGCTGGTGTTCCTCACCGTCGTCGATGACGCCGTCCGCCAGGAGCTGCTGACCACGAAGGCGCCGGTCATCGACTTCGTCAGCAACCACCTCGCCCAGCTCGAGGCCCGCCTCGGCGTCACCGGCGACCACGCCCCCGCCCGCCTGCACGGCGTGGGCGACTCCCGCCGCTACAACCGCCGCATGCAGGCCGTCGAGTTCGCGATCGAGCACGACGACGGCCAGTCCGTGCGCGCGATCGAGAAGGCCGACGTCATCCTCATCGCCCCCTCGCGCTGCGGCAAGACCCCCACCTCGATGTATCTCGCGCTCATGCACGGCATCTTCGTGGCGAACTATCCGCTGGTGGACGAGGACCTCCAGGGCGAGGTGCTGCCCCGCACCATCGCCGAGGCGGCGGACCGCTGCTTCGGCCTGCTCACCTCCCCGCAGCGCCTCTCCGCCGTGCGCTCCGAGCGCCGCCCCGACTCCCGGTACGCCTCCGTCGAGCAGACGCGCTGGGAGCTGTCCCGGGCCCGCCGCGTCTACGACGTGCACAGGATCCCCTTCGTCGATTCCTCGAACAAGTCCGTCGAGGAGATGTCCACCCTCATCCTCCAGACCCTCGCCCGGCGCGGCACCACCGCCCGCTGAGCCGCCACCGCCTCACCCCCACCCCCCGAAGGAGCAGCAATGACGCAGAGCATCCGATGGTTCTCCGAGCTCGCCATGGCAGACCTCGAGCAGGTCGGAGGCAAGAACGCCTCCCTCGGCGAGATGGTCTCGAACCTCTCCCGGCTCGGGGTGCAGGTGCCCGACGGCTTCGCCACCACCGCCGACGCGTATCGCGAGTTCCTCGGGGCGACGGGTCTCGCCGAGCGGATCGAGGAACGGCTGAAGGACCTCGACACCGACGACACCCTCGCGCTCGCCGAGGCGGGGCGCGAGATCCGCGGCCTCGTCATCGACCAGCCCTTCCCCGCCACGCTCGAGGAGGGCATCCGCGAGGCCTACGAGAAGCTCGCCGCCGGCAGCGGCGACGAGGCATCCTTCGCGGTGCGCTCCTCCGCCACCGCCGAGGACCTGCCCGATGCGTCCTTCGCCGGCCAGCAGGAGACCTTCCTGAACGTGCGCGGCATCGACGACGTGCTCCTGGCGATCCGCGAGGTCTTCGCGTCCCTGTACAACGACCGGGCGATCGCCTACCGCGTCCACCACTCCTTCGACCACGCTGCCGTGGCGCTCAGCGCAGGCGTGCAGAAGATGGTCCGCTCCGACATCGGCTCCTCCGGCGTCATGTTCACCGTCGACACCGAGTCCGGCTTCGAGGACGCCGTGTTCATCACCTCCGCTTACGGGCTCGGCGAGGGCGTGGTCCAGGGCGCCGTCAACCCCGACGAGTTCTACGTCCACAAGCCCGGACTGCGCGAGGGTCGCCCCGCGATCCTCAAGCGCCAGGTCGGCGAGAAGGCCACCAAGATGGTCTACACGACCGACTCCGCCGTGGGCCGCACCACGGCCTTCGTGGACGTCGATGCGGCCGAGCGCACCCGCCTGTCCCTCACGGACCAGCAGGTCACGGACCTGGCGAAGCAGGCGCTGATCATCGAGGAGCACTACGGGCGCCCGATGGACATCGAGTGGGGCCTCGACGGCGCCGACGGCCAGCTGTACATCCTCCAGGCCCGGCCCGAGACCGTGCAGTCCCGCGCCGGCGGCACTGTGGAGAAGTACCTCCTGTCCGCGCGCGGCCCCGTGCGCGTGGAGGGCCGCGCGATCGGCGCGAAGATCGGCGCCGGCCCCGTGCGGGTGCTGGACTCCATCGACCGCATGCACGAGTTCCAGCCCGGCGAGGTGCTCGTCGCGGACATGACCGACCCCGACTGGGAGCCGATCATGAAGCGCGCCAGCGCCATCGTCACCAACCGCGGCGGCCGCACCTGCCACGCCGCGATCATCGCCCGCGAGCTGGGGATCCCGGCCGTGGTCGGCACCGGCGGGGCGACCTCCGCGCTCGCCGACGGGGACGAGGTCACCGTCTCCGCCGCCGAGGGCGACACCGGCTACGTCTACGACGGCCTGCTGGACTTCACGGTCTCCTCCTCCGAGGTGGACTCCATGCCGCCGCTGCGCACCAAGATCATGATGAACGTGGGCAACCCGGAGCAGGCCTTCGCCTTCTCCCGCCTGCCCAACGCCGGCGTGGGCCTCGCACGCCTGGAGTTCATCGTGAACCGCCAGATCGGCATCCACCCCCGCGCCCTGCTCGAGCTGGACCGCCTGGAGAAGGACGAGCCCCAGGTGGCCGCGCAGGTGAAGGAGAGGATCGCCGCCTACGAGAGCCCGCGGCAGTACTTCGTCCAGCGCGTCGCCGAGGGCGTCGCCACGATCGCCGCGGCCTTCCACCCCGAGCCCGTGATCGTGCGGATGAGCGACTTCAAGTCCAACGAGTACGCGAACCTGCTGGCCGGTCCGCTGTTCGAGCCGCACGAGGAGAACCCGATGATCGGCTACCGCGGCGCCTCGCGGTACCTGTCCGAGGACTTCGCCGAGTGCTTCGCCATGGAGTGCGAGGCCCTGCGCTACGTGCGCGAGGACATGGGGCTGACGAACGTGAAGCTCATGATCCCCTTCGTGCGCACCCCCGCCGAGGGCAAGGGCGTCATCGACCTGCTCGCCACCCATGGGCTGGTGCGCGGGAAGGACGGGCTCGAGGTGATCATGATGTGCGAGATCCCCTCGAACGCTGCGACGCCCGAGCTGTTCCTCGAGCACTTCGACGGCTTTTCGATCGGCTCGAACGACATGACCCAGCTGACCCTGGGTCTGGACCGCGACTCCGCCCTGGTCGCCGAGGCCTTCGACGAGCGCGACCCGGCGGTGCTGTTCATGCTCTCCCGCGCCATCGAGGCGTGCCGCGCCGCCGGGAAGTACGTCGGCATCTGCGGTCAGGGCCCGAGCGACCACCCGGACCTCGCCGAGTGGCTGCTGGACCAGGGCATCGCCTCGATGTCCCTGAACCCCGACACCGTCGTGGACACCTGGCTGCGCCTGGCGAGCCAGGGCGGCGGTGAGGTGGGGTGAGCCGCTGAGCGGGCTCAGGCGCCGCCGACGCGCTCCCGCTCGGCGGCGCTGAGCTCCTCCTCGCGGAGCCGGCGCAGCTCGCCGGTCTTCGTGCCCGGCCCGCCGTGGCTCTCGGAGCCGGGGACGGAGGTGACCGTGGTCAGCAGGAACACCGAGTCGTCGAGCGCCTCGACGCTGTGGCGGTGATGGGTGAGGGCGGCGACCTCGCCGGTCTCGAGCACCACCGGCTCCTCGCCGGTGACCTTCACGCGGCCGCGGATCATCTGGATCGAGGCGGCGGGCGGGGAGTTGTGCTCGGCCAGGCGCACTCCCTGCTTCAGGGCGAGGACCGTCTGGCGCAGCGGCCCGTCGTGGATCAGCAGCTCGGCGTGGCGGCCGTGCTCCGCCTTGCGGGCCTGGGCGATGGCGACGTTGATCGCGTCGGACAGGGTGGCCATGGGGTCCTCCTCGTGGAGCGTCGGTGGTCCGTCCCCAGTATCGGTCAGGCCCGCCCGTCCGCGAGGCCGGATGCGGATTCCCGTGCGAGATCGAGCATCGCCCGCTCGCTGACGCCGAGCACCCGCGCGGCCGCGGCGACGTCGCGGAACTCGGGCTCGCGGCGCACCACGGCGCCGTCCCCGTCGCGGGCGATCTTCACCGCGATCCGCTGCCCGCGCACCTCGACATGGGTGAACTCGCGGGTGCGGATCGTGCGCTCGACGCGGTGGCGGCGCACGCCGAGGGTGCCGGTGCGGTCCATGAGCAGGTCCGAGGCGGCCTGCTCCTCGCCCTCGCGCACGAGCGCGTGGATGGTCACGGCCGGGCGGCCATGCTTCATCGAGATCGGGACCAGCCAGGCGTCCAGCGCCCCGTTCTCGAGCAGCTCGTCCACGACCCGCGGCCACAGGCGCGGGTCGAGGTCGTCGACGTTGGCCTCGAGCTGGACGGCGGCGGTGGGGGTCTGGTGGGCGTCGGCGGGGTGCGGGGCGTCGGCCGACGGGGTCGCGCCCCACGCGCGGCCGACGAGCACGCGCACCACGTTCGGGCGGCCGAGGGTGTCCTTGGTCCCCGCGCCGACGCCGAGCGCGTCGGCGACCAGCATCGGCTGGGGGCCGGCGGTCGTGGCGAGGCCGCGCAGCAGCGCGACGCCGGTGGGGGTGGCGAGCTCGCCGATGCCGGGGGCGACCCCGTCCGGCACGCGCCGGCCGCCGTGCTCGTGCGGGCCGCCCTGGGCGTGGGCGGGCAGGGTCGCGTCGGAGTCGGGGACGGGGGAGTGCGGGTGGTCGTGGGGGTGGCTGTGGTCGTGGGGGTGGTCGTGCTCCTCGCCGTGCTCCTCGCCATGTGCGTGGGTGTGGCTGTGGGAGTGCCCGTGGCTGTGTCCGTGGCCGTGGCCGTGCGCGTGCCCATGACCGCGGGGCGGGAGGAGCTCGCCGGCGACCGTCGGCCAGCCGAGCGCGAGCCGCGTCACCGCCGGGACCGGCACGGGGATGTCGCCGTGCGCGGCGCGGATCCGGCCGGAGCCGACGGCGAGCACGCTGCCGGTCGCGGTCTCGATCCCGAGCTGCCGCCACGCCTCGCACGCCCCGATCACGTCGGCCAGCGAGTCCAGCGCCCCCACCTCGTGGAAGTGGACCTCGTCGGCCGGGACCCCGTGGGTCGCGCCCTCCGCGTCGGCGAGACGGCCGAACACCGCCAGCGCCAGGTCGAGGGTGCGCCCGGGGACGTCGTCCCGGCCCCGCGCGTCCTCGAGCATCGCCCGGATCGAAGCCCAGGTGCGGTGCGGCGGGTCCTCCACCAGCACCTCCACGTCGACCTTCACCGCCCGCTGCCCGCCGCGGTCCACGTCGTCGCGCACGAAGCGCACGGAGCCCGGCACCAGCGCGTCGAGCACGGCCTGCACGCCGGCGAGATCCGCCCCGGCATCGATAAGGGCCGCCAGCAGCATGTCCCCGGCGATCCCCGCGGTCGCGTCGATGTGGGCGGTGCGAGCGGCGATGACATCCATGACCGGAGCGTATCGGGCATCATGCTGCGGTGACCTCCAGTTCCCTCGCGGTGCCACGCGCCCGGCTCGACGACCTCGTCACCGGCGAGGTGCTGCAGTTCGAGCGCTTCACGCGCGAGATCCGCGCCGAGCGGCCCGAGGAGGTGCGCCCGGCGCTCGCCGAGATCGAGCAGGCCGTCGCCGCGGGCTCCTGGGCGGTGGTGATGCTCGCCTACGAGGCCGCCGCCGGGCTCGACCCGCAGGCGCAGACGCACCCCGGCGACGGGAGCGTGCCGCTGGTGTGGGCAGGGATCGCCGACGGCCCCGACCCGCACCCCGCCCCGCTCACCCCCGCCGGCGGCTACGCGCTCGAGCCCTGGCGCCCCGACTGGTCCCGCGCCGAGCACGCCGACCGCATCGCCGCCGTCCGCGGCGCGATCGCCAAGGGGGACACCTACCAGACGAACCTCACCACCCGCCTGCGCTCGCAGCTCACCGGCGATCCGTACGGGCTGTACGGGGACCTCGCCCGCCGCCAGCGCGGCGCCCACCACGCCTACCTCGACCTGGGCGACGCCGTGATCGTCAGCGCGAGCCCCGAGACCTTCCTGACCTGGGACGGCGAAGAGGTCACCACCGCCCCCATGAAGGGCACCGCCGTGCGCACCGGCGACCCCGCCCGCGACCGCGCCGCCCGGGAGGCGCTGGTGGGCGGGGAGAAGGACCGCGCCGAGAACGTCATGATCGTGGACCTGCTGCGCAACGACCTCGCCCGCATCAGCGAGCCAGGCAGCGTCCAGGTCACCGAGCTGCTCGGTGTGGAGGAGTACCCGACAGTGCTCCAGCTGGTCTCGCGCCTGCGCGCCCGCACCCGGCCCGGCACCGGGCTGGTGGACGTGCTCGCGGCGATGTTCCCGTGCGGGTCCATCACCGGCGCCCCGAAGCTGTCCACGATGGAGCTGATCACCCGCCTCGAGGACTCCCCGCGCGGCGTGTACTGCGGCGCGATCGGTGTGGTGGCCCCCGGTGACAGGCCCCGGGCGCGCTTCTCCGTCGCGATCCGCACCGTGGTGCAGGATCGGGCCGACGGCACCGCCGTCTACGGCGCCGGAGGCGGCATCACCTGGGGGTCCACGGCCGACGGCGAGTACGACGAGCTCCTCGCGAAGGCCGCCGTGCTGCCGGTGGGGGAGCGCGAGCCCTTCGCGCTGCTGGAGACGATCGCCGTGCATGAGGGGCACGCCCGGCACCTCGAGCACCACCTGCGCCGGCTGCGGGCCTCGGCCGCGCACTTCCGGATCGCGGTGGACGAGGAGTCGCTCACCGCGGCGCTGGCACGGCTCGCCTCCCTGGACGGTGCCCAGCTGGTGCGGCTGCGACTGCGCCGGGACGGCAGCTGCGCCGCGGAGCCGCGCCCGCTCACCGCCGCGCCGGAGCCGGTGCTCCTCGCCGTCGACGACCAGCTCACCGACATCCCCACCGAGCTCAGCGCGCACAAGACCACCGTGCGCGACCACTTCGTCGCGGCGCGCGCCCGCCACCCGCAGGCCGACGACGTGATCCTCCGCGGCGTCCACGGGCGGCTGGTGGAGACCACCATCGCGTCCCTGGCTCTGCGCCTGGACGGCACCTGGTGCACGCCGCCGCTGGCCGACGGCTGCCTGGACGGGGTGGGGCGACGCCTCGCGCGCGAGGACGGGACGCTCGTGGAGCGAGAGCTCACCGTGGCGGACCTGCACCGGGCCGAGGAGATCGCGCTGCTCAGCTCCGCCCGCGGGTGGCGACGGGCCGTGCTCGCGGCGGACTGGATCAGGCCGCGGTCCGACACCAGGTGTGGTCGGCCCCGAGAGGAATCGTCGTCACCGTCGAAGTGCTTGGGCGGGATCAATGCGACTGGCGCGAAGCGCGGGGACCGTTCCGGCGATCACTCCGATGAGCACCGCAGCCAGAGGTGCGGAGAGGAGGAGTCGTAGATCTATGACCGGGACCCAGCCCTGAGCAGCGCAGACTGCAAGAACCGTGATGGTAGCGAGGACGAGGCCCAGCAGCCCTCCAGCGAGCCCGACGACGCCGCTTTCGGCGATGAACTGGACTCCGATCTGCGAGCGGCGTGCACCGAGAGACCGACGCAACCCGATCTCGCCGATCCGAGAGGCGACACCTCCCATCGCCTGGGCGGCCACGACGATGGCGCCGACGAGGGCAGCCAATGCGCTTGCCCCGAGCCCGAGTCGGATGATCAGAGAGTCGACGTCGCCCCGCAATCCGGAGCCCGTACCGACGGCGGTGACCTGGAGCAGCTCGGGGTGGTAAGGATCCAGGACCATCGGAAGAGCGTCTGCGACGGCCGAGGCTGCGCCATCGTCGGCAGCAACGACGAGGGAACTCGGCGGCATTGCAGCGAGTGACCGGAGCGGGGCGTCCGTGGGGACGAGGACTCCCACGGTCAGCGCCTCCATTCGTGGACTGGACTCGATCACGCCGATGATCGTCACGGCGTCGCCATCGAGGAACAGGGAGCGACTGCCGAACTCCTCCGGACGCAGATCGATCTCGTCAGCAAGGCTTCGACCGATCACCGCCACAGGCAGCGCCGGATCCACCCCGGTCAAGGAACGACCGCTGACACGAGCATCGACGGTGTCGAGGAAGCCCGCATCGGAGGCGAACACCGGGACCCGGTGCCCGAGTGCGGACTCGCGCACGCTCGAGGTGGCCACGGAGATGCCTGCCGAAGAAGCATCGATGTATCGGGCGGCTCTCCGCACTCCCGTGAGGGACGCCGCGCGTGCGACGTGCTCCGGGGTGAGGGACTGGTCTGCGCCGCTGGTGTCGGGCTGCGTCGTGGCGTGCACAGTTGACGCGGCATAGGCGTCGAAGTTGTCAGAGACCTGGAATCGCACGGTGCTGACGAGTGAGTTCACCGTGATGACGAGGGTGACGGCAAGGGCGAGGGCGATGACGGCGACGGCGCTTCGGGCCGGGTCGCCACGTACGGCGGAAACAGCTTCGGCGACGGAAGGTCGGGGAGAGGCGTGCAGTTCCCGGGTTCGGATCATTGCATGTCATCCGAAACACTCTGACCGTCGATGATCTCGATGACGCGATCGGCACGTTCGGCGACAGCAGGATCGTGGGTGACGGTGATGCGCGAGGACTCGTCAGTGCGCAACGAGTCCAGGAGATCCAGGATCTGAGCGCCGCGGGCGCTGTCGAGATTTCCGGTTGGTTCATCGGCGAGCAGCAGTCGGGGTCGGTGCACCACGGCGCGAGCAATCGCCACTCGCTGCGCTTCGCCGCCGGAGAGGTCACTGCAGCGTGCATTGCGCCGGGCGTCGAGTCCGACTGCGCTCACGGCGTCGCGGACGCGGTGTGTGGTGATCGCACGTGTTCGTGTGGTGTAGCGAAGCCCGAGGGCCACGTTCTGCAGGACGGTGCGGTACGGGATCAGGTGGAACGATTGAAAGATGAATCCGAGCTCTTGGCCGCGGAGTCGCGAGAGCTCGTCGTCCCCGAGGTTGCTGATGTCCTGGCCGTCGAGCAGGACACGACCACGGGTCGGGGTGTCGAGCAAGCCCAACATATTCAGTGCAGTCGACTTTCCTGCACCGCTTGGGCCGATCAAAGCCACACTCTCACCAGCGTGCACGCGGAGGTCGAGACCCCGCAGGGCGTCTACCTGCGGTGGTCCGGCGAAGGAGCGGTGTACGCCGTCGAGAGCTATCACCGGCGCAGCGGTGATCACGAGCCATCCCCGTCACCCGCGTCATCACTGGCCGGCGAGGTGCCGCGTTCCGATTGCGCGACGATCACCTCTGCGCCCTCCGGAGGGGCGGTGCCCTCATCGAGCACTGCGGCACCGTCGATGACCTCACGGACCACGACGGGGTGACGTTCGGGCAGCGCCGTCTCGTCGTTCGCGCGCTCCGGGGCGAGAAGCACATAGTCAGAACCGGAGGAGTCGCTGCGCACCGCGCCGATCGGCACGACGAGGACGGCGCCATCGGTGGAAGCGGTCACGACCTCGGCTCGGGCGTCACGGCCCACGGCGTCGGCCGGAAGGGCGGTGTCGGGGGTGATGAAGATCGACGAAAGATCGGGGTTGTCTGGGTCGCTCTCTACGCCGCTCACCGTGCCGGTGAGTTCACCATCCTGGTCCTGCACCGTGAAGGTGACGGACTGTCCCTCGGTGACGTTCGCAGCCTGGACCGTAGAGATCGACGCAGTGACGACGAGTGGACCGTTGGTGACGCTCATAAGCGTAGAGGTCTCGTCCAGCGGATCGCCCACGGAAACGCCCACGTCGACTATGGACACCGGAAGATCTGTCATCACCACGAAGAGGCTCCGCGGGACCAGCAGCGGGGCGGAATCACCTCCTGACGCCGAGGATTCCCTCCCTTCGTCGGCGCTTCCGTCGTAGAGAAGATCCGGGGGATACCCGGCATCGCGCAACAGGTGCTCAAGCGCTCGCTGGGTGGAGGACCGGAGTTCCCCATCAAGCTCTCCCGGAGAGTAGCCAGCTTGCTCGAGACCCTTCTGCAACTGGGCGACGTCTTCGCCGGTGTCTCCGAGAGTGAGATCCCGGTAGAACGGGAAAGCCCCGGATATGGCGAAGACAGGATATCCCGAAATTTCGGCAAGGAACATCCCCGGATCGACGTTTTCTCCGCGTTTCATGTTCGACTTCACCAACACCGACGCCGAACCATCCTGCGGGAGCGCAGGACGGACAGCGATGGTGTCTGAGTTCTCCACGGCGCCGGTGAGGGTGACCGTCTGCTGCCTCTCCTCTCGCAACACAGGAGCGGTCACTGTGAGCGGCTCCAGCGGTGACGCTGCTGCCGCGCGCTGCTCCGGGGTGGCCATCTGCGATCGGAGTACCACGTATCCGAGGCCGAGGCCGAGCATGATGCCGACGGTGAGGACCACCGCGAGGACGACGACGGAGCGGCGCGGGGTGAAGACGCCCCGTTCCGCCTGCTCGGGCCGATCAGCCTTGGATGGCATCTGCAATGACGACGAGATCGTCGTGGTGCTGCTCGATGTACTCGGCACGATCATCAGCGACGATCTCTGCTTGAGCTTCCGTAAGAGGCGTAAGACAGTCAGCGAAGATCCGTCCGCCTCGGAGGTTCTCTTCCTCGGTCATAGCCGCCTCGCCTCCGTGCTGATCAGGCCACCAATACAGGAACTCGTAGATCGTCACCGAAGTCCCTGCATCAGTCTGTCCACCGGGAAACCCTGTCTCCTTGAACAGGCATGTCTCGAATTCTGCAAACTCCGACGGCAAACGCGACGGATCGGCCGTCAACTCCACTTTCGAAGTCCATTCCGAGTGAAGAGAATCGAAAAACGAGACCGCTTGGTTCTGCTGGCCCCGCGTCGCATCGAAATAGCACTGGAGTGTTGCGTCGTTCGCCGAAAGTTCGGCGTCAGGAATCCCGTTCAATGTACCTGCGGGCCTCACTCCGCCGTTCCGGTATCGATCCGGATCAGGGAAGGCGAACTCGTTCATTTCCTCATGGTATGCGACGTAGTCGCTTGCTCTGGCGACCGCATCTGCGCGCCCCGCATCTTCTAAGCAGTCTTCGATGTCGGGCATGAGTGTCGCCCTGAGCTGATTGCGGAGCCAGACCGGATCTTTGTAGGCGCCTTCGCCCGGCGAGGTGACGACCGCATTAACTATACGTGCGTCCAGCTCCCTGTTTCCGGGATCAGGGCTTCCACACGCTGACAGTGTGAGCGCTGTAAGAACCACCGCAGGCCAGACCGAATTCCGCCACTGCATGCTTCGAACCTCCGACGGTGCGATCGAACGCGATTGCCGTATGAAAGCATTCACACACGAAGGTCAAACCGCGTATTGACGTCCGAGTTGATGCGGAACTTCGATCCGGAGGCAAGATTCTTGATGGCTACCCATTGGCTTTGAGAAAATCCCCAAGTGTGCTTCTTGGAGCCCATGATCGAGTTGTGCCAAACGCCGTTCGATTGATACTGTCCCCAGCTAGTCACATACGGTGTGAGTGCGGGGAAATAAACGCGATTTACGTTGACGTCAAGGCAATCGCTACCAACGGCTTCGTTCGGGCTTCACGCGTATCGACACTATTCATCGAAACGCAATTTGCTGCAGAGCTGGGCGTAGCGTTGGTGGCCTGGACTACACCGATGAGCCCAAAGGTGATCAGCCCGATCGCCAGGAGTCGCGGGATCCGGTCTTTGACCGTGAACATGGGTCCCCCTAGGTTGATGTGGTAAAAGTCGCCTCCAAGGCTTTTCCCTCCGAAGGCTACAGCGGCGCAGTGTGGGTCCTGCCCGTTCACAGGAACCGTTACAGTTTAGTTATCTGGATCTTCAGAGCTGAGTGTGGGCGCGCCGGTGGCGCGGGATGGCTGGGGATAGGCGTCGAGGTCCTCGATGATGAGTGGACTCTAACCTCGATCTTTCACGGGGTAGGCCGGTCAGCTCGGTCGGCGTCGTCGCCGATGTTCGCAGCTGATTCTGGCATCGGGGTGTGACGGTCCGCCGCGTGTCGGTCGCGGTGGTCGGGCGTCCAGTGCCTGTGGTCCTCGGGGAGTGCTGTCAGCGGCGAGATCATGTGGCTATCCAGCGGGGGCGGGGAGTTGGACGTGGCGGGCGTGGCCTGCCAGGACGATCTCGGCCCAGCGCGAACGGTCCGAGACGTGGAGGACCTGCTGACGGGCATGCCGTGCGATGCTCGCGGGGATCTGGAACAGGCGGTGGCGCACGCGCTTTGGCTCCCACCGCCGGGCGGGCTGGTCGGTGTAGCCGAGCAGCCCCATCCAGGCAGTGATCTCGCTGGCCAGGCCCACGATCTGGCACCAGATCCGGTTCTGCGCGAACGATGTCAGAGGCAGGTTCCGCAGGCCCATGTCCTTCGCAGCCCGAATCCGGCCCTCGCAGCGAGCACGCCGACGGTGACGGACTTCGAGGTCCGCCAGCTGACCCTGCGTCGTGTTGGTCGCAAACGCGGTCAAACGGTATCCCTCGACGTCGTCGAACCGCAGCTGCGCCCCGGGATGAGGACGCTCGCGACGGACGATGACACGCATCCCCGCAGGCCACTCCTCGTCAAGGTCGGGTCAAGTCCCGGGAAGTGGTGTAGCGGTCGGATCCTTCGGTGTGGGTGGTTCAGGCGGTCAGGGCGGGGGTCGTGTGGTCTGGGGTAGTCACCTCCTGGACGGTGGTCTCGGTGGCGATGAGGTGGAGCTGGGAGCGGCGGAGGACGTCGAGGCCGAGGTAGCGACGACCCTCGAGCCATTCATCGGTCTGCTCGGCCAGGACCGCGCCGACGAGGCGGATGATCGCGTCGCGATGGGGGAAGATCGAGACGGCGTCGGTGCGTCGTCGGATCTCGCGGTTGAGGCGCTCCTAGGGGTTGTTCGACCAGATCTGTCGCCAGATCTCCTTGGGAAACGCGGTGAACGCCAGCAGGTCCTCCCGTACGGCGGCGAGGTGGTCGGCGACCTCGGGCAGACGCTCGCTGGTCTGTTCCAGCAGCCGGTCGAACTGATCGTTCACGGACGCCGCGTCGGGCTGGTCGAAGACCGCGTGCAGACCGGCCTTCACCGCGGGCCAGGCCGCCTTGGGGCAGACGCTCATCAGGTTCGCCGCGTAGTGGGTGCGGCATCGCTGCCAGGCGGTGCCGGGCAGGTTCGCCGCGATTGCCTCGACCAGTCCCCGGTGGGCGTCAGAGGTCACCAGGCGCACCCCGGTCAGGCCGCGAGCGACGAGGTCGGCGAAGAACGTGTTCCACGCTGCGGCGGTCTCGCTGGTCGCAACCTGCATACCGAGCACCTCGCGGTGCCCGTCGTTGTTCACCCCGGTTGCGACCAGCACGACAGCATTGATCACGCGCCCGCCCTCGCGGACCTTCATCGTCAGAGCGTCCGCGGCGACGAACGTGAAGGGACCGGCCTCGCCGAGCGGGCGGTGGCGGAAGGTCTTGACCTGTTCGTCGAGCTCGCCAGCCATGCGGGAGACCTGGGAGCGGGAGAGCCCGTCGATGCCGAGGGTCTTGACGAGCTTATCCATGCGGCGGGTCGAGACGCCGGCGAGATAGCAGTCCGCGACCACGGTGATCAGCGCGGCCTCGGCTCGCTTTCGTCGTTCGAGCAGCCAGTGGGGGAAGTAGCTGCCCGTGCGGAGCTTGGGCACGGCCACGTCGATCGTGCCGACGCGGGTGTCGAGCTCGCGGTGGCGGTAGCCGTTGCGCTGGGCGGTCCGGGACTGGCTGGCCTGGCCGTACTCGGCGCCGGCGACGAGGTCGGCGTCCGCGGAAAGCAGCACGTTGATGGTGTTCTGAAGCAGGTCACGCATCAGATCCGGTGATGCTTCGGACAGAGCGTGGCTGAGCAGGCCATGAGGGTCGACAATATGAGGAGCGGTCGTCGTGATGACTCCGTTCGAGAGAGCTTTGGTAGGTGAACTCGAAGGATCACACGGTGACCGCGTTCACGTCCGGGACGTTCACGACGAGGCCACCGCGCTACACCACTATGCGGGACTCAACTGCCAGTAACCGTGAACTGGCACTTCCCAGTCGCTCCCCAGGTAACGTGGATCACGCGGTCGGAGAAGCCCGCGCCGCTCAGCCAACCAGCCGGAGGATCACCGATGATCACGAAGCCCCGCCGCCTCTTCGCAGCTCTCGCCGTCGCCACACTGTCGGCGGTATCGCTTGCCGCCCCCGCCAACGCCGAGGGGGGAACAAGCGCGCTCACCGCAGAGGAGCGAGCCGAGATCGAGCAGAACATGGACTCGCTTGGTATCGCCGATGCCACACAGCAACAGCTTGTCCAGAAGCTCGAGCGAGGCGAATTGCTCGACTCCTTCAATGTCGCTGCAGAGCCGATCGACACCATCCCCGTCGACCAGCCAGGCTTCGAAAGCACCATCTACGTCTATGAGGATGGATCTCGCACCAAATCTGACCTCGAGACAGGGGCCGAATCAGTAGACGGCATTACTACCAGGGGAATCACTGGCTGCACCACTAGCACGTTCAGTGGAGGCTCCAGTATGAGCGACTGCAAGGTGAAGGTCAGCACTATTCTCTACGTGGGACAGTTCAACGCGAACTATACTCTCGTCAACGGCGGCAACAGCTACATTTCCAAGGCTTACAACTGGGGCTGCGCCGGGTTCGGTTGTAACATCGAGAAGACCGGCATCGTCAAGAAGACGGCGGACCTGAACGGGCCGGCCAAGGCAGAGATGCGCGTTCAGGTGGGCGGACTTGGTGCCACCACGACCGGATATATTCAGCTATTCGTTAGGGGGTCCAGCGCATGGACAAACTGATTGCCGAAGCTCCCCGGCTGTTCACCCCGGGGGTTGCAGAAACACTTCCGATCATCGCGACGATTGTAATCGTGACTGCACTGGTTGGAGTGGCGGTTTTTATGATCGTGCGGCACCTCTTGCGGAAGGGTAGTTCCAAGCAGGTAAGGAATCCCGCCCCGCGCCCGGAGTCGTTCAGCAACCACTGAGTGCCACTATTCGGCTGACGGCCTGGAGGTCTACTCCTGGTCGTCGGCCGAAGTGGGACTGGTGCACGGTTGGGTGACAGCTGGGGTTAGGTGTAGTTGGTCATGACGTTGTCGACGCCGGCGTGGAGGCGTGAGGCCGGGGGCACGGGGCCGGCAGGCCGCGGCATGCGGGCGGGTACGCCTGCTCAGCAGCACCCACCGCCCTCCTTCCCGCTGTCTTCCTGCACGAGCGCGGAGACCGGCTGCGCGCACGCCTCCCCGCGCCAGGCCTCCACTCCCTCGCGCACGGCGAAGACGGCGATGATCAGGGCGGCGACCGGATCTGCCCAGGACCAGCCCAGCAGGCTGTTGGCCACCAGCCCCATCAGCACCGCGGCGGAGAGGTACGCGCAGATCAGCGTCTGCTTCGAGTCGGCGACCGCGCTCGCGGAGCCGAGCTCGCGGCCGGTGCGCCGCTCGAACAGGGAGAAGGCGGGCATCAGCACCACGCTCACGGCCGCCAGGGTGATGCCCACGGAAGAATGCTCCGCCGCGCCGGTGCCGAGCAGGGAGCGCAGCGCATCGATCGTGACGACGAGGGCGAGGGCGAAGAAGGCCACGGCGATCACCGGCAGGGCGATCCGCTCGCGCCGCTGCGGGTCGGGCCCGGCGAACTGCCAGGCCACCGCCGCGGCGGAGAGCACCTCCACGATCGAGTCCAGACCGAAGCCGATCAGCGCGGAGGAGGACGCCGCACGCCCTGCGGCCAGCGCGATCACTGCTTCGATGACGTTGTAGGTGATGGTCGCGGCGACCACCCAGCGGATCCGGCGCTGTAGGATGCGCCGACGGGCAGGCGTGAGTGCGGTGTGCGACGTGCTCATGCGCAGCGGCACTCCGCGCCGGTGCAGCAGTCGGGGTCGACCACGAGCGCGAGCTCCACGAGGCCCGAGAGGGCGTCGGCCACCTGCGGGTCGGCGAGCCGGTACCAGGTGTGTCGCCCCTCCCGCACTCCCTCGACCAGCCCGCAGCCGCGCAGGCAGGCGAGATGGTTCGACATCGTCTGCCGGGAGACGCCGAGGGCGTCGGCGAGATCCGAGGGGAGCCCGGGGGCCTCCCGCAGCGCGAGCAGGGCGCGCGCCCGCGTCGCATCGGAGAGCGCGTGGCCCAGCCGGGCCAGCGACGCGGTATGGCTCAGGGTGACGGTCTCATGCATGCCTCGATAGTTCAGCGGGCGATGTACTGTCTGGCGGTGGGGTCCGCCCGCTCAGCGCGTGACGTCGAGCTTCCCCACCCAGGAGATCGGGGCGACGCGCCCCTCCTCGAGCTGGTACTGGCAGCCGACGATCCCGAGCTCACCCGCGGCGACCGCGTCGGAGATGACGGTGGACTGGCGCATGAGCGCGTTGACGGTCTCGGCGAGGTGGCGGCGGCCCACGGCGTCGGCCTCGATGAGGTCCGTGTCGACGTACGGGCTGACCTGCTGGGTCGCGAACCACTCCTGCTGCACGGCGGGGCGGATCTCCTCCAGCTCCTTGCGGATCGCCGGCGTGACGGGGCTCGGATCGGCGGTGGTCTGGTCGATCGCGGCCTTCACCGCACCGCAGGAGCCGTGGGCGAGCACCACGATCACGGACACGCCCAGCGCCGAGACCGCGAACTCCATCGTCGCGACCGTGTTCTCGTTGGCGATCTGGCCGATGTTGCGCACCACGAAGAGATCCCCCAGGCCGCAGTCGAAGAGGATCTCCGCCGCGACGCGCGAATCGGAGCACCCCAGGAACGCCGCGTTCGGCGCCTGGAAGGTGCTCAGCTCGCTGCGCCGGGCCGCGCTCTGCTGGGGGTGGTTCAGCGTCCCCGCCATGAATCGCTCGTTCCCCTCGGCGAGGGCATCCCAGGCCTGCTGGGGGGTGACGCGGGGGTTGCTCATGAGGGGATCCAATCGTGCGGGGACCGCCGAGCGGGACCGCTCGGCGCGGGGACGCGGCCTCGTGGGGTCACGTCCCGCCGCAGGATACTCCTGGGTCCGGTGCGGGGAGGCGGCGTCCGCGACAGTCCGGCGAGGGCTGCGCTGACCTGTACATTCGTGATCCGAGCGTGGGTGGTTCACGTCTCCTGGAGCGCAGGGAGGGTGTCGTCCGCGGAGGGATAGCTCGGCTGGGCGCCCTCGCCGGTCGCCGCGTACGCGCCGACGCGCGAGGCGAGTCGGGCCGCCGTGGCGAGGTCGTCGCCGCGCGCGAGGCCCAGGGCGAGCGCGCCGATGAAGGCGTCGCCTGCGCCGGTGGTGTCGACCGCGTCGACGGGTGCGGGCGGGATGGGTTGAATGCCGTCCGCGTCCGCGACCCGGGCGCCGTCCGCGCCGAGGGTGAGGACCACGGAGGCGATCGCCTGCGCCTGCAGGGCGCGGACCACCGCATCCGGATCCGTCGGCGCGGGCGTGTCAGGAGCGTCGGGGGCCTCGCCGGCGAGCTGGGCGAGGACGAGCCCGGCCTCGTGCTGGTTCACGACCAGCGGGTCCGACGCACGCAGCACCGCCGGATCCAGCTCCATCACAGGTGCCGGATTGTGCAGGAAACGTCCCGTGACCAGGGCGGGCAGCGCCTCGATGCCGTCCCGCGGGATCTCGCCCTGGCACACCACGATGCGCGCCGCGGCGATCGCCTCGCGCGCCGCGCGCACCCGCCCGGCATCCATTGCGTCGTTCGCGCCCGCGATGACGACGATGGAGTTCTCGCCGTCCTCCGCGACCGTGACGATCGCGAGGCCCGTCGGCCCCTCGATCTCGGCGAGATGGGTGAGGTCCACCCCGGCCTCGCGCAGCGCGGACAGCGCCACCTCGGCCTGCGCATCGGTCCCGACGGCGCCCACCATCGTGACGCGCGCGCCGAGCCGCGCGGCCGCGACGGCCTGGTTCGCGCCCTTCCCGCCGGGCAGCATCTGCCCGCCCGTGCCGTGGAGGGTCTCCCCGGGCGCGGGATGGCGCTGCACCTGCGCGAGGAGGTCGACGTTCACGGAGCCGACGACGACGATCGAGCCGTCGGCCGGAGGCGGGGTCGAGGCGTTCATACGGCGAAGCCTACGGTCAGGCGGCGTGGTCCACGCAGGTCCGCGCCGTGGGCCGCACCTCGAGCCGGGCGCGCGGGATCTCCCGGCCGCACACCTCGCAGCGGCCGTAGGTCCCCTCCTCGAGCCGCTGCTCCGCGGCGTCGAGATCGACGAGATGCTGCTCGGCGCTCGCCAGAAGCGCCTCGGTACGGGAGCGGTCCACCGCGGTGGTCTGCCCCTCGGGGTCGTGCTCGTCGTCCGTGGAGGTCAGCTCCATCCCGTCGAGGATCGCGGCGTGGTCGCGTCGCAGCGCGGCGATCCTCTCCCGGGTGCGGGAGCGCTCCGCCTCGAGCAGGGCGCGGAGGTCGTCGGCGACGTCTCAGCCCTCGCCGCCGGAGATGTTCACCTGCCACACGATGCCGAAGCGGTCGGTGAAGGAGCCGTAGACGTCGCCCCACATCTGCTTCTCGAGCGGCATCGTGATCTCGCCGCCCTCGGAGAGCTTCTCGAAGGCGCTGCGGAGCACCTGCTCGTCGTCGCCCATCAGGGAGAGGGTGACGTTGTTGCCCACGGTGAACTTCCCGGGGCTCATCCCCTCGATGTAGTCCGAGACGTACAGGCGGATCAGGTCGGTGACCTCGAGCGCGCCGTGCATGATCAGGTCCGAGGCCGGGTGGCCCTCGGGAACGGCCTGGAACTCGCCGAAGGTGGAGAACTGCGGCGTCCCACCCAGGGCCTGGCCGTAGAACTCGAACGCCTCGCGGGCCTTGCCGTCGAAGTTGAGGTAGGGGTGCAGGGCTGCGGGCATGATGCCTCCTCGGCATGGCGAACGGCACCGTGCCGGACGCTCAGTGCGAGCGTAGGCCCAGGGGCTGACGGACGGAACCGCCCGGACCCGCCGGTACGGTCAGCGGATGTACCGGAGCTCCGTGAACCCGAGTCCTTCGTCGAGGTGGCGGGCACCGTCGGGGGTGAAGCCGTTGCGCTCGTAGAAGCGCCTGGCCCGGGGGTTGTCGTCGAGCACCCACAGCTGTGCGGGGGTGCCCGGCGGGAGCGCCGTATCGAGCAGGGCCTGACCGGCGCCGGTGCCGTGGTGCTCGGCGAGGACGTAGAGCGTGGACAGCTCGCGGTCGCGCACCGGGCCGTGCGCCCCGATCGTCCTGCCGGGAACGGCCAGGGCGAGGCCGACGATCCGTCCGTCGACCTCGGCGACGGGAACCTCGAAGCCATCGCGGAGCACCCGGGTCCACAGGGCTGCGCGACGCTCCACCGTGTCGGTCCTCCAGTGCTCCGGGGGCAGCAGGTGGGAGTAGGTCTCGACCCAGGACCGGTGGTGGACGGCGCCGCATGCCTCGGCGTCGTCGGGGGTGGCGAGCCGGAGGCGGAAGGGGGCATCCATGAGGCGAGCGTACGTGCGCCCCGGCCGGCAGGGGCCCGGCATCGGTGCTCCGTCGCGCTCTAAGTGGGGCTATGACCTGGCAGAACTCAGCCGCCGAGGAACTCCCGGCACAGGGTCACCAGCTCGGCGTTCGAGCCGACGGGAGCACCCCCGGGGCCGGTCAGCGTGTCCTCGAGTCCGATCCGGGTGTCCGCGCCGGCCTCGAGGGCGAGCAGGACGCCGGGCCAGGCGGAGCGCTCCTCGCCGTGCAGGAGCAGCGGGCGGCGGTGACCCGCGGCGATGAGCGCTGTGCGGATCCCCTCGGCGGCGGGACGGAGGTGGCCGGCGGGCACGTCCGGCAGCTCCACGAGCACCCGGTGGCAGTGCGGTGCGAGCGGGGAGCGGGCCCAGGCCTCGGCGGCCTCGGCGGTCCACAGCCCCGCCTCGACGTCGACGCCGCGCTCGAGCAGGTGCCGGGCGAGCTGCGCGGCCCCTTCCTCGTGCCAGTTCACCGAGGCGAGATCCGGCAGCGTCTCCCAGGAGCGGACCAGGGCGAGTCGCTCCGCCGGCCCGTCGGCCGCCCAGAGCCCGGTCGTCACGCCGAGCCTCACCCCCGGCAGGACCCGGCGGAACACCTCCAGCCAGCGGGCCACGTCCTCGCCTCGCAGGGAGTCGTGCCCGGCGGGGTCCTTCGGGTGCAGGTGGACCTCGTCGGCCCCGGCCGCGATCGCGCGAGAGGCATCGCGGGCGAGGACCTCGGGGTCCGCGGAGAGGGCCGGATGGGCCGACGGGAGTCGGGCACCGTTCACGCAGACGGTCAGCAGCACGGCATCGGCTCCTTCCGAGTCGGGGTGCGGAACGCCTTCGACGGCGGCACATCCGAACCTATCGTGGAGGCATGACTCCCGAGCACGGAACCCTGCCCCTCGACTGGACCCCGCTCACCGAGGCCCTCGACCTCGTTGCCCCGGCCACCGCGGAGGCCGCGCGCGCCGGTGCGGCGCCGAGCGCCCGCGTGGCCCCCGTCGAGGACCATCTCGCCGACACCGCCGAGTTCTGCGCCGCCTACGGCGTGGACGAGTCCGTCACCGCGAACTGCGTGATCGTCAAGGGCCGCGGCGGCGGCCAGGACATCCTCGCCGCGGTCCTCGTGCGTGCGAGCGACCGCGCCGATGTGAACCGCACCGTGAAGAAGCATCTGGGCGCGAGCAAGCTGTCCTTCGCGCCGGGTGAGCTCACCGAGGAGCTGACCGGGATGACCGGCGGCGGCGTCACCCCGATCGGTCTGCCCGAGGGATGGCCGGTGCTCATCGACCCGGCCGTCGCGGAGCTCGACGAGGCGCTGATCGGCGGCGGTGTGCGCACCTCCAAGATCCTCGTGCCCGGCCGGGAGCTGGCCGCGCTGCCCGGGGCCGAGGTCGTCCCGCTCGCGCTGTGAGCGCGTACCCCGAGCTCCTGCACACGGCTCTCGACGCCCGCGACCCGCGCGCGCTCGCCGAGTTCTACCGGGAGCTGCTCGCACTCCGGTATCGGCCGGGCGATGAGCCGCCGGCGGCGCCTGCGGCCGACGAGGCCGACTGGTTGGTGCTCCTGGATCAGTCCGGCCTACGGGTTCTCGCCGTCCAGGCCAAGCCTGATCTGCGCCCCTCCACCTGGCCGAGCGAGGAGGTGCCCATGCAGCTGCACATGGACTTCCGCGTGCCCGATGTCGACGCGCTCGAGACCCACCGCGCCCGCGCCGAGCAGCTCGGGGCGAGGGTGCTCATGGATCGCTCCGATGATCCCGGGGAGCCGCTGTACGTGATCGGCGACCCCGAGGGGCATCCGTTCTGCCTGCTGGTGGGGTGAGCAGGAGCTACTCGTGCAGGCCCTTGCCCGCCTCGCGCTCGCGCACGGCGGGGCTCTCCATCTGGATCGTGGCGTGCTCGAAGGCGACGGGGAAGTGGGTGCGCACGCAGTCCTGGACCTCCTCGAGGATGGCCAGGGCGTGCGCGGACTCGAAGCATTCCTCGGAGACCACCACGTGGGCGGAGATGATCGGCAGGCGGCTGCCGACGCTCGAGGCGTGCAGGTCGTGCACGTCCTGCACGTGCTCGAGGGCCAGGAGATGCTCGCGCACCTCGTCGAGGTCGACCCCGGCCGGGGCGTACTCCATGAGGATCCGCAGCGTCTCGCGCAGGATCCGGATCGCCCGCGGCACGATGAGCGCCGCGATGAACAGGCCCGCGAGCGCGTCGGCCTGCTGGAAACCGGTGAACGTGATGATGAGCGCCGCGGCGATCACCCCGAGGGAGCCGAGGGCGTCGTTCAGCACCTCGAGGAAGGCGGCGCGCAGGTTCAGGCTCGTGCCCCGCCCGCCGGCGAGGACCAGGATCGCGATCAGGTTCGCGACGAGCCCGATCACGCCGAAGACCAGCAGCTGCCCCGAGGCGATCTCGGGCGGGGCGCCGAGGCGGGAGATGCCCTCGATCGCCGTGTAGGTGCCGACCACGATGAGGAGGGTGGCCTGGGCGAGGGCGGCGAGCACCTCGATCCGGGCGAAGCCCCAGGTGCGGGTGCTGGTCGCAGGGCGGGCCACCATCGTCGCCGCGATCAGCGCGATCAGCAGGCCCGAGGCGTCCACGACCGCGTGCGCGGTGTCGGTGAGCAGGGCGAGGGATCCGGTGACGATGCTTCCCACCAGCTGCGCGAGGGCGATCGCGGCGGTGAGGCCGAAGGCGATCGCGAGCCGGGTGCGGCCGGTGTCGGCGCCGGCATGCGAGTGGGAGTGGGAGTGCGAGGGGGAGCTCCCGCCGTGCGCGTGGCCCGCGGTCATCGCAGCTCGCCGCCGACGGGATCGTCGTGGTCGTGATGTCGCAGGGCGAGCGAGGCGCCCGAGGCGCCGAGCAGGACGTCGGCCGCCGCGAGCAGCTCGACGAGACGCTCCGGGTCCGCGAGGGAGAACCAGGAGGCGCGCCCCTCGGTCCGGCCGCGCACCAGCCCGCAGTCGCGCAGGCAGGCCAGGTGCGTGCTCACCGTCGACTGGGCCAGGTGCATGTGGTCCACGAGGTCCCGCACCCGGTGCTCGCCGGTGGACAGGTGGCGCAGCAGCGCCAGGCGAGTCGGCTCGGACAGCGCGTGGAACAGCGCGGCCTGGGACTCGTCCACCTCGAAGAGGGGCGTGGCGGGGTCGCGGACCACGTCCGCCGGATTCATCGACATGAAGCGATCATATCGCCGAACAGCGATGTGAACCAGGATGCAGAACCCGCCACCCAGACCTCTCGACAGATACCCCCGGGGGGTATAATGTCGAGTCCATGGCGACAGAGAGATCCACACGGCACGGAGAACATGGGGGCCATGGGTCGACGCTAGGCCATGCGTCGATGACCGCCTCCACGGGGCATGACACTCACGCGGAGCAGGAGATACACGCGGGCCACGACATGCACGCGGGTCACGGTGCTCACGCGGGCCACGCCATGCACGGCGACCACTCGGGGCATGGCGGCCACGGCGACCACGTCACGCAGTTTCGGCGTCTGTTCTGGATAAACCTGGTCCTCGCGGTGCCGGTCGTCGCGTTCTCACCGATGTTCGCGATGGTCCTCGGCTACGCGGTGCCGAGCTTCCCGGGAGCCATGTGGATCGCGCCGCTGCTCGGCACCGTCATGTACGTCTGGGGCGGTCGACCATTCCTCGTGGGCGCAGCGTCCGAGATCCGCGCCCGGAAGCCCGGGATGATGCTGCTGATCGGGCTCGCGATCACCGTCGCCTTCCTCGCCTCGTGGGGCTCTGCCCTCGGGATCCTCTCCCACGAGCTCGAGTTCTGGTGGGAGCTCGCGCTGCTGATCGTGATCATGCTGCTCGGCCACTGGGTCGAGATGCGGTCTCTCGCGCAGACCTCCTCCGCTCTGGACTCGCTCGCGGCCCTGCTCCCTGATGAGGCCGAGCGGATCGAGGGGGACCGGCTCGTCACCGTCGCCCCGTCGGACCTCCGCGTCGGCGACCTCGTGCTGGTACGGCCGGGCGCGAACGTCCCTGCCGACGGCATGGTCCGCGAGGGCCGCGCCGACGTCGACGAGTCCATGATCACGGGCGAGTCGCGGCCGGTCACCCGCGAGGTCGGGGACCGGGTCGTGGCCGGCACCGTCGCCACCGATTCGAGCCTGAGGATCGAGGTCACCGCGACCGGGGACGAGACCGCCCTCGCCGGGATCGAGCGCCTCGTGGCCGAGGCGCAGAACTCCTCCTCGCGCGCCCAGCGGATCGCCGACAAGGCCGCCGGCTGGCTGTTCTGGTTCGCGCTCACCGCCGCGGTGATCACCGCGATCGTCTGGTCCGTGCTCGGCATGCCCGACCAGGCCGTCGTCCGCGCGGTGACCGTGCTGGTCATCGCCTGCCCCCACGCCCTGGGCCTCGCGATCCCGCTGGTCGTCTCGGTGTCGACCGAGCGCGCCGCCCGCGGGGGCGTCCTGATCAAGGACCGTTTGGCCCTCGAGCAGATGCGCACCGTGGACACGGTCCTGTTCGACAAGACCGGCACCCTCACCAAGGGCGAGCCCGTCCTCTCCGAGATCGCACCACGCGGCCTGGACGCCGCCGAAGTGCTGGCGCTCGCCGCCGCCGCCGAGGCGGAGAGCGAGCACCCGCTCGCCCGCGCGATCGTCGCGAAGGCCCAGGCCGACGGGGTCGAGATCCCCGCCGCCACCGGCGTCACCTCGACCCCGGCGCTCGGCGTCAGCGCGCAGGTCGACGGCCACGAGATCCGGGTGGGCGGCCCACGCCTGCTCGAGGAGGTAGGTGCCGCGGAGATCGAGGACGCCGAGGTGTGGCGCGAGGACGGCGCGATCATCCTCCACGTGCTGAGGGATGGCGAGGTCGTCGGCGGGCTGAAGCTCTCCGACGAGATCCGCTCCGAGTCCCGCGAGGCCGTCGAGGCCCTCCATGAGCGCGGGATCGAGGTCGTCATGATCACGGGCGACGCCGAGGCCGTGGCCCACAGTGTCGGCCGCGAGCTCGGCATCGACCGGGTGTACGCCGGGGTGCGCCCCGAGGACAAGTCCTCGAAGGTCGCCGAGCTCCAGGCCGAGGGCAGGACTGTCGCGATGGTCGGCGACGGCGTCAACGACGCCCCCGCGCTCGCCCAGGCGGACGTCGGCATCGCCATCGGCGCCGGCACCGACGTCGCGATCGGCTCGGCCGGGGTCGTGCTCGCCGGCTCCGACCCGCGCTCGGTGCTCTCGGTCCTCCGTCTCTCCGGCGCCGCTTACCGCAAGATGACGCAGAACCTCTGGTGGGCCGCCGGCTACAACCTCATCTCCGTGCCTCTCGCCGCGGGCGTCCTGGCACCGGTCGGAGTAATCATGCCGATGAGCGTCGGAGCGGTCCTCATGTCGCTCTCCACGATCATCGTCGCGCTGAACGCCCAGACGCTGCGGCGTCTGGACCTCACACCGGAGGCATCCGTCGAGACGGTGCGCGAACGCCGCTGAGCTCAGGAGGCGGGCTGGAGCTCGCTCTCGACGACCCACTTGTGGTGCGTCATCATCATCCCGTCCGCCTCGTAGTCGACCATGTAGACCGTCTCATCGGTCGCGCTGTCGATGGTCGCCTCCGCGCCGTCCATGCCGGGCATGTGGTCGGCGCGGAGCATCACCTCGGTGCCCTCGGCGAGCGGGGCCTGCGCGGGAGAGTCCAGCTCCTCATGGACGACCCACCTGTGGTCGTTGACGGGGGCGCCGCCGTCGGTGGGGGTGTACGAGACCGCGTAGGTCGTGGTGTCGAACGCCCCGGAGACCGTGGCGCTCGCGCCCTCCATGCCCTCCATGTGATCCGCGGCGAGGGTCACTGCCGTGCCGACGGGGTAGGTGGGGTCGGCGGCCTGCGCGATCCCCTCCGGCGGGGCTCCGCCGTCCATGGCGTGCCCGGCGTGGGCGCCGCCCTGGTCGGATCCGTGGCCGCCGCCATGGTCCATGCCGGGCATCTCCTCGCCGCCGCCGCCCGAGCAGGCGGCAAGGGTCGTGAGCCCGATGCCGACGAGCGCAGTCCGGCGGGTGAGCAGTCCATGGGTCGACATCGGGGTCCTCCTGAGCGGTGGCCTACGCGCCGATGCTATACCCCCGGTGGGTATCAGGATCGCTGGGCCGGTATGAAGACCCGGTACGCCGCGCCAGTCGTCGCGGACGGGGCGCGGCACCGACTGAGCATCCTCTCAGGGCAGCCGCCAGAACTCCCCGGTGAACCCGCAGTTTTCGAGCAGCAGCTGGTTGTGCTCGCGGGTGTGGGGCGTGAAGTCGGCGTCGAGGCGGTCCCCGTACCAGGGCTGGGCGAGCTCCCAGACCGCGCGGATCGGGGCGATATGCCCGGTGCCCGGCACCTGCCCCGCCCCGAGCCCGAGCGAGACCGATGACCACCAGCCCCGCCCCGCACCCCGGCGCCCGTCGGCGGATCCATCCCGCCTGGTGGGTGGCCGCCGTCGCCTTCCTCGCCCTGTTCGCCGCCGCCGGCTTCCGCGCTGCGCCCGGCGCGCTCATGGTGCCGCTGCACCACAAGTTCGGCTGGTCCACCTCGATCATGTCCCTCGCCGTGAGTGTGAACCTGCTGCTCTACGGGCTGGTCTCGCCCTTCGCCGCCGCGCTCATGGACCGCTTCGGCATGCGCCGCGTGATCGCGATCGCGCTCACCCTCGTCGCCCTCGGCGCCGGCGGCAGCGTGCTCATGACCGCGTCCTGGCAGCGGCTGGTCTTCTGGGGCCTGCTGATCGGGGCCGGCACCGGATCGATGGCGCTCGTGCTCGCCGCCACCATCTCCAACCGCTGGTTCGTCGCCCGACGCGGCCTCGTGATGGGCGTGCTGACCGCAGGCTCCGCGACCGGGCAGCTCGTGATCCTGCCGCCGGTCGCCTCGCTCGCCGAGAACGTGGGCTGGCGCGCGGCGTCCCTGGTCATCGCCGCCGTCGCGCTCGCCGCCGTGCCGCTCGTGCTCGCCGTGATCCGCGACCACCCCGAGGACCGCGGCGTGCTGCCCTTCGGCGCCGACCCCGCCACCTACGTCGCCCCGCCCCGCGCCCACGGCGGCGCTATGCAGCGGGCGCTGGAGGGCCTCTCCGTCGCCGTGCGCCACCGCGCCATCTGGGCCCTCGCTCTCGCCTTCGCGATCTGCGGCGCGACCACCAACGGCCTCATCGGCATCCACTTCATCCCCTCCGCGCACGACCACGGCATGGCCACCACCACCGCCGCCGGACTGCTCGCCGCGGTGGGCGTCTTCGACATCCTCGGCACCATCGCCTCGGGCTGGCTCACCGACACCTTCGACCCCCGCAAGCTGCTCGCGATCTACTACACCTTCCGCGGCGTGAGTCTCGTGCTGCTGCCGCTGCTGCTGGCCGAGACCGTGAACCCCCGATCGTGCTGTTCGTGATCATCTACGGCCTGGACTGGGTGGCGACCGTGCCGCCCACCGCCGTGCTGTGCCGGCGGATCTTCGGCCAGCGCGGCACCATCGTGTTCGGCTGGGTCTTCGCCAGCCACCAGGTCGGTGCCGCGATCGCCGCCGCCGGCGCCGGCATCATCCGCGACGTGTTCGGCACCTACGCCTACGCCTTCTGGGGCGGTGCGGCGCTGTGCGCGATTGCCGCGGTGCTCTCGATCATGGTCCGCCACGACGGCAAGCCCGTCGGCGAGGAGGAGCTGGAGCGGGTCTGAGTTCGGCGGGGCGGCGCCCGCCGTCCCCGTCAACCGCTGCACGAAGGAGAGCACCATGCCACTGGTCCGCATCGACGTCCCCGAGATCACCACCCCGCTCGAGCAGGAGGCGATCGGCGAGGTCGTCCACCGCGCCCTCGTCGAGGTCGCCGGCGCCCCGGCCGACGACCGCTTCCAGGTGATCACCTCCCACCCCCGCACTGGTCTCGTCATGGACCCGACCTACTTCGTCGAGCGCACAGAGCGGGCGCTGATCATCCAGATCACCCTGAACGCCGGACGCACCACGGAGCTGAAGAAGGCGCTCTACGCGGCGATCGCCGACGGGCTCCACGAGGCGATCGGCCTGCGGCGCGAGGACGTGATGATCTCCCTCGTCGAGGTCGCCAAGGAGAACTGGTCCTTCGGAGGAGGGGTCGCGCAGTACGCGCAGTGACGGCCTGACGGCTCCGCGGGGCGGCGGCGTCAGTCCTCCGCGGGGAGACGGTGCCGGCCCGTGACCAGGTACAGCACGCTCATCAGCACCACGAAGCCCACGCCCACGGCGAGGGCAGTGTGGTACTCGCGCTGCCAGACCATGATCCCGAAGGTGAACAGGATGAACGCGATCGCGAACAGCTGCCCGTAGGGCCACAGCGGCACCGGGAACGCGAGCGCATCCCGCTCCTCCCGCGACATGCCGCGACGGGAGGCGACCTGGGCCAGCAGGATCATCAGCCACACGAAGACGGTCGCGAAGGTCGCCAGCGACGCGACGATGGTGAACACCTCCTCGGGCAGGGCGTAGTTCAGCGCCACGCCCACCACCAGCACGCCGAGCATCGCGAGCGTCGTCACCACCGGCACCCCGTGCACCGTGCGGGCGAGGGCCGACGGGGCCAGGTGCGTGCGGGCCATGCCCGCCACCACACGGCCCGCACCGAACAGGTCGGCGTTGATCGCCGAGAGCGCCGCGGTGATCACCACGACGTTCAGCAGACCGGCCGCCCAGTTCACCCCGAGCGTGTCGAAGATCTGCACGAAGGGCGACTCCTCGCCCGTGATCTCCCGCCACGGGTTCAGCAGCAGGATCACGCCGATCGCGAGCACGTAGAACAGCAGGATCCGCACGGGGACCGTGTTCACGGCCTTCGGGATCGCCCGCCCAGGGTCCTCCGCCTCGGTGCCGGCCACGCCGATGATCTCGGTGCCGCCGAAGGCGAAGAGCACCAGGATGAACGCCGAGATCATGCCGCCCGGGCCGTTCGGGAAGAAGCCCCCGTCGGCCGTGAGGTTGGAGAGGCCCGTCGGCGTCGAGGGATCCCCGAGGCCGAAGGCGAGGATCGCCGCGCCGCCCACGATCATCGCGATGACCGCGCCGACCTTCACGACCGTGAAGACGATCTCGAGATCGCCGAACCAGCGCACGCTCGCGAGGTTCGCGGCGCCCACGATCAGCAGCGTCGCCGCGACCCACACCCACTGTGCGGTGTCCGGGAACCAGAAGCTCATGTAGATCGCGATGGCGGTGAGGTCCGCCAGGCACACGATCAGCATCTCGAAGGCGAACATCCAGCCGGTGATGTACCCCGCCCACGGGCCGAGGAAGCGCCGGGTGTACTCGGCGAAGGAGCCCGAGATGGGCATGCGCACGGCCATCTCGCCGAGCGCCCGCAGCATGAAGTACACGACCGCGCCGCCGAGCAGGTAGACCAGCAGCACGGAGGGGCCCGCGGCCTGGATCGCGCCGGCCGAGCCGTAGAACAGGCCCGTGCCGATCGCGGAGCCGAGCGCGATGAAGTGCAGGTGGCGGGCCTTCAGGCCGGGGGAGCGGCGGGCCGGTGCCGAGCCGTTGGACGAGGTGCCGGCGGCGGGGCCGCCGGGGGACGTGGTGGTCGTGCTCATCGCGCGGGGACGCTCCGGGGTGGGGGACGGAGGCACTTCTTGTGCCCGTGACACCTGGTGTGCCACTGCCACGGTACGACCGGGATGCCGGGTGGGGGTATGTGTGTCCGACCACGTCGAGCGGAGCTGCTGCACTGCGATCGGCCAGACCGGCCCCGCCTGGAAGGCCGCGAGGGCCATCGCCGACCGTCGACGGCTCGACGGGACGCCGGAGCGGGTCCGATCCCCTGCGGGGCGGCGGCGCTCAGGCGAGTCCAGGGTCGTCGGTGACCGGATCCAGGGTCCGCATGCCGATCTCCGCCGCGACCCGTTCCATCGCCCGGTCGTGGGTGACCAGCACGAGCCCCTCGATGCCGCTGCGCAGTGCGGAGGCCAGATGGATGGCGTCCAGGGTCTTCACCGCCGGGACGATGGCCTCTGCCTCCTGCAGCACGGCGTGGTCCACCGGGAGGGTGCCGAGGTACTCGAGGACCTCGTCGCGCCGCTGCACCTCCACCCCGGTGCGTCGCAGAGCCCGGGTGATCTCCGTGCGCAGGAGCCGCGAGGAGACCAGGAGATGCTCGGGGGCGCCGGTCGTCGCGTCGAACCACGAGGCGGCGGCAGGGGAGTGGTGGAAGAGGATCCGAACGGCGACGGAGGTGTCGAGGTAGAAGACCGTCACCGGTCCCCCGAGAGATCGTCGAGGAACTCGTCCATCGACATACCGTCCGGGAGGTCGACGCGAGGAAGTCCGCTGGTGCGCGCGGGGCCGCTGCGCGCAGGCGGGATCAGGGAGGTCGACGACGCACTCGGCACGATGCGGGCGACCTCGTGGTTGTGCCGGGTGAGGACGTAGACCTCGCCCGCAGCGATGTCCTCGAGCATGCGGGTGGGGTTCTGCCGGAGCTCGCCGACCGAGATGGTGCGCATGCTCCAAGGTAGGCGCGAGTGTCTACTCATGTCTACGGATTCGATCAGTGGGGCGCGGGCAACCGACCCTCCGCCGACGATCCCGGCCGACGAGCCCGCCCGCACGCTATGGCAACCGACGGGCCATCCTTGTCCGGCCTGCGGCGACGGAGCATCATGGGGGCATGAGTGCGAGGACGGACACCCGGACCCCCCAGATCACCCCGATCCCGGAAGGCCTCGCCGAGCGCGCGGCCCTCCTCGGCGGCCCCGAGGGCATCCTCGGCGACCAGCAGATCCACGACTTCGTTCTCGAGCAGCTCGCCGGCCAGGACCTCGACGGCAAGAGCATCTGCCTCATCGTCCCCGACGGCACCCGCTCCGTCCCGCTGCCCAAGGTCCTCCCCGCCATCCACGGCGCCCTCGACGGCCGCGCCGCCTCCGTCACCGTGCTCATCGCGCTCGGCACCCACGCCGCGATGAGCGAGCAGGCCATCGACAGGCTCATGGGCTCCACCGAGCGCGGCGTCGCCGCGACCTACCCCGGCTGGGAGGTCGTCAACCACGCCTGGGACGACCCCGACCAGATCGCCGACCTCGGCGTGATCTCCGCCGAGCAGATCTCCGAGCTCACCGGCGGGCTGCTGAACGGCCAGCCCATGGACGTGCAGATCAACAGGCTCGTCGTCGAGTCCGACGTCAACCTCATCGTCGGCCCCGTCTTCCCCCACGAGGTCGTCGGCTTCTCCGGCGGCAACAAGTACTTCTTCCCCGGCTGCTCCGTCCACGACGTCATCGACATCTCCCACTGGGTGGGCGCGCTCATCACCGCCAGCCGCATCATCGGCGCCCTCGGAATCACCCCCGTGCGCCAGCTGATCGACGCCGCGAGCGACCTCATCCCCTCCGAGAAGCTCTGCTTCACCATGGACGTCGCCGAGGGCGGAGCGGATCTCGGCGCCATCGCCTTCGGCGACCCGCAGGCCGCCTGGGCCGCCTGCGCCAAGATCTCCGCGCAGACCCACATCACCTACGTCGACAAGCCCTACAAGCGCATCGTCGCGATCGTGCCCGAGATGTACGAGGACATGTGGACCGGCGCGAAGGGCTTCTACAAGTCCGAGCCCGTGTGCGCCGACGGCGGCGAGGTCATCATCTACGCCCCGCACATCACCGAGGTCGCCGCGATGCACCCCGGCCTGCGCGAGATCGGGTACCACAACATCGAGTACTTCACGAAGCAGTGGGACCGCTTCAAGGACCACCCGTGGGGCGAGCTCGCGCACTCCACGCACGTGACGGGCCTGGGCACCTACGACCCCGAGACCGGCGAGGAGACGCAGCGCGTGAATCGCTACTTCGCCACCGCCATCTCGAAGGAGGAGACCGAGGCCTACAACGTCCTGTACATGGACCCGGCCTCCCTCGACCTCGACGCCCTGCGCGAGGACCCCGACACCCTGGTCATCGACCACGCCGGCGAGGTGCTCTTCCGCCTGGCCTCCGACCGCGACGGCGGGGCGACGACGGACCAGTGACCTCCGCGCAGCACACCGACCCCAGTCCGTCCCGCGGCCCTGTGTCGCTCACGCTCGGCACCGCCCCCAAGGCCCCGACCTCGCTGTTCGGCCCCGGCCACCCCGGCTTCGAGGCCGAGCGGATGACCCCCGAGTCCCTGCACGGGGAGGCGCTCGCCCTGGCCGACGCGGTCTCCGCCGACCTCGCCGGGGTGCGCCGCCTGGGCGTCGCCTACTCCGGCGGCGTCGACTCGGCGACCCTGCTCGCGCTCGCCGTGCGCGCCCTCGGCGAAGAGAACGTGGTCGCGCTCCTCGGAGTCTCGCCCTCCCTCGCCCGCCGCGAGCGGCGCCTGGCCCACCAGGTCGCCGCCGTGATCGGCGTGGAGGTCACCGAGGTGCACACCCACGAGGGCGAGAATCCTGAGTACCGCAAGAATGACGGCGCTCGCTGCTTCCACTGCAAGGACGAGCTGTTCACCCGCATCGGCGACGAGGTCGTCGAGGCGCACGCGCTCGACGCCGTCGCGTACGGCGAGAACGCCGACGACGCCACCCGCCACGACCGGCCCGGCGCCGGCGCCGCCACCCGTCACCGGGTGCTGCGTCCGCTCTCGGTCGTGGGGATGACGAAGTCGCAGGTCCGCGAGGTCGCCCGGCAGCTCTCCCTCCCGGTCGCGGACAAGCCCGCCGCCCCGTGCCTCGCCTCCCGCATCCCCTTCGGCCAGGAGGTCACCCCCGAGAAGCTGCGCCAGATCGACGACCTCGAGGACGTCGTCTACGAGCAGGGCTTCAGCGACTGCCGGGTGCGCCACCACGGCGCCGTCGGCCGCATCGAGCTGCCCACCGACGAGCTGCCCCGCGCGATGGAGCCCGCGATCCGCGAGGCCCTCGTCGCCGCCGGCAAGGAGGCGGGCTTCCAGCACGTCACGATCGACCTCGATGGCATCCGCTCGGGCCTGTTCTCCCTCCAGATCGTCGGAAAGGGTGCGCGTGGCTGACGGCGCGGGCGCGCTGGGCGCAGACGCGCCGGGCGCGGGCGGCGACGGTGCGGCCGACGGGCGCATCGAGGGCCTGCTCGAGCTGGACCTGGACCGCTCCCGCCGCCGCGGGGCGCCGGAGGCTGTGCTCTGCGACGCCAAGAGCGTCGAGCAGGTCGCCGCGATCGCCGGCGAGTACGCGCGCCTGGCCGCGGCCGGGCGCGAGGACCTCGGCCCGGTGCTCTTCACCCGGGCCGACGAGGCCCGCGCCGCGGTGGTCCTCGAGGCGCTGCCCGGCGCCCTCCACGACCCCGCCGCGCGCCTGCTCGCCTGGCCCGCGGAGCCGCCCGCGGAGACCGGCGGCCTCGTGATCGTGGCCTGCGCCGGCACGAGCGACCTGCCCGCCGCGCGCGAGGCCGAGCTCACCGCCCGCTACCTGGGCCGCCCCACCCGCCTTATCGCCGACATCGGCATCGCGGGGCTCCACCGGCTCGTCGGCCGCCTGCCCGAGCTGCGCGAGGCCGCCTGCGTGGTCGTCGCCGCCGGGATGGACGGGGCGCTGCCCACCGTGGTCGCCGGTCAGATCAGCGCGCCCGTCGTCGCCCTGCCCACGTCGGTCGGCTACGGGGTCGCCAGCGGCGGCGTCACCGCGGCGCTCACCATGCTCTCGGCCTGCGCGCCCGGCATCGGCGTGGTCAACATCGACAACGGCTACGGCGCCGGCCACCTCGCCGCCCAGATCGCCCGCTGGGCCCCCGCGCCGGAAGAGTGAGCGGGGCTCGAGCCCCTCGTGACGCACGCGACGCCTCTCGGGGCCTGCGTTACTTAGCCGACCGGCAAGTAAAGTAAGTCGCGTTCCCGACAACTCCGGAGGAGGCTCCATGGCACCCGCCGATCCCGCGCGCCCCGCGCACCGCCCGTCGGCCCGCGAGGCGATGCTCGCCGCCGCCGAGGCACACCTCGGCGCGGACGGCACCCTCACCCTCGACTCCGCGGCCCGCGCCGCCGGGGTCACCAAGCCCGGGCTGATGTACCACTTCGCCACCAAGGAGGAGCTGCTCGCGGCCGTGCTCGAGCGCATCGCCGAGCGCTACGAGCGCGAGATGCTCGCCGAAGTCGCGGTGATGACCGGCGAGAACCCCGGCGAGATCTCCGCCGAGCAGCGCGTCCTCGCCTATCTCGACTGGGCCTGTCGAGCCGACCTCTCCGCCGCCGACCTCGTCATCTTCGCCGACCCGCACCTGCGCGTCGCGCTCACCGAGCGCTGGCAGGGTCAGATCGAGCGCTGGCTGCTCGTCCCCGCGGACGCCCCCGCGCCGCGGCGTGCGCGCCTGCTGGCCGTGCGGCTCATGGCCGACGGGCTCTGGTTCGACCGCGCGAGCGGGCTGCTCGAGACCTCGGCCGACGAGGCGCCCGCGTTGCGCACGCTCGCCGAAGGGGTCCTCGTCGAGGGCAGGGGTGCGGCATGACCACCTGGATGCTGCTCGTCGCGGCGATCCTCTCCGAGGTCACCGCCACCCTCTCCCTGCGCGGCGCGCTCGACCACCCCGCGCTGTACGGCGTGGTCGTCGCCGGCTACCTGCTCACCTTCGTGCTCCTCGCCCAGGTGCTCAGCCGGAGCATGGCTCTCGGCGTCGCCTACGGCATCTGGGGCGCGAGCGGCGTGGTCCTCACCGCCGGCGCCTCGGCGCTGCTCTTCGGCGAGTCGCTCACCGCCCTGAAGATCACCGGCATCGTGCTGATCGCCGCGGGGGTCGCGGTCGTCGAGCTCGGCTCCCAGCAGGCGCGGCGGGAGGCGGCGGCCGACGAGGCTGCCGCAGCCGACGAGGCCGGCGCCCATCGGTCGGATGACCCGTCGGCCGATTCGTCGGCCGACCCGTCGGCCGGTCCGAGCGCGCCCTTCGCGGCCGACGAGTGGCTCGCGGGGGCGACCGCGCTCGGCTCCCGTGGGGAGGCCGAGCTGCTCCACGAGCTCGAGGCCGGGATCACCGATGACCGCGGGGAGAAGCGCGCATGAGCTGGCTGCTGCTCGCCGGCGCGATCGTCTCCGAGGTCGCCGCCACCCTGTGCCTGCGCGTCGCCGCGACCGGACGGCGCTGGGCGTACATCCCGGTCGCGCTCGGCTACGTGATCGCCTTCGGGCTGCTCTCCGCCACCCTCTCCGCGGGGATGCCGCTCGGGGTCGCCTACGGGATCTGGACCGCAGCGGGGATCGTCGCGACCGCCGTCCTCTCGCGCGTGCTGTTCCACGAGCCGCTCACCCGGACCATGCTCGCGGGGATGGGGCTGATCGTCGTCGGCGTGCTCCTCGTCGAGCTCGGCGGGACCCACTGACGCACCCCCACGGTCCGGCCCGGGCGCGCCGCGGCGCGAGCAGCGCGACCCGCGCCGGACCTCGGATGTTGCCGCCGGTTGCCCCATCGTCGGGGTAGGATCGTCCCTCAGCGCATCGGGCGCAGGAGCCGCCGCAGAGGCGGGAGGGAGCCGCACGCATGGCGGGCAAGCGCGTGACGATCTACGACGTCGCCAAGCAGGCCGGGGTCGCCCCGTCCACCGTCTCCCGCGCGTTCTCCCGGCCCGGCCGCGTCAGCGCCGCCACCCACGCCAAGGTCATGGCCGCCGCGAAGGAGCTGGACTACCGCACCTCCGCCCCGCCCTCGCAGGAGCGCGGCCACCGCCACCACCGCCTCGGCATCGAGGTCCCCGACCTCACCAACCCCTACTTCGCCGAGCTCGTCTCCGGCATGCAGGAGGCCGCCCAGGAGCAGGACTTCCTGCTCCTGCTGCTGGACACCGTCGAGGACGAGGCCCGCGAGCGCTCGAGCCTGGAGAGCGCGGTGAACGTGGTCGACGGGATCGTGCTGTCCGGCACGCGACTGTCGGACGCGACCCTGAACCACCTCTCCAAGCGCATCCCCGTCATGGTCATGAACCGCCGCGTCGCGGGACTGGACTCGGTGACCCCCGACTTCGAGCACGGCATGGGCCAGGCGATGGCGCATCTGGCCGAGCACGGGCTGCGCACCGTCACCTACGTCGCCGGGCCCGTGAACTCCTGGTCCGACGGGGAGCGGTGGCGCGCCGCCCGCATGGCCGCCCGCCAGCACGGCCTGCAGATCCAGCGCCACGGCCCCTTCGCCCCCACCACCTCCGGCGGCGAGCAAGCCTTCGAGGAGCTGCGCGACTCCTTGCCCCACGCAGTGGTCTGCTACAACGACCTGGTCGCCTTCGGCTTCCTCATCTCCGCCCTGCGCGCCGGGATCCGGGTGCCCGGCGAGCTGTCGGTGATGGGCCACGACGACATCCAGCTCTCCCGCCTGGTCGGCGGCGGGCTCACCACCGTCGTCAGCCCCAAGCGCGCCCAGGGCCGCGCCGCCGTGGAGCGGCTCGTGCGCAGGATCGAGAACCCGTCGGCCCATCGCACCCCCGTCGAGGGCTCCCTGCCCGTGCGGCTCGTGCCGCGCGGCACCACCGGGCCCCGCGAGGTGCCCTGAGCCGGGGCTGTTGAGCCGGCGGCGCTGGGCCGCGCGAGCTGGGCCCCCAGCCTGGTATGACGCGCTGTGACCCCGGCAACCTGTGACAACCGCCCGTCGGGTCACGGAGTGATTGCGAGGATGGGGCCATGAGCAACGACGCCTTCGTTCCGCACCCCGACCGACTCCTTCCCGCGGACCCGGCTGTCCGCGGGATCGCCCGCAGCCTCTACGAGCTGGAGAAGGACCAGCCGATCGTCTCGCCGCACGGCCATGTCGATCCCCGGCTGCTGCTCGACGACGAGCCCTTCCACGATCCGACCTCGCTCTTCATCACGCCCGACCACTACGTCAACCGCCTCATGCACGCCCGCGGCGTGGACCTGGCGGACCTCGGCGTGAACCAGGGCCCGCTGGACGAGAAGGCCTCCCGCACGGCCTGGCACCTCCTGGCCGAGCACTGGCACGCCTACGCCGGCACCCCCTCGCGCTACTGGATGGAGCACGAGTTCTACGAGGTCTTCGGCCTGGAGACCGTGCTGAACCCGCGCACCGCCGACGCGATGTACGACGAGATCGCCGAGAAGTTCACCCGCCCGGAGTTCCGCCCCCGCGCCCTGTTCGACCAGTTCAAGATCGAGATCATGGCGACCACCGACGACCCAGTGGACGACCTGGCCCCGCACGACGCCCTCGCCGCGGACACGGCCTTCACCGGCCGCGTCCTGCCCACCTTCCGCCCGGACAAGTACCTCGAGCCCGGCCGCGAGGACTTCGTCGCCCTCGCCGACGCGCTCGGCGAGGCCGCGGGCGTGGACACCGGCACCTACGACGGCCACCTCGAGGCCATGCGCGTGCGCCGCCTCTACTTCCGCGACCACGGCGCGGTCTCCTCGGACCACGCGCACATCGACCCGGGCACCGAGCGCCTCGCGCTCGAGGACGCCCGCCGCCTGTACACCGCCGCCCGCGAGGGCCGCATCTCGGCCGACGAGGCCACCGCGCTGCGCCGCCACCTGCTCGCCGACCAGGCCCGTCTGGCCGCCGAGGACGGGCTCGTGATGACCCTGCACCCGGCCGTCTCCCGCAACCACTCCGACAAGATGTTCGAGAGGTTCGGCGCCGACGTCGGCTTCGACATCCCCGTCGCCGTCGACTACGTCCGCCACGTCCGCCCGATGCTCAACGACGTGGGTCACCACCCGGGCTTCCGCACCGTGCTGTTCACGATCGACGAGACCGTGTTCTCCCGCGAGATCGCGCCGCTGGCCGGCGTGTACCCCTCGGTCTACGCCGGGGCCCCGTGGTGGTTCATCGACTCGCCGGACGCGATCCTCCGCTTCCGCCGCGCCGTCTCCGAGACCCTCGGCTACTCGCGCACCAGCGGATTCATCGACGACACCCGCGCCTTCTGCTCGATCCCGGCGCGCCACGACATGTCGCGCCGCATCGACGCGACCCACCTGGCCGGCCTGGTCGCCGAGCACCGCATCCGTCTCGAGGATGCCGAGGAGCTCGTCGCCACCCTGCCCACGCAGCAGCCTCGCGAGGTCTTCCGCCTCGGCGAGTCCGCCTGAGAGGAGATCCTCGGATGAACGCCCCCACCGCCTCCGACGTCGGCCGCCTGGTCCACCTCGGCATCGGCAACTTCGCCCGCGCCCACACCCTGTACAACACCGCCGTCGCCGGCGGCTGGTCCGTGGTCGCCTTCACCGGCCGCTCCGCCCGCATGGCCGATGCGCTCAACGCCCAGGGCGGCAAGTACGGCCTGATCGTGCGCGGCCGCGAGGGTGACGAGGTCAGCGTCGTCGACGTCATCGACGAGGTGCACCCCGCCTCCGACGTCGACGCCCTGGTCGGCCTCCTCGCTGATCCCTTCACCGCCGTGGTTACCCTGACCATCACCGAGAAGGGCTACTCCGCTGGCAGCGACCCGGCCACCTCCGCCCCCGCCCGCATCGCGCTCGGCCTGAAGGCCCGCCGCGAGGACGGTGTCGAGGAGCCCATCGCCCTGGTCTCCTGCGACAACCTCACCGGCAACGGCGAGGTGCTGGGCCAGGCCGTGCGCGCCGAGCTCGATCCGGAGACGCTCGCCTGGTTCGACGACCACGTCGACGTCGTCTCCACCATGGTCGACCGCATCACCCCGTCGGCCGACGAGAACGCCTCGGAGACCGTTCGCGAGCAGGTCGGCCTCGAGGACTCCGTCCCCGTGGTCACCGAGCCCTTCTCCGAGTGGGTCGTCGAGGACCGCTTCCGCGGCCGCCGCCCCGAGTGGGAGAAGGCGGGCGTGCAGTTCACCGACGACATCGAGGTCCACGAGCTGCGCAAGCTGCGCCTGCTCAACGGCGCCCACACCCTCATGGCCTACGCCGGTCAGGTCGCGGGCGTGGAGCGCGTGGACGAGGCCATCGCCCACAAGGACGTCCGCGCCCTGGTCGAGCAGCTGTGGAGCGAGGCCCGCGCCACCCTGCCGCTGCCCGCCGAGGAGCTCGACGACTACACCGCCGCGCTCGAGGAGCGGTTCCGCAACCCGCGCCTGGCGGACAACCTCATCCGCATCGCCGCCGACGGCACCGCGAAGCTCCCCGTGCGGGCGCTGCCGGTGATCGCCGAGTCCGGCGGCCCGGACAAGGCCCCCGGCGAGGTCGCGGCCGTCGCCGCGTGGACCGCCTGGGTCACCGACCGCGTCGCCGCCGGCCACGAGGTCCAGGACCCCAAGGGCGCCGAGATCGCCGAGGCGGCCGCGCTGTCCGACGACACCGAGCGCGTCGCGGCGCTGCTGGCCCTGATCGACGTGGCGGGCGACGACCCGCTGATCGTCGCTGTGGTCGCCGAGGAGAAGCGCCTCCCGCGGCCCTGAGACTGAGGCCGCATCGAGAACGGCGCCCTCTCTCCAGTGCGGAGGGAGGGCGCCGTTCTCGTGCGCGGGGCCTCAGGCCAGGTCGGCGAGCTTCTCGAAGCGCTCGAGGCGCTCGCGGTAGTAGTCCTGGTGGGCGAGGACGGGCTCGACGCGGGTGAGCACCGGGGCCTCGGCCACGGCCACGCCCGGGGCCGCCTGCTCGAGGGCCAGCACGGCGGAGCCGCGCATCGTGGAGCGGGAGACCGCGACGTGGTCGATCGGCATCGCGAGCGCGTCGGAGAGCAGGTGCAGCCAGCCGGGGACCGCGCCGGTCATGCCGCCGGACAGCACGATCCGCTCGGGCTCGCCGCCGGCCTCCTTCATCTGGTCGGCGATGCGCAGGAACGACAGGGCCACGCCCTCCATCGCGCCGAGGAGCATGTCCTTCCAGGTGGTGGACGCGCCGACGTTTGCGAACAGGGCCCGGGAGGAGCCGCGCCACTTGGTGCCGCGCTCGCCGGAGAAGAAGGGGATCACCAGCGGTGTGCCGTTGGAGGGCGGGCCGGAGAACAGGGTGGCGGTGTCGGTCTTGTCGATGTCGAAGGGCATGGCGAGCTCGTTGCGGCACCAGTCCAGCACGCGGCCGCAGTCGCTCATCGCGGAGCCGACCAGGGTGCGCTGGGCGTCGACCCGGTAGGCCCACAGGCCGCGGGGGAGGGTGGGGATCTCGGTGTCCAGCAGCTGGCGGATCGCGCCGGAGGTGGCGGTGGAGATGCCCCAGGTGCCGGTGCCGAGCGCGCCGATGCCGAGGTTCGCGGCCAGACCGTCGCCGATCACCGGCACCCACACGGCCGTGGCGAGCAGCGGGAACTCGGCGGCGAGGGGGGTGTCCGCGACGGGCAGCGCATCCGAGGGATCCAGGGCGGTGCCCATCATCGAGGCCTCGACGCCCACGGCGTCCAGCAGCTCGGGCACGTACTCGCCGGTGCGGCGGTCGATCATGCCGGACCAGGCGGCCGACGCGGTGCCCAGCGCCGGGGTGCCCAGCAGCTTGAAGGCCACGTACTCGCCGAGTGCCATGAAGCGCGCGGTGCGGGAGAAGACGTCGGGGGCGGACTCGCGCAGCCAGGCCAGGCGCGGGGCGGTGTAGGAGGAGTGCAGGCGGGCGCCGGTGCGCTCGTGGAGGGCGTCCACGTCCAGGGACTGCGCGAGCACGTCGACGTGGCTGGTGCAGCGGGTGTCCGCGTAGGTGATGCACGGGGTCAGGGCGTTGCCGGCGGCGTCGACCGCGACGAGGGAGGAGGCGAAGGTGTCGAAGCCGATGGCGAGCACCTCGCCGGGGAGCTTGTCCGACGTCAGCACCTTGTGCAGCGAGGTGCGGATCTCCTCGACGATCTGGTCGGCGTCGATGGTGGAGGTGCCGTCGTCGTCGACGGTGAAGGCGTGCTCCTCCTTGTGGTTGAGCTTGCCGACCTCGCGACCGGAGACGTCGTACACGGCGGCGCGGGTGCCGCCGGAGCCGATGTCGATCCCGACGACCAGAGGACCCTGGGCGTCGTCGACCGAGATGTTGAAGCGGGGCATCGGGAATCTCCTGCGATCGTCGGGTGGCCTGCGCGCCGGAGGGCTGCGATGCGGGGGCGCGGGCTGTGTGGCCAGCATAGGGGGACGATGCGGGCCCGTCGGGGGCTTCGCCACTGGTTGCCACGGCCGGCTGCCGCTCGCGGCGGCCCGGGCTCGCGGCGCGCGGAAGGGCCCGTCGGCCGACGGGATCCACGGCGGGATCCGCGGCCGACGGGCCCTGCGCTCATCGGCTCGCCCGGCTCATCGGGGGCGCTGGGAGTCCTTGTGCGCGCGCTGCGGATCGAGGTTCGGCACCACCATGACGGGCCCCTCGGCCAGCTGCAGCACGGCGCGGGAGACCGAGCCGAGCAGGGTGCTGGTGAGTCGGCCGTGGCCGCGCGTGCCGAGCACGGTCAGCTGCGCACCGCCGGAGCGCTTGACGAGCTCCTCGGCCGGATCGGCGACGATCACCTCGGAGGTGATGGTGAGGCCGGGGTGGGCGGCGCTGAGCTCCTCGGCGACCCGGGCAAGGCCCCGCTCCGCGGTGACGCGGTGCTGCTCGAGGACCGCGGGGTCGGGCAGCCAGGCGGTGTAGGAGCCGCCCCAGTCGTCCGGCGGCGGCATCACCATGAGGATGTGCAGCGGGCATCCGCGGCCCTCCGCGGCCTCGATCGCGTGGGCGAGGGCCAGGTCCGCGTGCGCGGAGCGGTCCACACCCGCGATGACCGGGGCGTCGTCCTCGATCGGCGCGAAGCGGTCCGCGCCCTCGCCGACGTCGTAGCCGCGGTTCACGACCACCGTCGGGCAGTGGGCGTGGGCGGGCAGGGCGGAGGAGACCGAGCCGAGGAGCCGGCCCAGGAAGCCGCCGCGGCCACGGGCACCGACCACGGCGAGCCGTGCCTGCGAGGACAGGCCCACCAGCACCCCGGCGGCGTCGCCGTATTCGGTGCGCAGGTCGAGCTGTCCGGAGTAGCCGCGCAGGTGCTCGCGGGCCTGGTCCAGCAGCTCGCGGGCGGCGTTCAGACGGGCGACCTCCGGCGGGACCACCGGGGTGAGTGCCGCCTCGGCGTAGTCCATGGTCGGCACGGTGTACGCGGTGACCACGGTGAGGGGGGAGCCGGCGCGCTGCGCCGCGCGCGCGGCGTACACGAGGGCCTGTTCGGCCTGGTCGGAGCCGTCGTAGCCGACGAGCACGCCCAGCGGGCGATCGCCGAGGTCGGCGGACGGGACGGAGCGGGCGGTGTCGTTGTCGGACATCTCGGCCTCCTGGGCCGGGGGCTTCCAGAGGCCGACGGGGATGCCCCCGTGATCGACTCCGCCGTCGGTCCCCTCATCGTAGGCACCGGGGCGCTGCACCGTCCGGCCGTTGGTCCCGACCGTGGAACCTTCCCCGTCGGGGCCCCTGCGCGGGGTGAGGGCTACTTTCCGTGCATGGATCTCAGCGTCCGCGCGCCGACCCTCGAGTGGCGCGGACCGCCGCCGTACCTCTTCGCGCGCATGCCCGAGGAGGCGGCCGACGCGATCGCCGCCATCGCGCGGGAGGCGAGCTACGGCTGGGGCTGCATCCCGGTCACCGCACGGATCGGCGACACCGAGTTCACCACCGCCCTGTCCTCGGCCCCGGAGGTGCTGGACGTGCCGGGACTGCCGCCGGTGAACAACGACCACGTCCTCGCCCCGGACGGCTCCGCGGTCTACGCCTCCGGCAACGACTTCCACGTGTGGGAGGTACCGCTGGGGTCCGCTCCGGACGGCGGAGCGGCCGCGGGCGCGCCGCGTCGGATCACGCCCGAGGACGGCGGCCTGCACTTCCTCCACGGGGTCAGCCCCGACGGGACCACCCTCGCCTACGTGCACCTGCGCCTCGAGGGGGAGGACTGGTGGGCCGCGGCGACGATCCGGCTGATCGGCGTGGACGGCACCGGCGACCGCGCCGTGACCACCCACCCCGGACCGGCCGACGGCAGCGAGTTCACCCCGGACGGCGAGTGGATCCTGCTGAACACCGAGCAGTTCTCCGAGGTCCCCGGCCACGCGCAGATCGCCCGCGTGCGTCCTGACGGCACGGAGCTGGCCCAGCTCACCCGCGACGAGCGCGTGAACTGGTTCCCGCATCCGAGCCCCGACCGGAAGGTGACGGTCTACCTCAGCTTCCCGCCCGGCACGACCGGCCACCCTGCCGACCTCGAGGTGGAGCTGCGCCTGGTCGAGGGCGAGGAATGGGACGCGCCGCGCACGCTCGTGACCCTCTTCGGCGGGCAGGGCACGCTGAACGTGCCCGGCTGGGCGACGGACGGCTCGGCCTTCGCGTTCGTCGACTACCCGCTGGACGGCTGAGGGCTCAGGCGTCCTCGCCGGGGGCGGGGCCGACGGGGTGGCCGAACTCCTCGGCATAGCTCACGCGCAGCGCGTCCCAGCCGTGGTCCAGCGCGTCCATCCCCACGATCCGCGCCTGCTCCTCCCCGGAGTGCTGGGCGTCGAGGACGGCGAGGCACACGTGCCAGCCGGCCGCGAAGTACTGCGCCTGCTGCACGTCCGGCAGGGTGATCTGCAGGTCCACCTGGCCGTCGTCGACCACCCAGGCCACCGTCGCCTCGCCCCAGCGATGGGTGAGGGCGTGGTCGCCGGCGGTCGCGAGGACGTCGGCCGTGACCGGGTCGTCCTCCGGGTTCTCGCGCGAGAGGGCGGGGCCCACCGAGTGCAGCACGCGGTCGGGTACGACGGGCGACCACTGCGCGAGCCGGGCGGGATCGGTGATCGCCTGCCACAGCTGCGCGGCGGTGCCGGCGACATCCACCTCCATCACCAGCAGGTCCTCCGCGATCTCGGCCCGCACCAGCAGGTCCTGGATGCGGGTGTCGATGTCGGGCTGCTGGCTGTCGGGCTGCCCTGTGCTCGGCTGCTGCGTGGTCATGGGCCCTCCTGGGGTGCGGGCCGGCGGGATGTCGGCGTGCGGGACGAGTCTGTCAGAGCGCGCTCCGCTCTGCGTCCGAACCCGCCCTGCCGCCGACCCCGTCCTGCCCCGCCTCAGCGCGGACGGCGCGGCGCGTGGCGGACGTGGTCCGGCGCCGGCACCACCATCACCGGGCCCTCGGCCCGCTCGAGCAGACCGCGGGAGACGGAGCCCAGCAGTGCGCTGACCATCCGACCGTGCCCGCGGGTGCTGACGATCGTGAGCTGCGCGGTGCGGGAGTGCTCGGCGAGCCGGCCCGCCGGATCCCCGATCTCCACGCCCGCCGTGACCGTCACCCCGGGCGTGGCCTCGGTGAGCGCCAGCGCCTCGCGCCGGATCTCCTCGGCGAGCTCGTCGCGGCGCCGCTCGAGGATCTCCTTGTCCGGGACCATCGCCTGGGCGGAGGCCATCCAGGTCTCCAGCGGCGGCAGCACCAGCAGCAGGTGCAGGGGAGCGCCGGCGTCGGCGGCGACCTTCAGCGCGACCTCGGTGAGCTCGCGCGGCGGGGTCCCGTCGATCCCGAGCACCACCGGGGCGATCCCGCCCTCGCTCGCGAAGCGCTCCGGCCCGGTGCCGCCCGGGACCACGTAGCTCTTGGGGACCACGATGGTGGGGCAGTGGGAGTGCGCAGGCAGGGCCGCGGAGACCGAGCCGAGCAGGCGGCCCAGGAAGCCGCCGCGACCGCGGGCGCCGACCACGGACATCGTCGCCCGCGAGGAGAGTTCCACGAGCACCCCGGCGGCATCGCCCTCGACAGCCCGCAGCACCACCTCACCGGGGTAGCCGCGCAGATGCGCCTCGGCGGAATCGAGGATCTGCCGGGTCGCCAGCTCCCGTGCCTCCTTCTCGGGCACGGGCGGCAGCGAGGCCATGTTCGGGTAGACCATCGGCGGGACCGTGTACGCGGAGACCACGGTCAGGCGCGAGTGCGCGCGCAGGGCGAGGACGGCGGCGAAGTGCAGCGCCTGCACCGCGTGCTCGGAGTCGTCGTAGCCCACCAGGACGCCGATGTCGTGGGCCTCGGGCTCGACGGGCAGGGGGGACAGTCGGTCGTCGGTGCTCATCGCGGGCCTCCGGATCCGGGGGCGCTGGGCGGCCGTCGACGGGGGCGCCCCCATCGGCCGGGCCCGCCGTCGGTACCCCCAAGGGTACGGACGGCGGACCCGACCAGCCAGGGCCGGGAGTCCCGGGCCCGCTCGGGCGATCCTGCTCAGCAGCGCCCGCTCAGCAGCGCCCGCTCAGTCCTCGCGGCGCGGGGCGAAGCGCGGCGCGGGTAGGGGCGGCGCCGTCGCGGCGGGCGTCTCCTCCAGCAGTGCGAGCGCCTCGGTGACTCCGCGGGCGAGCTGCGGGTCGTCCCCGGCCACCCAGGCGTTCGGGGGCAGCGGCACCTCGATGTCGGGCTCGACGCCGTAGTTCTCGATCGCCCAGTCCTCGCCCTCGAACCAGCTGGCGTACTTCGGCTGGGTGACGCCGGTGCCGTCGACCAGGTCGTAGCGGCCGTCGATGCCGATCACGCCGCCCCAGGTGCGGGTGCCGATGATCGGCCCGATCTTCAGCGCGCGCGAGACCGCGTTCACGATGTCGCCGTCGGAGCCGGCCTCCTGGTTCGTCACCAGCACCACCGCGCCGCGCGGCGCGGACTGCGGGTAGGTGCCCGGCCGCTCGTGGCGCGGGTAGTCCCAGGAGAGCACGCGGCGGGCGAGACGGTCGGTGACCAGCTGGCTGGTGTGGCCGCCGCTGTTGTAGCGCACGTCCACGACCAGGCCCTCCTTGGTCGTCGCCTCGCGCAGGTCGCGGTGCATCTGCGCCCAGCCGGAGGAGACCATGTCGGGGATGTGCAGGTAGCCGAGGCGTCCGCCGGACAGCTCCGCGACCAGGGCGCGGCGCGACTCGACCCACGCCTGGTAGCGCAGCTCGGAGTCGTCGCCGAGCGGGGTCACGGCCACCCGGTGCTCGGCCCCGTCGCGCAGCAGCACCAGCTCGGTGGCCTTGCCGGAGGCGCCGACGAGAGCGGCCTCCACGCCCTCGGGACCCACCTCCCGGCCGTCCACGCGCACGATCGCATCGCCCACCTGCGCACCGACCCCGGGCGCGAGCAGCGGGGAGCGGGCGTCCGGGTCCGAGGAGTCGCCGGGCAGGATGCGGGTGATGACCCACTTCCCGTCCCGCTGCTCGACGTCGGCCCCCAGATGGGCTGGGAGCATCGGCGGATCGGCCTTGTACACCGCGCCCTGCACATAGGCGTGCGAGGTGCCGAGCTCGCCCTGGACCTCCCACATCATGTCCTGGAAGTCGTCCTCGGTGACCAGGCGCTCGATCACCGGGTCGTACCAGGAGGTCATGGCGTGCCAGTCCATGCCGTCCATGTCCGCGCGCCAGTACTGCTGGGCCATGAGGCGGTAGTTGTCCCACAGCATGCCGCGCCGCTCCTTGACCGGGTCGACGGTCAGGCGCAGGCGGGAGGTGTCGATGACGATGCGGGCGGGGTCCTCGTCCTCGGCCTTGCGGGTCGCGGGGACCTGCACCCAGTTCTCGCCCTGGCGGATCACGAGGGTCTCGCCGTCGCCGGAGACGGACAGGTCCGTGACCCCCTCGGCGAGCACGGTGAGCTTGCGGTCCGCGAGCGACCAGAACTCGAGCGTCGGCTCCGGGGCATCGCCCTTCACCCCGGCGCGGGCGGTGCCGAGCACGCCCTGCTGGGGATGGCGCAGCCACACGAAGCCGCCGGTCACCGCGGTGAGGTGCGAGTAGTAGCCGGAGACGACCGGGAAGGGCACGAGCCGCGACTCGACCGCGTCGAGGTCGATCGTGGTGACCGGCGGCCGGGAGGCCTCGTCGGCCCCCGCCGCGGAGGAGGAGGTCGCCGGCTTCGAGGAGGCCTCGGCCGACGCGGCCGCGCTCGCCGCGGCGCTCGCCGTCGGGGCGGCACTCGCGCCGGAGCCGTCGGTCGCGCCGCCCGCGGGGGTTCCGTCGGCCGACGTGCCACCGGTCCCGGGCGCCCCGGGCTTCTCGGCGGCCTCGGGCCCCGCGCCCCAGCCGTCAGGATGGGGTCCGAAGGGGTCCGGGGTGCTGCGCTCGAGCGGCAGCAGGAAGGGCCGCTCGGCGTTGACGAAGCCCAGGTCGAAGACCATGTCGTCGTACACGGTCTCGAAGGTGCGCAGGCTCAGCAGGGCCAGGTGCTTGCCGTCGGCGCTGAAGGCCGGGGCGGAGTCGAGGTACTTCCCGGCGGTGAGGGCGCGGCCGGTGGGCTCGGCGTCCACGGTGTCCGAGATCATCAGGCGCGAGAGCTGCCAGGAGTTCGGCTCGGCCCACACCAGCCAGCGGCCGTCGGGCGACCAGGCCAGGTCCCGCACCTCCCCGCCGCCGGAGCGGCCGATCTCGCGCACGGAGTCCAGGCGCGGGGCCTCGATCGCGTGCTCGGCGTCGGTCTCCCAGCCGGTCTGCTCGGCGGACGACCCGGTGGACGACGACCCGATGGACGATGCGGAACCCGAGGCGGAGGTGCTCCTGGCGGGGTCGGTGAGACCGCGCAGGGTCACCAGGCGCACCACGTTGTCGTGGCTGGTGATCGCGATGCGGGAGCCGTCGGGGGAGGGGAGCGCGTGGAGGATGCGCCCCACCTCGCCGAGGTCCAGGCGGATCTCCTCGCCGCCGCCGTCCAGGCGGGCGAGCGCGAGGATGTCCGAGCCGACGCCGCCCTCCTCGCGGTCGCGCTGCGCGGCGACGTCGGAGACGAACAGGGCGAAGGGCGAGCGGCCGAGCGGTCGCACCTCGCGCAGCCGCAGCCCGCAGGTCCCGGCGAGCAGGCGGGCCGGGCCGCCGCGATGGGTGAGGGCGTGGGCGCTGCCGCGCCACTCGACGACCGACGAGCGGGCGTCGTGCACCGGCCGCATGGCCAGCAGGTTCCTGCTCGGGGAGGCGGGGCGGGGCAGACGCGCGGCGCCGACGCCCGAGGCGAGCACCTCGATCTCGCGGGGCTGCGCGTCCAACGAGTCCATCGCGTACAGGCGCCCGCGGGAGCTGAACACGATCGTCGTGCCGTCGGTCGCGGGCTCGCGCAGGTAGCCCTGCTCGGAGGTGAAGGAGGTGTGGGAGCGCAGGTCGGACCCGTCGGCCGCGATCGACCAGAGGTTCCCCGAGGCGCGGTCGGTGAGCGCGGCGCCGGGCCCGGGGGTGTCCGAGGCGAACAGCAGCCGGTCGCCGTACCAGGCGATCCGCAGCTTCGAGGCGAGGATGTCGTCCAGCAGCGGCTCCCAGGAGCGCGCGGCGTGCTCGGCGGCGGGCGCGTCCAGCGGCACGTCCTGCCGGGAGATCCACAGCTTCACGGCGGTGCCGCCCTGGTAGTGCTTCCAGGAGGCCTGGTCGCGGCGCCACGGGTTGGCGACGACCGTGGCGCCGGTGGTGGGATGGATCGCGAGCTCGCCGCTGCGGCCCAGCGGCAGCAGCTCGGCGCGGCCCTCGAGGTCGATCGCCCACAGCTGGGCGTCGCGCGCGATCGGGGCGCCGTAGCTGGTGGTGGCCAGGACCCGGCCGTCCGCCAGCCAGCCGACCACCTTCGTGGCGGGCCGACCCCAGTGGGTCAGGCGGCGCGGTGTGGTCTCGCCCTCGGCCGAGATCACCCACACCTCGGGGCCGCCGGAGGTGCGGGAGGTGTAGGCGATGTGGTCGCCGTCGGGGGAGAAGCGCGGGTAGCCGACGGGGGCGCCCTCGTCGGTCAGCCGCCAGGCGCGCCCGCCCGCGAGCGGGGCGAGCCACACATCGTTCGCGGCGGTGAAGGTGATCGTGTCACCGCGCACATCGGGGTGGCGGAGGTACGCGGCATGGGCAGGCGTCGTCGACATGCGCCCCACCTTAAGCGCGTGCTGTGACGGGCAGGTAACAGCGGGTGCGGTGTCGTGTGCGCGGGTGTCGTGTGGGCTGGTGTCGGCCGACGGGGTGGTCAGCCGAGCGCGTCCTCGACGACCCGGTCGGCACGGTGCAGGGCCACGGCGAGCTCCTGCCGGGTCACGGGGGCCGCGCCGTCATGGGCCCCGGAGAGCTCAGCGGTCGGCACCATGCCAGCGGCGGTCAGCCAGGCGAGATCGGCGAGGGCGGTGAGGTCCGCGTCGTCGGCGCCGTCGGCCTGCTCGGGCAGGGTGCCCGTGTCCCAGCGCGCCCCGACGGCCGTGAGCGCCGGGCGCAGCAGCGCGGCGAGCATCATCGCGGCCTCGTCGCGGGTCGCGGTCTCCGCCGGGCGCACCCGCAGCTCCGCATCTCCCCACAGCGCGCCGCGCCCGTGCAGCCAGGCGAGTGCCGTGGCCTGCGCGTCGTCGTCCGGCAGGTCGTTGAACAGGGCCGGGGCGGCGGCGAGGTCGAGGGTGGGGGAGCCGGCGAAGCGGTGGAGGGCCAGCGCCAGGTCTCTGCGGGCGACCGGCTCCTCCGGGCCGTAGGCCGTGGCGGTCAGCGGCGGCTGCACACCGGTGTCGCTCGCCCAGCGGATCGCGTCAGCGCTCTCGGAGCCCGCAGCCACATCCGTGAAGGCGCTGGTCGAGGCACTGCGGTGCGCGACGGCGGCTGCGCCGACGGGCACCACGACCGCGGCGGCGCCCGCGACGAGGACCGTGCGGCGGCGCGGACGGGGGCGGGCGGGAGCGGGGGTGGTGGGTGCGGTCGCGGTGGGTGCAGCCGCGGGAGTCGAGCCGGCGAGGGGCTTCGCGGAGGTTGTGCACGAATCGCTTCCACGTTCCTGGAAGGAATTCGTACACAACTCGGTGTCGGCGGCGGGCGGCGTCGTGACAGGCGGCACCGGGGTGACGCCGGGACGTCCGGGGCGCAGGCGCGGAGCCGGAGGTCGTCTCACAGCCATCGCAGCTCCCGCATCCGCTGGACGATCGCCCAGCTCACCGCCAGGTTCCCCCAGCCGTTCAGGTGCAGGCCGTCCGGGGCGCGCAGGGCCGCGGGCACCACCTTCAGCGAGAGGGAACCCTGGGTGTCGGCCTGCTCGAGCAGTCGCAGCGGGGCGAGCGGCGGGCAGCACAGCCCCTCCTCGGAGGTCAGCAGCGCGCCGAGGTCGAGGAAATGGTCGCCGTAGCGGGCGGCCTGCTCGGCATTGACCTCGGCGACGGCCTCGGCGGTGTCGGAGCCCACGGGGTCGTGGGCGGTGGTCCACTGGCCGAGCACGAGGCTGTCCGCCTCGGGATCCTCCGCCGCGTCGTGGACGCGCTGGGTGTCCTCGAGGACCCGCTCCACCTGCAGGATGTTGTTCCTCCCCATCCACAGCACCTGGCGGGACCCGGCGGCGACCGCGGCGAGGGCCGAGCGGAACACGCCCTCCGGGACCTTCGCGGCAGGATCGTCCGGGACGAAGGCCCAGGTGCCGCGGGTGCCGTCGAGGGTGCCGGGCACCCCATCGACTGCGCCGGGCATCCGCAGCGGACCGGCGGGGGCGAGACCGGAGTCGAGCTCGACGGCCACCTCGCCGGTGTCGGGGTCCGCCGCGCCGAGGAGACGCAGGGACGGGGTGTCCAGGCCCCGCATCAGCACGGTGTGCGGGGAGCGGGTCGCGCCGACGCCGAAGGGGTGCACCGCGGCGGGCGCGGCGGCGAGCGCCAGGTGCTCGTGGATCCGCACCGCGAGCGGCGTGGACTGGTCCCCGCCCTCCGAGCTCATCGAGGAGGAGCCCCATAGGGTCAGCGCCCGGGCGTCGGCCGTGGGGGCGAGGAGGCGGCGCGAGGCCTCGGTGCCGGTCGCGACGGCTCCGCCCCGCGCAGGGCGGGGTGCGGCCGGGGCGGCGGGCTGCGGCGAGGGCATCGCGGTCCTTCGAGCTGGTGCGGGACGAGCGCACCGACCGGCGCCCACCTCCGTACTCTACGGTCGTCCCCGCGCGACGCGCCGGGGGTGCCCGGGGATGTACCCGGGTCGCCGGAGGGGACGGGATCCCTGGTCAGATGCTCCTCGGGCGGGGTCAGTCGGCGGCGGGCCAGGCGTAGTCCACGACCACCGGGGCATGATCGGACAGCCGCTGCCCGTCCACCTCACGATCCACCGCATCGTGCACGGCGGCACGGGCCAGGCGCGGCGTGGCCACGTGGTAATCGAGGCGCCAGCCGGTGTCCCGTGCGAAGGCACCGCCGAGCCAGGACCACCACGAGTAGGGACCGTCCTCGCCCGGGTGCAGCGTGCGGACCACGTCCACGAGCGTGCGCGGGGAGAGCTGCGCGCCCAGCCACTCCCGCTCCTCGGGCAGGAAGCCGTCGTTCTTCTGGTTGCTGCGCCAGTTGGCGAGGTCCTGGCGGGTGTGGGCGATGTTCAGATCGCCCATCAGTAGGTACTCGCGGCCGTCGGCGAGAGCCGCCCTGCGGGTGCGGGTGAGATAGGCGGCGAAGCCGTCCATGAACGCCATCTTGCGGGCGTAGCGCGCCCCGCCGTCCGGGGCCTCGCGCATCCGCTCCGGACGCTGCATCTCCGCCGGCAGACCGCCCTTGGGCAGGTACAGGCTCGCGACGGTGAGGGGCGCGTCCGCGAGATCGATCTCGAGGTAGCGGCCCTGGAGGGCGAAGGGCCGCAGGGCGAGGGGAAGGGTGACGCGATCGGGCGCGGGGGCGGGGGCGAGGCCCTCGTCGGCCGACGGGGACCCGACCGACGGAGACCCGACCGACGGAGACCCGGCCGACGAGGGGCTGTCGCCCGACGACTCGCCGTCGCCCCACGCGGGCGCCCTGCCCACCAGCGCCTCGCCGCTCCACGTGCGCACCGCGGCGGGAGCCTCGCGCGTCAGGACCGCGACGCCGTTGCGACCCGGGATCGTGCCGAGGTCCGCGGCGACGTGGAAGTCGCCGAAGGCGTCGCCGGGGAGCTTGTCGGCCTGCGCGCGGACCTCCTGGAGGGCGACGACGTCGAGGCCGCGACCGGTGAGCCAGTCCGTGAACCCGCGCCGCTGGGCGGCGCGGATCCCGTTGACGTTGACCGTGGCGATGCGCAGCATCCTGCGAGCGTACGCGGGCATGGCCGTGCCTGCCCGGCACCGTCGGCGGGGAGCGCGAGCGCGCCCGGCCCCCTGCGTCAGGCGACGGGATCGCCCTGGACCGGGCCCTCTGTGCTGGGCTTCCAGCCGAGCGCCGGGGCGACGTGCTCGGCGAAGCTCTGCAGGATGTGGAGGTTCAGGTCCACGCCGGCCTGCGAGGGGATGGTCAGCAGCAGGGTGTCCGCGGACTGCACGGCCGCGTCGGCCTTCAGCTGCTCGATGAGCTGATCGGGCTCGCCGGTGTAGGAGCGGCCGAAGGTGGAGCGGGTGCCGTCGATGATGCCGATCTGGTCGGAGTCCTCGCCCGGGCGCATGCCGAAGATCCGACGGTCCTGCTCGGTGACGATCGGGAACACGCTGCGGGAGACGGACACGCGCGGGGCGTGGGTGTGCCCGGCGGCCTTGAAGGACTCGCGGAACACGTCGATCTGCTCGGCCTGCAGGTCGCCGAAGGCGGCGCCGGTGGCCTCGGTGAGCAGGGTCGAGCTCATGAGGTTCAGGCCCATCTGCCCGGTCCGCTCGGCCGTCGCGCGGGAGCCGGCACCCCACCAGATGTGGCGGATGAGCTCCTCGGACTGCGGCTCGATCGCCAGCGGTGCATGCGGGCGCGCGTCCGACATGTACGGCTGCGCGGCGGCGCGGGTCATCGGATGACCCTGGATGGCCTTCAGGAACACGTCGAACTTGGACAGCGCGATGTCCGCCCCGCGCGGGTCGCTGGAGCCGGTGTAGCCGAAGGACTCCCAGCCGCGCTCGGCCGCCTCGGGAGCGCCGCGCGAGATGCCGAGGGCCACGCGGCCGTCGGCGATGAGGTCCAGCGCCGCGGCCTCCTCGGCGAGGTAGAGCGGGTTCTCGTAGCGCATGTCGATCACGCCCGTGCCCACCTCGATGCGCTGGGTGCGCGCGGCAACCGCGGACAGCAGCGGCATGGGGGAGGCGGACTGGCGGGCGTAGTGGTGGACGCGGAAGTACGCGCCGTTCACGCCGAGCTCGTCCGCGCCCACACCGATGTCGATCGCGTCGTGGAGCATCTGGCGGGCGGTGATCCCGCCCTGGGCGGGGCTGCCGCCGTAGTGGCCGAAGCTGAGGAATCCGAAAGCACGCATGGCGTCACCAACCCGTCGAAGTCGTTGAATATTCCATCATCATAGACCCGCGGGGCTGTGCGCGGGCTGGCGGCGGCTGGGGCGGGCCCACAGGATCTGGCCCCGGCGGGATCGGGCCTGTGGGATCAGGCCGGGCCGTGGTCTCCGGCGACGACGAGCGCGAACATCACGCCGAAGCGGTCGAGGACCTGGCCGTAGTGGTCGCCCCAGGGTGCGAGCTCGAAGGGCATGGCGAGCTTGCCGCCCGCGCCGGTGACTTTCGCGATCAGCGCCCGAGCCTCCTCGACCGAGTCCAGGCCGATGAGGAAGGAGTAGACGTCCGAGCCGAGCGGCGGGAGCTCCTGGCCGGCGTCCGCGATCCCGTCACCGCCGGAGACCGTGAGCAGGCCACCGGTCAGCGTGCCATGCGCGACCGCGCCGGGCGGCGGAGCGAAGGGGAAGCCGGAGAGGTCGGGGAGGTCTCCGTAGAGTTGAACCTCGAGCTCGCCGCCGAAGAGATCGCGCCAGTGCTCGAGCACCTCCGCGCCGTTGCCGGGGAAGGTGAGGTAGGGGGAGTTCTGGGGCTGCGGCATGGTGACCTCCGGGGTGTGCGGCGGGGCGGCGGCATCGCGGCCCGGGCGCCAGTGTGACACGGGCACCCGGGCCGCGAGGGGTGCGGGGTGGACGGGGAGTTCAGCTCTCGTCGGCCTCGGTGGACTCGGTGGGACGCTGGCCCAGCTCGGAGTCCAGGCGCAGCAGGCCGGAGCCGTCGTCGCCGATCAGCTTCAGGCGGCCGATGATCTCGGAGACCGTGGCCTCCTCCTCGATCTGCTCGTCCACGAACCAGTTCAGCAGCGGGCGGGAATCGTAGTCGCCCTCCTTGTCGGCGCTGCGGTAGAGCTCGCGGATCGCCTCGGAGACCTTCTCCTCGTGGGCGAGTGCGGCCTCGAAGATCTCCAGCACCGACAGCCCGGGGGTGACGCCGGGGGCGGGGATGGTGTCGATCGCGGCGTGGTTGCCGCGGTCCGAGACGTGCTGGATGAACTTGTTGGCGTGGACGATCTCCTCGTCGGCCTGGTGGCGCAGCCAGGCGGAGATGCCCGGGAGGTCCTGCTCGTCCGCCTCGATGGCGAGCTGGCGGTAGGTGATGGACGCGGCGAACTCCAGGGTGATCTGGTCCTGGAACTTCTTCTCGAGATCGGTGCTCATCTTCATGGTGTGGACCCTAGTCCCGCCGGGCGCGGATGTCAGGGGGTGGGCGACCGACGGGTCGGCGGGCGGCCGACGGTCGTGCGTGATCCTCAGCCGAGGTTCTCGACGTAGATCTCGATCCCTTCTCCGGCGGCGTCGATCGTGACGTGCCAGGGGTGCCGCGCACTCCCGACCTCGACGGCGGTGCAGTCGGCCTCGAGGTCGGCGGTGTAGAGGTCCACGGCATCCGTGCAGGTCACCAGGATGTTGACGTCCTGTGGGCCGTGCTGGCCCACGTGCTCGGTGAGGAGGTCCCCGAGGCTCGCGGGGTCGAGCGAGGTGTGGTCGGTGGCGACGTCCCAGGTGCCTCGGAAGAAGTTCAGGCCCGTCAGTCCTTGCGGCTCGGAGGGCCCGTCGAGCACCCCGGCGGCGCTGTCGTCCCCGTCGGTCTTGTCGCTGCCGGTTCCCTCCCCGCCCGGGACGTTCTCGACCTCGCCGCCGATCCCGGCGTCCGCGGGGCCGACGGTGACGTGCCAGGCATGCGCGACGCCCTCGTCCGCGTAGGCGGTGCAGTCCGCCTCGTAGTCCGGGATCGAGGTGTCGACCCCGTCCTCGCAGCGGACCTCCAGGCTCATCCCCTCGGGACCGCGCGAGAGCGCCTCCCGCTGGAGCACGGCCGCGAGCTGGTCGGCGTCGAGGACCTTCTCGTCGTGCCCGAAACCCCAGGTCCCCTCGAAGAGCTCCTCGTCGATCGCGTGGTCGGAGTCCGGGTCGCGGGTGACCGGGTCGGTGGTCGGGTCGTCGGTGGCGGGGTCCGTGGCACCGTCGTCGGTCGCGGGGTCGTCGGTGGCGGAGTCCGTCGCGGTCCCTGCCGGGCTGGCGGTCGCGGCGGTGGAGGTCGCTTCATCGGCCGACGGGGAGGCGGGTTCCGCCTCCCGGGCCCCTCCGCATCCGGCCAGCAGGGCCGTGGCGGCGGCGAGTCCGGCCAGCGCGGCCAGCGCGCGTCGGCCCGGAGGAGCGGTGGCTGTGCGGTGCGTTTCCTTCCCCGACATGCGATGTTCCCCTTCCCGGACCGCGAGCGGGCCCTCCCCGACCTCGTCGCCGGGTACCGTGCGCCGTGCCGGAGCGCGGACCCCCAGTGTGACCCCGGCCCCGGCGAAGATCCAGGGGTCCGCAGCATCGGCCAGCACCGCGAGTCCATCCCGTCCAGCCCGCGCCACCCGTTCCCGAGGAGAGCCATGACCGCCCCGCCCGTCCCGTCCGCCGCCCGCCCCGCGATCGTCGGCCACCGAGGAGCCGCCTCGCACGCGCCGGAGAACACCCTGGCCGCGTTCCGTCGGGCCATCGAGGATGGCGCCGGACTGCTCGAGTGCGACGTGCACCTGAGCGCCGACGGGCACATCGTCGTCATGCACGACGAGACCATCGACCGCACCGCCGCCGCGGACTCCCCGCGGCGCACCGGCGCGCTCGGCGAGCTCACCCGCGCCGAGCTCGACGAGGTCGTCCTCGAGGACGGCGAGAAGGTCCCCTCCCTCGAGGAGCTGCTGACCATGACGTCGGTGCCGGTGTTCATCGAGGTCAAGGCCCCCGCCGCCGCCCGCGCCGTCGCCGAGCTGCTGAAGCGCCTGCCGGCCGACTCCCCGGCCGCCGCCTCCACCGTCATCTCCTTCCACGCCGAGGCGCTCGCCGAGATCCGCCGCGACGCCGACACCCCCGTCTCCTACCTCGTCGAGACCATCGACGAGCAGGCCATCGCCACCGCCGTGGAGCTCGGCGCCACCGGGATCGGGCCGTCGATCGACGGCCTCAGTCTTGCTGCCGCCCGCGCCGCGAAGGAGGCCGGTCTCGCGCTGAACCCCTGGACCATCAACCATCCCGAGCAGCTCGAGATCGCCCTCGCCTGCGGCGCCGACTCGATCACCACCGACGACCCCGCCTGGGTGCAGCGCGAGCTCGACGTCCGGGGCTGAGGCCGCGTATCGCGGCGAGTCCGGGAGGTCAAGGCTCCTTGACTAGCGAAGTCAAGGGACGTTGACTTTTCTTGTCAAGGACCCTTGACTCTTATGTCAAGGACTCTGTACCTTCGAGGCATGAACAGCACCGACCGCCGCCCCGCCCGCTCCGCGCGATCCCGCGCCAACCGCGCCTTCGTCGCCCGCTTCGTCGCCGGCATCGTCCTGTACGCGATCGCCCTCAGCCTCGCCGTCGCCGTGGACGGCAGCGCCATCCCCGCCTGGCTGCCGGCCCTGCTCGTCCTCCCCGCCGCCGGCCTCATGGCCTGGGCGAACGTGGGGATGTACCGCAGCGCCGACGAGTTCGAGAAGCGCAAGATCGCCGAGGCGATCCTCATCGCCTTCGCCGCGTCGGTGCCCCTGATCCTCGCCGTCGGGTTCCTGCAGTTCTTCTTCCTCCCGGCACTCAACTGGATCTTCGCCTTCTCGATCCTGATGCTCGGCTGGGTCGTCGGCACCGTCATCTCCGTCGTCCGCTACCGCTGAGAGGGGCTCGCCATGCGCAACGACATCAAGGCCCGCCGCACCGAGCGGCGCTGGTCCCAGGCGGAGCTCGGCAAGGAGCTCGGCGTCTCCCGCCAGACCGTCATCGCCATCGAGAACGACAAGTACGACCCCTCCCTCCCGCTCGCCTTCGCCATCGCGCGGCTCTTCGGCACCCGCATCGAGGAGGTGTTCTTCCCCGAGGAGGATGCCCCGCAGTGAGCGTCGGCCGTGAGTGCGCACCACGCGCCCATCGTGATCACCGGCGCACCGCCCGTCCCGCAGGAATGCGGGCCGGGCGGTGCGCGTTGTCCGTCCCCATGAAGGCGATCACCTACAGCAGCTATGGCGGACCCGAGAACCTGACCCTGAGCGAGGTCGAGGAGCCGAAGCTCGGCCCCGCGGAGGTGCGCATCGGCGTGCGCGCCGCGAGCGTGAACCCCGTGGACTGGAAGGTGATGTCCGGCGGCCTGGATCCGCTGTTGACCACCACCTTCCCGGTGATCCCCGGCTGGGACGTCGCCGGAGTCGTCGAGGCGGTGGGACTGGACGCGCCCGAGTTCGCCGTCGGCGACGAGATCATGGCCTACGCCCGCAAGGACTGGATCCAGCAGGGCTCCTTCGCCGAGAAGATGACGGTGCCCGTGCGCACCGCCGCCCGCAAGCCCGCCTCCCTCAGCTTCGAGCAGGCCGCCTCCCTCCCGCTCGCCGGGCTCACCGCCTGGCAGACCCTCACCCGTCTCGGCGTCTCCGCCGGTGACACGGTGCTCGTCCACGGCGCGAACGGCGGCGTCGGCTCCTTCGCCGTGCAGATCGCCGCCGCGCTCGGCGCCCGGGTCATCGGCACCGCCTCCGAGCGGAACCACGACCGGCTGCGTGCGCTCGGCGCCGAGCCGGTCGCCTACGGCGACGGCCTGGCCGACCGGGTCCGCGCGCTCGCGCCGGAGGGCGCCGACGTGGTCGTGGACTACGTGGGCGGGGTCCTCGAGCAGACCCTCGCCGTGCTCGCCGATGGCGGCCGCCACGCCTCCATCGCCGACCCGACCGTCGCCGGCGCCGGCGGCGCCTACATGTGGGTGCGCCCCGACGCCGCGGACCTCGCCCGTCTCGCCGAGCTCGTCGAGGCCGGGTCCCTGCGGGTGGACGTGGCACGCACCTTCCCCCTCGAGCAGGCCGCGGACGCCTTCCGCGCCTCCATGGAGGGGCACACGGCCGGCAAGATCGCGCTGAGCATCGGGGAGTGAGCAGCGGGGGGCGGGTAGAGGGAGCCGCCCCGGCGCCGTCCCCGCCGCGCAGCCAGGAGGTCCCGCGTAGCCTCGAGGGCATGAGCGATGCGACGGATCACGCCCTGATCACCCTCCACCGCGGGGACATCACCCGCGACGGCGAGGTCGACGCGATCGTCAACGCCGCCAACTCGACCCTGCTCGGTGGGGGCGGCGTCGACGGTGCGATCCACCGCGCGGCCGGGCCCGGGCTGCTCGCCGAATGCCGCACCCTCGGCGGCTGCGAGACCGGGGACGCGAAGATCACCGGCGGGTACGACCTGCCCGCCGTGCACGTGATCCACACCGTCGGCCCCATCTGGTCCGCCGGGGCCGACGCCGCCGGGCGCGCCCGGCGCGACGCCCAGCTCGCCTCCTGCTACCGCCGCAGCCTCGAGGTCGCCCGCGAGAACGGGCTCACCCGCCTCGCCTTCCCCTCGATCTCCACCGGTGTCTACCGCTTCCCCGTCGACCGCGCCGCCCGGATCGCGATCGACACCCTGCGGGCCGGTGCCGTGGAGCTCGGCGGCGTCGAGGAGCTGCGCTTCTGGCTCTTCGACGACGCGACCTACGCCGCCTACGAGAAGGCGCTCGCCGCGGTCTGACCGCGGCGGGCCGACCGGTCCGGGCGCCGGCCTCGCTATCGTCGGGGCATGCCCGAGCCGTCCGCGCCCTCGCCCCGCCGCCGTCGCCACGATCCCGCGCGCCGCGACCGGATCATCGACGCGTGCCTGGACGTGATCGCCGAGCACGGGGTCGCCGGCACCTCGCACCGCCGCATCGCCGCCGCGGCGGACGTGCCGCTCGGCTCCATGACCTACCACTTCACCGGCATGGACGAGCTGCTGCGCGAGGCGTTCAGTCGCTTCGCGGACCGCTCCGCCGAGCGCGTGGAGCGCCGCACCGAGAACGCCACCACCCTCGAGGAGGCGCTCGCCGGCTTCGAGGCGAACATCGACCTGGACGTCTTCGGCACCGACCGCGAGCTCGTGCTCGCCCTCGAGCTCTACACCCTCGCGGCGCGCCGCCCCGAGTTCCGCGAGATCACCAGCGCCTGGATGGCCCGCACCCGTGCCTGCCTCACCCCGTTCGTCGACGAGCGCACCGCCGCGCTGCTGGACGCGTTGAACGAGGGCCTGGTCATCCAGCGCGCCCTGCACCTGACGCCGCCCCCGCCCGGCCTCGCCCGCGACGGCGTCGCCCGCATCGCAGGGGAGGGGCGGGTCAGCCCGTCGGCCGACGCCCGGTGAGCACCCCGGCCAGCAGCACCACCGCGAGGCCGGCGAGCGGCACCAGGAGCAGCCCCGCGCGCAGCCCGGCCGCGTCGGCCACCACCCCCACGAGCGGCGGCGAGGCCAGGAAGCCCAGCCGCATCAGCCACGAGACCACGGTGAGGCCGGTGCCCGGACGCAGACCGGGAAGCGCGTCGGCCTGCTGCATCGCGGCCGGCACGAGGCTCGCGCTGCCGAAGCCGGCCAGGGCGAAGCCCGCGATCGTGCCCGGCACCGTGGGCAGCGCGAGCGCCACCCCCATGCCGAGCGCGATGAGCGCCCCGCCGCTGCGGGCCACCGCGCGCTGCCCGAAGCGGTCCACGAACCCGTCGGCCAGCATCCGCCCGACGAACTGCGCCCCCACCAGGGCGATGAAGCCGCTCGCGGCAACCGTCGCGAGGGCGCCGAGATCGCGGGAGAGATAGAGCGTCGCCCACGAGTTGCCCGCGTCCTCCACCAGCGTGCCCGCGATCGCGATGAGCACGAGCGCGCCGAGCATCGCGGCGGTGCGGCCGCGCCCGGGACGGGGTGCCGGGGAGGTCGCGGGGGCGGTGGAGCCGCCGGCCCCATCGGCCGCGCTCACGCTGTCAGCCGCACCCGAGGAGCCCTCCCCGTCGGTCGCGCCCGACCCGTCGGCCGCGTGCGCGACGTCGTCCGTGTCCCGGCCGGGCAGGGCGAAGCGTCGCGCCACCAGCGCGACCACCGTGAACAGGAGCCCGGAGATGAGCAGATGGATCCGCAGCGGCACGTCCAGCGCGATCGCCGCGGCCGCCATCACGCCGCCGAGCACCGCGCCCACCGGCCACAGCGCGTGGAAGGAGTTGATCACCGAGCGGCCCAGGTGGCGCTGCACCCGCAGACCGTGCGCGTTCTGCGCGACGTCGGTGAGGGCGTCGAAGGCGCCCGCGACCAGGAGCGCGAGCGCGAACAGTGCCGCGCCTGGGGCCCAGGCCGCGGCGAGCAGACCGGCCGCGGTCGCCGCCGTGCCGAGCGCCGCCACGGAGGCGGAGCCGAGGCGCCGGATCAGGGTCGCTGCGAGCAGTCCGGCGAGGATCGCGCCGGTCGGGAAGGCGGCGAGCGCGAGCCCGTAGGTCGAGTTGGCGAGACCCAGCTCCGCCTTCACCTCCGGGTAGCGCGGCAGCAGGTTCGCCAGCAGTGCGCCGTTGGTGAGGAACAGGGCGCCGACGGCGAGGCGCGCCCGACGCACGACGGACTCGTCCGGGGGGACGCGGGTGGGGGCTGGTGCGAGCGACATGTGTACGATCGTACGCAACCTGAACGAGCCGAGTCGAGAGAGTGCTCGGCGGCGCGCTTGTGAGCCCCGCCTCAGTTCTGCATGGGGAGACAGGTGCATGCATGACCACTCACCGAACGTCCCGTTCCCACCCTGCGTCCGTACGCGTACTCTGGCCCCGCTCCGCCCTCCATCCCCGAGGGCCCCGCGACTCCGGGCCCCGGGCCCCTGAAAGGACTGCGATGCTCGACTCGACGCTCCAGGACGCCTTCGACCGCGTGCTGCGCCGCAACCCGGGCGAGCCCGAGTTCCATCAGGCCGTGCGGGAGGTGTTCGAGTCCCTCGAGCTCATCCAGGACCGCCACCCCGAGTACCAGGAGCACGGCATCCTCATGCGGATGTGCGAGCCCGAGCGCCAGATCATCTTCCGCGTCCCGTGGGTGGACGACCAGGGGGTCGTCCAGGTCAACCGCGGCTTCCGCGTCGAGTACAACTCCGCGCTCGGCCCGTACAAGGGCGGCCTGCGCTTCCACCCGAGCGTCAATCTCGGCATCGTGAAGTTCCTCGGCTTCGAGCAGATCTTCAAGAACTCCCTGACCGGCCTGCCCATCGGCGGCGGCAAGGGCGGCTCCGACTTCGACCCGCACGGTCGCAGCGACGGCGAGGTCATGCGCTTCTGCCAGTCCTTCATGACCGAGCTGCACCGCCACATCGGCGAGTACACCGACGTCCCGGCCGGCGACATCGGCGTGGGCGCCCGCGAGATCGGCTACCTCTTCGGCCAGTACAAGCGCCTGACCAACCGGTACGAGGCCGGCGTGCTCACCGGCAAGGGTCTGGACTGGGGCGGCTCCCTGGTGCGCAAGGAGGCCACCGGCTACGGCGCGGCGATCTTCGCCGACGAGATGCTGAAGGCGCGGGGTGAGTCCTTCGAGGGCCGCCGCGTGGCCGTCTCCGGCTCCGGCAACGTCGCCCTCTACGCGATCGAGAAGTCCCGTCAGCTCGGCGGCATCCCGATCACCGCCTCGGACTCCTCCGGCTATGTCGTCGACGAGAACGGCATCGACCTCGAGCTGCTCCAGCGGATCAAGGAGGTCGAGCGCGGCCGCATCCACGAGTACGCGGAGCGCCGCGGCGAGGGTGCCCGCTTCGTGAAGGGCGGCAGCGTCTGGGACGTCCCGGTGGACATCGCCCTGCCCTCGGCCACCCAGAACGAGCTCGACGGCACCGCCGCCCGCACCCTGCTCAAGAACGGCGTGCTCGCCGTCTCGGAGGGCGCGAACATGCCCTGCACCCCCGAGGCCGTCGCCGCCTTCCGCGAGGCCGGCATCGCCTTCGGTCCCGGCAAGGCCGCGAACGCCGGTGGCGTGGCGACCTCGGCGCTCGAGATGCAGCAGAACGCCAGTCGCGACGCGTGGAGCTTCGACCATACCGAGCAGCGCCTCACCCAGATCATGAAGAACATCCACACCACCTGCCTCGAGACCGCCGAGGAGCTCGGCCGCCCGGGCGACTACGTGGTGGGTGCGAATGTCGCCGGCTTCCGCAAGGTCGCCGACGCGATGCTCGCCTTCGGCGTGATCTGAGCACCCCGCGGCGCCTGTGCGCCGCATGCACGACCGCACCTGACGGGGCGGCGGACCGCATGGTCCGCCGCCCCGTCGGCGTTCGCGGGTGTCCACACACGGAGCGCTAATGAGAATCATGCGCATCTGCTGATAACCTCCGGAGCATGTCCTATATGAGAATGAGTATCAGCAAGCGCGGGGCGGCGATGGTCGCGAGCCTCGGCGTCCTCGCCCTCGCGGCCTGCAGCACCCCGGAGACCACCTCGGGCGGCGCGTCCGACGGCGGAACGACGGACGCCACGAGCGCTGCCTCCGAGGCCCCCGCCTCGGACCGCACCGAGGTCGGCGCGCTCACCCCGCGGATCGTGCTCGCCCACGACGGCGGCGTCACCACGATCGACTCGGCCGACGGCGCGGTGCTCGGCACCAGCGAGCTCGACGGCTACGCGCGCCTGAACCCCGCCGGCGACGGCCGCCACGTCGCCGTCAGCGCGGGCGAGGCCGTCACCTTCTACGACACCGGTCTGCTCGCCCAGGGCCACGGTGACCACTTCCACTACTACGTGCAGTCCCCCGCGCTCACCGACCTCTCCGTCGAGGCGCCCCACCCCGGCCACGTCGTCCCCCACGACGGACGCACCGCGATCTTCGCCGACGGCACCGGCGCGATCACCCTGATCGACCCGTCGGCCCTCGCCGACGGTGAGCTCGACGTGCTCGAGGAGACCGCGACCGACGACCCCCACCACGGGGTCGCGGTGCCGCTGACCGGCGGCGGCCTCCTCACCACCCAGGGCACCGAGGACTCCCGCTCCACCGTGCAGGTCCTGGACGCGGACGGGAACGTCACCGCCGAGACCGACGACTGCCCCGGCGTGCACGGCGAGGCCGTCGCCCAGCCCACCGAGTCCGGCGACGTGGTGTCGCTGGGCTGCGAGAACGGCGCGGTCGTCTACCGCGACGGCGAGTTCCACAAGATCGCCCCCGCCGCCGACTACCAGCGCAACGGCAACCAGAAGGGCCACCCGTCCTCGCCGATCGTGCTGGCCGACCAGAAGGTGGAGGCCGACCCCGAGGACGGCATCGAGCGGCCCACCGAGATCGCGCTGCTCGACACCCGCGACGACTCCCAGCAGATCGTCGACCTGGGCTCCCCCTACTGGTTCCGCAGCCTCGACCGCGGTCCCTCCGGCGAGGCGCTCGTGCTCACCTACGACGGCGAGCTGAACATCCTGGACCCCGAGACGGGGGAGATCCTCCACGAGGTTCCGGTCGTCCAGAAGTGGATCGAGCCCGACGACTGGCAGCAAGCGGGTCCGATGATGGCCGTCGCCGACGGCACCGCCTTCGTCGTCGACCCCGCGAACCAGAAGCTCAGCATGGTCGACGTCGCGAGCGGCGAGATCTACCGCGAGCTCGACCTTCCCGTCGTCCCCCACGAGATCCAGGTGACCACCGGCACCGCCACGGGCGAGTACGAGGTGCGCGCGGGCGGCGAGGAGTCCGAGGGCGGGCACGGGGGCCACGACCACTGAGCCGCGCCGACGTGCCTGCCCTCAGGCCCCCAGCGCGTCGGCGCGGGCGATGATCGCCTCGGCGGTGGCGATGGCGCGGTCCACGTAGCCCTCGCCGAACAGGTGCACGTGCGCGAGCAGGCCGAAGAACAGGTGCGCGGGCAGGTCCTGCTCCCAGCCGTCCGGCAGCGGGTGGACCTCGGTGTAGCCCTCGAAGATCTCCTCCAGGTGCGGGGCGCCGAAGAGGGCGAGCATGGCGAGGTCCTCGAGGCGGTGCCCGCCGTGGGCCGCGGGATCGATGAGGCTCGCGCCGCTCGCCGTCCACATCACGTTCCCGGCCCACAGGTCGCCGTGGACGCGGGCGGGCTGCTCGGCGCCCTGGCCGCTCACGCCGTCGAAGGCGCCGTCCGCGATCACGTCGATGGCCTCGTCGACGGTGTCGTGCCCGTCGGCCCCGAGCAGGCGGGTGACCCTGTCCGCGAGAGGGCGCAGACGGTCCTCGGCCCAGTAGTCCGCGAAGTCTTCCCGCTGGTCGGTCGCGACGGGGAAGGGACTCTCGAGCGGGCCGAAGAAGGCGGGCTCCGCCGGGGCGAACCCGAACGCGGGGGCGCCGGCGTCGTGCAGTCGCGCCAGGCCCCGGCCCAGCTCGCGCGCGGCCTCGGGGGTGGGGGAGACGGACTCGAGCCGCGCGAGGCGCAGCGAGTCCTTCCCCTCCTCGAGGACCTCCACCACGGGCACGGCCTTCGGCTCGGCGAGCCAGTGCAGGCCCGCCGCCTCGGCCGCGACGTACCCCGTGGGGGCGTTCGGTGCGTGCTTGAGGAAGTCGTCCATGCCGCCCACCGTAGGCACACCGGGGCGGGCGGACGCCACCGCGCAGGTCAGCGGTGTGGTGTGAGGGACAGCCCCGCGGGGTTCATCAGTCCGGCAGGCCGAGGTGCGCGGCGAGGGTGCTGCGCAGCACCGGCAGCACCCGGCGATGGGTCGACCGGGTCGCGGCGCGGGTCGCGACGTGGACCAGCATCGCGGTGCGCTCGTACGCGGTCCAGGCCCGCATCCGGGAGCGCAGCGCCTCGGTGTCGGCGATCGCGTCGGTGACGGGTCCGAGCTCGCGACGAGCGGCGACATAGGTGCTGACGAAGCCTGCGACCTGCTCCTCGTCCAGCGGCACGTACCAGGGCCCGCCGTGCACCGGGCCGCCGATGATCGCCAGGTCGCGGGCGGGGTCGTCGCCCTGCGCCCACTCGAAGTCGATGTACTGCACATGCGGGGCGCCGCCAGGGTCGACCCTGTCCCACAGGATGTTCGTCGCGCACAGGTCCCCGTGGGAGAGCACGAAGGCCTCGAGCCCCGCGATCTGCTCCTCGATGCCGGCGACCTCCGCGAGCGCCGCGTCGAGGAAGGGCTCCAGGCCGTGCTCGGCGATGACCGCCCCGTGCCGCTCCCGCCAGGAGGCGACCTCGCCCTCCACCTCGGCCAGCAGCCGCTGCGGGCCGGCCGGCACCGAACTCCACGGCTCCTCGCCGAAGGTCACCGGGCCGCGGCCCGGGGCCGGGACCGAGTGCAGGTGCGCGAGCCGCGACGCGTGCGCGCTCAGGTGCGCGCCGGTCCACGCCTCGGGGGCCGCGGCGGTGCCGCGCACCTCGGTGGTCACCACGTACGGGTGGCCGAGCGGACTGGTCTCGGCGTCGTGGTGCACCGCGATCGGGTCGGGCCCCACCTCCGGCGGGACCAGGGTGAGCGCGGCGATCTCGTGGCCGAGGTCCTGATGCAGCTCGTCGGGCGCGACATGCGCGATCCGCGCGATGACCGGCGCGTTCTCCTGCGGGATCACCCGCCAGGCCGCGAAGCGCTCGCCGACCCCGGCGAGCGTGACCCGCGCCTGCCCGGACAGCGACGGCGGCAGCACGGACTTGTGCAGGCCCGGCAGACGCAGCGGCGACTCGTCCTCCCGCAGCGGCAGCACCAGCGCACCGCGCCGCCACGCCTCCACGATCCGCGCCCCCATCGCCGGGGAGGCGGGATCCAGCGGCGCCGGGGCGCTCGGGGACAGGTCGCGGACCATGGGGGATCCTCCTCCGTGAGGGTCCGACGATTCTATCGGCCGGGGTCCGTCGGCCGACGGGGCGGGCCTGCGGTGGGGCGGGCCGCGGTGCCGCACCGACCTGCGGCGACCGTGGAGACGAGCCGTGGATACGATGAGGCGACGCTGCACCACGAGAGACCGCACCGCGAGAAGGAGACCCCCCGATGGAGATGGTCCTGCTCGCGGTCGCCGTCGGCATCGGGGTGGGGGTCGTGGTCGGGGCGCTCGGCGCCGGCGGCGGCATCCTCGCCGTCCCCGTGCTGGTCTTCCTCCTGGGCATGCCGCCCCACCAGGCGACCGCCTCCAGCCTCGTGATCGTGCTGATCACGGCCCTGGTGAGCCTGCCCCACCATGCCCGCAACGGGAACGTCCAGTGGCGCAGCGGCCTCGTCTTCGCGGGCGTCTCGGTGGTCGGCGCCGTGCTCGGCTCGCGCCTGTCCGCCCTGGTCCCGGCCGACGTGCTGCTGACCCTGTTCGGCGTGCTCCTCGCCGGCGTCGCCGTCGCCATGCTCGTGCGCGGCGTGCGCACGCGCCGGGCCGAGACGGCGGAGGCCGCCGCCCACGGCTTCCCCGGCGAGGCCGACACCATCGCCCCGATCGCCACCCACGACGATCCGGTCCTGGACCAGCCCGGCCCCGACACGGTCGAATCGGCCGACGGGATCCACCGCCACCACGGCACCCCCGAGCTTCCGCACACCCCGCCCCCGTCCTCCTCGCCGCGACTCGGCGTGGTGATCGCGGCGGCGACGGTCACCGGGTTCCTCACCGGCTTCTTCGGCGTCGGCGGCGGGTTCATGGTCGTGCCCATGCTCGTGCTCGCCCTGGGCCTGGCGATGCGCCGCGCCTCCGGCACGAGCCTGCTGGTCATGGTCATCGCCACCGCCGCGAGCCTGCTGGCGCGCCTGGGCACCGACGTGCAGATCGACTGGCCGGTGACGCTGATCTTCGCCGCCGGCTCCGCGCTCGGCGGGATCCTCGGCGGACCGCTCTCCGCCCGTGCCCGCCCCTCCACCCTCACCCTGCTGTTCGCGGCACTGCTGACCGGGGTGTCGGTGGTGACCCTGGTGGAGACGCTGCTGCTCTGAGCTGTCGCTACCCCGGGGCGGCCCTGCGCTCCCGCGGCGGTGCCCTCTCGCGTCTGCGTCCACTCTCGGGACCGTCCTTCCGCGGCGGCGTTCTCGCGCGGCGGTGCCCCGGGGGCAGGGGTGCAGTTTGCGTCGCCACAACGCAGAACAGCGACGCAAACTGCACCCCTCGTGCCGGGATAGCGACGCGTGAGGCATCTTGGCCGTGGGGTTCCGACGCGTGAGGCGTCTTGGCCGTGGGGTTCCGACGCGTGAGGCGTCTTGGCCCTGGGGCTCCGACGCTTCAGGCACCGTGGCCCCGGGATACCGACGCGTCAGGCATCGTGAGCGGGGTGCGCGGACCCGGCACCGACGTCGGCACTGCCGTGGCACCGACAATCCACTCGCCGCGCACGGCCCGGCGTGCGAGAGTGCGGGCCATGACCACGCCGAACCCTGCCGCGGCAGCATTGCCGTCCCCTGTGCCGCAGCCTGTCGCATCGCCCTCGGCCGCGCCCCCGCCTGCCGCTGACCCGCCGCTGCTCGCCGGGGAGCGGGAGTCGCTGGACGCCTGGCTCGAGTACTTCCGCGCGGCGGTGCTGCGCAAGATCGACGGGCTCTCCCCGGAGCAGCTGGCGCGTCGGCCGATCCCGCCCTCCCCGCTGAGCCCGCTCGGACTCGTCCGTCACCTCGGCACCGTGGAGGCGTACTGGCTGCGCGAGGTGCTGTGGGACGACGAGCAGCCCGACCCGTACTGCGCCCCGGAGAACCCCGACGGCGACCACCTCGACGGCACCGCCGAGAGCGCGCCGGAGGACCTCGAGATCTACCGTGCGCAGGTCGCGGCCGCGCGCGAGGCCCAGGCCGAGTGGGAGGACCTCGACCTGCCGGTGCGCGGTGACCGTGGCGGGGCCGAGGTGAACCTGCGCTGGATCCTCACGCACCTCATCGAGGAGTACGCGCGCCACCTCGGCCACCTCGACCTACTGTGCGAGGTCATCGACGGGAGGACGGGGGAGTGAGCGGGGACGTGCAGGTCCGCGCTGAGGTGCCCGTGCTCGCCGACGCTCTCGTCGTGTACGACGCCGTGGGCTGGAGCGCCTACACCCAGGACCCGACGCTCCTCGAGCGCGCCCTCGCCGGAAGCCTGCGCGTGGTCGCCGCCCGACGGGACGGGGAACTGCTGGGACTCGCTCGCGTGGTGGGCGACGGGGCCGTCATCGCATACCTGCAGGACGTGCTGGTCAGGCCCGACGCGCAGGGTGAAGGAATCGGCCGACGCCTCGTCGAGGAGGCACTCGCCCCGTTCGCCGCCGTGCGCCAGCAGGTGCTGCTCACCGATGCCGAGCCGGGGCAGCGCGCCTTCTACGAGGCGCTCGGCTTCACCGAGGTCCGCGACCACCCCGCGGAGCTGCGCGCCTTCGTGCGCCTGCGCTGAAGGGGCGGCCAGGGCGCCTGGTGTGTCGGTATCCGACGGTGATACCGACGCGTGGGGCACCGTGGCCCCGGGGTACCGACGCGTGGGGCACCGTGGCCCCGGGGCAGGGCAGGGTTCAGGCGCTTTCGACGCCTACTGCGCCCCGCACGGCGTCGTCGATGAGGCGTGCGGCGGCGCGGGCGGTGCGCCCGTCGATGTCGAGGGACGGGTTCAGCTCCACCACGTCCAGCAGTGCGAGCTTCCCGGTGCCGGCGGCGGCGCGCACGGCGGCGGCGACCAGTGGCAGCGGCACCCCGTAGGCGGCGGGTGCCGAGACGCCGGGCGCGGTTGCCGCAGGCAGGACGTCCAGGTCGATGGTCAGGTAGAGCACGTCGAGGTCCGCGGCAAACTCTTCGACGAACCCACGGATCCCGTCGGCCCCGGCGTCCAGGCACTGCTGGTCGGTCCACCACGTCACGCCCAGTTCGCGGGCGCGGTCGAAGAGGACCCCGGTGTTGGAGGGCTCGGCGATGCCGAGGACCGCGTAGCGCAGGTCCCGGCCGGCAGTGCGCTCGGCCTCGGCCATCTGCGCGAAGGGCGTGCCGGAGGTGGGGCGGGGCTCCTCGCGCAGGTCGAAGTGCGCATCGAGGTTCAGCACGCCCCAGCGCTGCCCGGCCCGCGGGCCGATCCCGGAGCCGACGAGGCCGAGGTAGCTGGACCAGGCGGTCTCGTGCCCGCCGCCGAGCACCACCGTCAGGCGGGACCCGGCCCGGTCCAGGGCGTGGGAGGTGAGCGCCGCGGCGTCGGCCTGCCCCTGCTCGAGGTCCTCGCCGGCCGTCTCCGCATCGCCGAGGTCGTGCAGGGCGACCTCGCCGGTCGCGAGCGGTCCGTGGAGGGCCAGCGGGGAGAGGACGGCGCGCAGGGCCGCGGGACCGTCGGCCGCGCCGACGCGACCGCGATTGCGGCGCACGCCCTCGTCGGAGCGGAACCCGAGGAGGGCGACGTGGTCGGCGGCCGGGTCCGGGGTGCCGGCGGCGACGGCCGCACCCGGCTCCACGACCTGCACCGCCTGGTGCCAGCGGGCGTGCTCGCGCCCGTCGCCGTCGTGTCGGCCGGTCCACGCGGATGCGAGGGTGGGAGAGGTCGTCATCGAAGGCTCCTCGTCGGCGGTCCAGGGGGTAGGTTCCCCCCATCATGGCATCGTGAGCGTCGCCGTCGGCCGACGGAGCATCGCCGCCGTCCGGCCCGCCGGACAGGGAACGCGGGGCGCTCGACGGCCGCGTTCCGGGAGGTCAGGGAGCGGCAGGATGCCCGGAGACGGGTCGCGACCCACGACGAGGAGGCACGATGGCAGATGTCGCAGCGCAGACCGGGGACGTCCCGCGCGAGGCCCCGCGCAGTGAGGACCCGCACGGCGGAGTCGCGCACGGCGAGGACGCGCGGGGCGAGGAGCCGCGCGGTGAGGCCGCGGAGAGGCGGCGCCTCGGCGAGCACGACCACGCGATCGAGGACGCCCTCGTCGAGGAGTTCGAGAACACCGTCACCGAGGGCGCGAACCGGCTGAACCGCACCTGGCGGGCGCTCGTGGTCACCGGGCTCTTCGGCGGGATCGACGTGGGCCTGGGCCTGCTGGCGATGCTCGCGGTGGTCGATGCGACCGGGTCGAAGCTGCTGGGCGGGCTCGCCTTCGGGGTCGGCCTGTACGCCCTGCGCCTGGCGCACTCGGAGCTGTTCACGGAGGAGTTCCTGGTCCCGATCAACGCGATCGTCGCCGGGCACGGCACCTGGCTGCAGCTGCTGCGGCTGTGGAGCGTCACGCTCGTGACCAACCTCGCCGGTGGATGGGCGCTGACCTGGCTGATCGTGGCCGCCTTCCCCCACTTCGAGGACGTGCTGCTGGAGTCGACCGCGACGTACATGGAGTCGGGCCTCACCCTCGAGACAGCCTGCCTCGCGATCCTCGCCGGCTTCACCATCACTCTCGTGACCCGCATGAGCCAGGGCTCCGACGAGGGGATCGCGACGCTCGCGAACTCCTTCGTCTCCGGGCTGCTCGTTGTGGGTCTCGGGATGTTCCACGGCGCGCTGACCTCCTCGGTGATCTTCGCGGCGATGCATGCCGGTGCGGAGACGACCTACCTCGAGTGGCTGGTCTGGTGCGCCTGGGTGATCCCGCTGAACATGGTCGGGGGCCTCGTGATCATCACTCTGCCGCGCCTCGTGCGCACCTGGGAGCTCGTCACCGCGGAGCGGGAGGCCCAGCGCGCCCTGCGGGCCCAGGGCAGCTGACGGCGGGCCCGAGCCGCTGACCGCGGCCCCGCGATGGCATCCTTGGGCGTCATGACGACCCCGAAGGTCCCCGCGGCGGACGCGACGCTGCGCCTGCTGACCTTCCTCGCCTCCCGCCGCGCGCCCGTCGCCGCCGCGCGGATCGCCGAGGAGCTGGACCTTCCCCGCTCGCGCACCTACGACCTCCTCGCCACCCTCGTCGAGCACGGCTACGTGCTGCACCTGGACCAGGAGCGGCTGTACGGGCTGGGCCCGTCGGCCCACGAGCTCTCCGGCGCCTATGCGCGCCAGGAGCCGCTGGCCCGGATCGGGCGGCGCGTGGTCGAGGCGATGGTCGACGAGGTGGGGGAGTCCGGTCACCTCGCCGTGCTCCACGGCCGCGACGTGCTCTACGTGGTCGAGGAGCGGGCGCGGAACCGGCCGAGCCTGGTCACCGACGTCGGCGTGAGGATCCCCGCGCACCTCACCGCGAGCGGCCGTGCGATCCTCGCCGCCCTGCCGCCCGCGCAGGTCAGGGCGCTGTACGGCAGCGCGGGCGACTTCTCCGCCCGCACCGAGGTGACCGGCCCCGCCCGGCCCAGGGAGCTGCGCGAGCTGCTCGCCCAGGTGCGGCGCGAGGGCGTGGCGAGGGAGCGCGGCGAGGTCACCGAGGACCTCGCCTCGGTCGCCGCCGTGGTGCACGACCACACCGGCTGGCCCGCGGCGTCCGTGGCGCTGACCTACCTCGAGCGGCGCGTCGACGACGCGGCCCGCGCCCGGCTCGAGGCGGCGGTGCAGGACGCCGCCGCGGAGCTCACCCGGCGGCTGAAGGGACGCAGCGGCCGACGAGGCTCGCACCCCGTCCGTCCGGTATACCGGACATGATCGCGTCGGCGGGGGTTCTCCGGGCGCGCCGACGGTGATGTCCTTGGGGGCACCGCCCGTCGCCGTCCCGCCGACCAGCCCCGTCGGCCGCCGCCGACGCGACCCGACTCACGACCCCAGGAGCCGAAGATGTCCCTCCCCGGAGCCCGCCCCGTCCGCGCCCCGCGCGGCACGACCCTCTCCGCCAAGTCCTGGCAGACCGAGGCCCCGCTGCGCATGCTCATGAACAACCTCGACCCCGAGGTCGCCGAGCGCCCCGACGACCTGGTCGTCTACGGCGGCACCGGCCGCGCCGCCCGCTCCTGGGAGGCGTTCGACGCGATCGTCGACACCCTGAAGGACCTCGAGGACGACGAGACGCTGCTGGTCCAGTCCGGCAAGCCCGTCGGCGTGCTGCGCACCAACGAGTGGGCGCCGCGCGTGCTCATCGCCAACTCCAACCTCGTCCCCGACTGGGCGAACTGGCCGGAGTTCCGGCGCCTGGAGTCCGAGGGCCTGACCATGTACGGCCAGATGACCGCCGGGTCCTGGATCTACATCGCCACCCAGGGCATCCTCCAGGGCACCTACGAGACCTTCGCCGCGGTCGGCAAGAAGCGCTTCGGCGGCAGCCTCTTCGGCACCATCACCCTCACCGGCGGCTGCGGCGGCATGGGCGGTGCCCAGCCCCTCGCCGTCACCCTCAACGGCGGCGTCTGCCTCATCGCCGACGTGGACCGCACCCGCCTCGAGCGCCGCGTCCACAAGCGCTACCTCGACGAGATCGCCACCGACCTCGACGACGCGATCGTGCGCGCCAATCGCGCCAAGGAGGAGGGCCGCGCGCTCTCCATCGGCATCGTCGGCAACGCCGCGGAGGTCTTCCCTGCCCTGCTCGAGCGCCACCGCGCCGGCGACGTGCACATCGACGTGGTCACCGACCAGACCTCCGCCCACGACCCGCTGAGCTACCTGCCCACCGAGGTCGCGCTCGAGGACTGGCAGCGCGAGGCCGAGGCCGACCCCGAGGGCTTCACCAAGAAGTCCCGCGAGGCGATGGCCCGCCAGGTCAAGGCCATGGTCGAGTTCCAGGACGAGGGCGCGGAGGTCTTCGACTACGGCAACTCCATCCGCGACGAGGCCCGCCATGCCGGCTACGACCGCGCCTTCGAGTTCCCCGGCTTCGTCCCCGCCTACATCCGTCCCCTGTTCTGCGAGGGCCTCGGCCCGTTCCGCTGGGTGGCGCTGTCCGGCGACCCCAACGACATCGCCGTCACCGACGCCGCGCTGAAGGAGCTGTTCCCCGAAAACGAGCACCTGCACCGCTGGCTCGACGGCGCGGCGGAGAAGGTCGAGTTCGAGGGCCTGCCCGCCCGCATCTGCTGGCTCGGCTACGGCGAGCGGCACAAGGCCGGGATGCTCTTCAACGACCTGGTCCGCGACGGGAAGGTCAAGGCCCCCATCGTCATCGGCCGCGACCACCTCGACTCCGGCTCCGTCGCCTCCCCGTACCGCGAGACCGAGGCGATGCTCGACGGCTCCGACGCGATCTCCGACTGGCCGCTGCTGAACGCGCTGACCGCCGCGAGCTCGGGCGCGACCTGGGTGTCCCTGCACCACGGCGGCGGCGTCGGCATCGGCCGCTCCCAGCACGCCGGCCAGGTGGGCCTCGCCGACGGCACCGACCTCGCCCGCCGCAAGCTCGAGCGCCTGCTCACCAACGACCCCGCCATGGGCGTGATCCGCCACGTCGACGCCGGCTACTCGCGGGCCGACGAGGTCGCCCACGAGCGCGGCGTCCGCGTCCCCATGACCCCCACCCGGCGGGACTGAGGACCACCCCGATGACCGCCCCGACCTCGATGCTGCTGACCGGCATCTCCGAGCTGTGGACCCTGGACCCGGCCCTCGACGACCCCGCCGCGCCCGGCGGCGTCGCCGAGGGACAGGTCCTGCGGGAGGCGGCGCTGGTGATCCAGGACGGGAAGGTCGCCTGGACCGGCCCGGCGGCGGAGGCCCCGGCCGCCGACGCCCGCGAGGACCTCGGCGGCCGGGCCGTGCTTCCCGGCTGGGTCGACTCCCACTCCCACCTGGTCTTCGACGGCGATCGCGCCGCCGAGTTCGAGGCGCGGATGGCGGGGCAGGCCTATGCCGCAGGCGGCATCGGCGTGACCACCTCGGCGACCCGGGAGGCGTCCGACGAGCGCCTGCGCGCCCTCGTGCGCGGCCGCCTCGCCGAAGCCGCCGCCGGCGGCACCACCACCATGGAGACCAAGACCGGCTACGGCCTCACGGTCGCCGACGAGGCCCGGGCCGCGCGTCTGCTCGCTGACCTCGCGGCCGACGGGGAGATCGACGAGCTCACCTTCCTCGGCGCGCACCTGGTGCCCGGTGAGTTCGAGGGCCGGGCCGAGGAGTACGTGGACCTGGTCTGCGGGGAGATGCTCGAGGCCGTCGCCCCGCACGTGCGCTGGATCGACGTGTTCTGCGAGGAGGGCGCCTTCGACCCGGAGCAGTCCGCGAGGGTGCTGCGCGCCGGGGCGGAGGCCGGGCTCGGCCTGCGCGTCCACGGCAACCAGCTGGGCCGCAGCGGCGGCGTCGCGCTCGCCGCCGAGCTCGGCGCCGCCAGCGTCGACCACCTCAACCACCTCGACTCCTCCGACGTCGAGACCCTCGCCGCCACCGCCTCGCGGCCGGTCGCGCCGGAGGGAGGGGTCGCGCCTGAGGGCGCGGGGCCGTCGGCCGACGGGGGAGCGGCCGACGGTCACTCGTCCGGCCGGCTCACCGTGGACCAGGGGCCGACGGTCGCGACCGTCCTGCCCGCCTGCGACCTCTCCACCCGCGCACCGCTCGCCCCCGCGCGGGAGCTGCTGGACGCCGGCGCGGTCCTCGCGATCGCCAGCAACTGCAACCCCGGCACCAGCTACACCAGCGCCATGGGCTTCTGCGTCGCCACCGCCGTGCTCCAGATGCGCCTCAGCCTCGCCGAGGCGCTGCGCGCCGCGACCCGCGGCGGGGCGCTCGCCCTGCGCCGCACCGACGTCGGCCACCTCGGGATCGGCGCCCGCGCCGACCTGCACGTGCTCGATGCCCCCGCCGCCATCCATCTCGCCTACCGCCCCGGCATGCCGCTCACCCACCAGGTGCTGCGCGCCGGGGTGCGCGTCCACTGAGGAGGCCGTCGATGACGACGCCCACGCCCGTTCCCGGGGACCAGCCCTTTGCCCGCTCCGCCCACGCTCGCGCCGAGTCCGTGATCTGCGCCGACGGCACCGAGCGGAGCATCCCGCCGCGCCGTTGGCGCTTCTTCCTCTACAGCGCACTCGGCATCGTGATGTTCTTCGTGAGCGTGGAGATCGGCGGGAAGTCCACGATCCTCGTCGACCATGCCCTGACGCTCGTGCGCTGGGTGCTCGGCCCCGCCGTGCCCTGGGTGGTGGTCGCCCTCGTGGTGCTCGGGACCGTGCGCCCCTTCGTCACCGGCTCCTGGCGCAGCTCCCGGCTGCGCACCGCCTTCGCCTTCGCGAACATCCTCGGCCTGGTCGTGGCGGTCTGCGCGGCGCTCGGCTATTACCCCGGCCCCCTCGCCAACCCCGACATCGGCCCGTTCCTCTGGGAGCGGCTCGGCATCCCGGTGGGGCTCATCGTCCCCGTCGGTGCCGTGTTCCTCGCCCTGTTGATCAACTACGGGCTGATGGAGTTCATCGGCGTGCTGGTCCAGCCGATTATGCGCCCGGTGTGGAAGGTGCCCGGCCGTGCCGCGGTCGACGCCGTCGCCTCCTTCGTCGGCTCCTACTCCCTCGCCCTGCTGATCACCGACCGCGTCTACCGTGAGGGCCGGTACACCGGCAAGGAGGCCGCGATCATCGCGACCGGCTTCTCCACCGTGTCCGCGACCTTCATGGTGATCGTCGCGGACACCCTCGCGCTGATGGAGCACTGGACGCTCTACTTCTTCCTCACCTTCGCGATCACCTTCGCCGTCACCGCGATCACTGTGCGCATCCCTCCGCTGCGGGGCATCCCCGACGAGCCCTACGAGGGCGTGCAGCACCTGCCCGAGCCCGTCTCCAGCGGCAACCGGATCCGCCAGGCCTGGGACGAGGCGATGCGCGCCCTGGCCATCGCGCCGGGCATCGTGCGCGGCAGCTGGGACACCTTCAAGAACGGTGTCCTCATGGCCTCCGCGATCGTCCCCTCGATCCTGTCCGTCGGACTCGCCGGCCTGCTGCTGGCGACCTACACCCCCGTGTTCGACGTGCTCGGCTGGGTGTTCGTGCCCTTCGCCTGGTTGGTGCAGCTGCCGGACCCGGCCCTGGCGGGGAAGGCTTTCGCCGTCGGCATCGCCGAGATGTTCCTGCCCGCCACGATCGTCTCCGGGCACGAGTCCGAGGTGCTGCGCTTCACCGTGGGCGTCACGGCCGTCTCCCAGATCGTGTTCTTCTCGGCGCTGGTGCCCTCCGTGCTGGCCACCAAGATCCCGGTGAATGTCGGCCAGCTCGTCCTGCTGTGGTTCGAGCGCGTGGTGCTGACGATCCTCATCGCCGCTCCGCTCGGGCATCTGCTGCTCTAGGGCCGCGGCGCCGACCTGCCAGCGGCGTCGACCTGTCCGCGGCGTCGGCTGCATTCACTGGCGGAATACGGCGATGCTCGCGTCATAGGCGCGAGGAGCGCTCCCCACCGCCTGTGAATGTCGCGGTCCCGTCCGCGCCGCCGCCCGTCCGCCCGCACTCGTCCGCCCCGAACCGGTCCGTTCGGCACCCGACCGTCCCGCCCCCTCCGCCTCGTGCCCGCCCTTCACCATCCGCCCCGTGGCCGCCCGCTCCGTCACCGAAAGGCTCCCCATGACCGCCACCGCAGCCCCCTCCACCCCCGCTCAGGCCGCCCCCGTCGTCCTGAACTCCTCCGGGATCACCGCCGCCGACGTCCTCGCCGTCGCCCGCCACGGCGCCCGCGTCGACCTCTCCCCGGAGGCGCGCGAGAACGTCGCCGCCGTGCGCCGCCACATCGAGGAGCTCGCCGCGTCCTCGACCCCCGTCTACGGGGTCTCCACCGGCTTCGGCGCCCTCGCCGACACCTCCATCAAGCCCTCCATGCGTCACGCCCTGCAGCGCTCGCTGATCCGCTCCCACGCCGCGGGTGCCGGTCCCGAGGTCGAGACCGAGGTGGTGCGCGCCTTGATGCTGCTGCGCGCCCGCACCCTCGCCTCCGGCCGCACCGGCGTGCGCCCCGTCGTCGTCGAGACGATGCTTGCGCTGCTGAACGCGCACATCACCCCGATCGTCCACGAGTACGGCTCCCTCGGCTGCTCCGGCGACCTCGCGCCGCTGTCCCACTGCGCGATCGTGCTCATGGGGGAGGGCCGCGCCCGCGACCGCGACGGTGTGGAGCGCCCCGTCCCGGAGCTGCTCGAGGAGGCCGGGATCGAGCCGGTGCTGCTCGAGGAGAAGGAGGGCCTGGCGCTGATCAACGGCACCGACGGCATGCTCGGCATGCTGCTGATGGCGCTCGCGGACCTCGACGAGCTGGTCCGCACCGCCGACCTCACCACCGCCCTGTCCGTGCAGGGCCTGCGCGGACGCGACACCGTGTTCCGCCCCGAGCTGCACGCGCCGCTGCGCCCCCATCCCGGTCAGGAGGCGTCGGCCGCGAACATCCTCGCACTTCTCGAGGGCTCGCCGATCGTCGCCGACGTCGCCTCCGAGGGCTCCCGCGTCCAGGACGCCTACTCGCTGCGCTGCGCACCCCAGGTCGCCGGCGGCGTCCGCGACACGATCGAGCATGCCCGCACCGTCGCCCTGCGGGAGCTCGACTCCGCCATCGACAACCCCGTCGTCCTCGAGGACGGCACCGTCACCTCCAACGGCAACTTCCACGGCGCCCCCGTCGCCTACGTGCTCGACTTCCTCGCCGTCGTCTCCGCGGACCTCGCCTCCATCGCCGAGCGCCGCACCGACCGGATGCTCGACAAGTCCCGCTCCCACGGCCTGCCGCCCTTCCTCGCCGACGATCCCGGCGTGGACTCCGGCTTCATGATCGCCCAATACACCCAGGCCGGCCTCGTCTCCGAGACGAAGCGACTGGCCGTCCCCGCGAGCGTGGACTCGATCCCCTCCTCCGCCATGCAGGAGGATCACGTCTCCATGGGCTGGCACGCAGCACGCAAGCTGCGCACCAGCGTCGAGAACCTCCGCCGCGTCCTCGCGATCGAGCTGCTGACCGCCGCCCGCGCGATCGACCTCCGCGCGCCGCTGGTCCCGTCGGCCGCCTGCGCGGCCGCGATCGCCGTGCTGCGCGAGGACGTCGAGGGGCCCGGCCCGGACCGCTTCCTCGCGCCCGACATCGCCGCCGCCGAGGCGCGACTGCTGGACGGAAGCGTGCTGGCCGCCGCGAGCGAAGTGGTCGGGCCGCTGCGCTGAGGCGCCATCGGCCGACGGGGAGGCGCCATGCGCTGGGAGACGCCATCGGCCGACGGGACTGTCGGAGACGCGGCGGGTCCGTCGGCCGTTCCGTCCGAGAGGCGCGGGAACGCGCAGGTCCCGCGTCATGAGCGGGAGGTCACCGCGGAAGGAGGGACGTCGGGGGTGGCGGGGGAGTAGCCTCACCAGCGCCGCTCGATGTCTCCAGCGACAGTCGAGCCGCACATCCCCGTCCCCTGTTCCCGGGACCTCCTCGACCCGGGCCGCCTGAAAGAAGTCCCATGGGAGAACTCCATCTCGGGTTCGAGATCGTCGCGCTGGTCGTGCTCTGCGCGATCCTGCTCGCCGACCTCCTGCTCGTCCTCAAGCGGCCCCACGTGCCCTCCATGAAGGAGTGCGCGGCGTGGATCGGCTTCTACGTCGGCCTCGCGCTGGTGTTCGCCGTGGTGCTCTTCTTCGTGGGCGGCGCGAAGCCCTCCTCCGAGTTCGTCACCGGCTGGCTGCTCGAGTACTCCCTCAGCGTCGACAACCTCTTCGTCTTCATCCTGATCATGGCGAAGTTACAGGTGCCCAGGAAGTACCAGCAGGAAGCGCTGATGGTGGGCATCATCATCGCCCTCATCGCGCGCGGCCTGTTCATCCTGGTCGGCGCCGTGATCATCGACCGCTTCGTGGCGGTGTTCTACCTGTTCGGCCTGTTCCTGCTGTACACCGCGTGGAAGCAGGCCTTCGAGGACGAGGGCGACAACGCCGAGTCCCCGATCATGCGCGTGGTGCGGAAGTTCATCCCCGTCTCCGAGGAGTACGACGGGAACAAGATCCGCACCGTCGTGGACGGGAAGAAGATGTTCACCCCGATGCTGATGGTCTTCATCACCCTCGGCCTCACCGACGTCATGTTCGCCCTGGACTCGATCCCCGCGATCTTCGGCGTCACCCGCAACCCGTTCCTTGTCTTCACCGCGAACATCTTCGCGCTCATGGGCCTGCGCCAGCTCTACTTCCTGCTCGGCGGCATGCTGGATCGCCTGGCCTACCTGCACTACGGCATCGCCGCGATCCTCGGCTTCATCGGCATCAAGCTGCTGATCCACGCGATCCACGAGGCGCCGCTGGACTTCATCCCCGGCTTCCACGCGCTCGAGCGCATCCCCGAGGTGCCGATCTGGATGTCGCTGGGCTTCATCGTCGTCGCCATGGGCGTCTCGATCATCGCCTCGCTCGTCGCCGCCCGGAAGAAGGACAACGCCGAGCTCGAGGCCTGAGGCCCGGGTCCGGCGCCGCCCAGTCGGCGCGGCCCACCCGGCGTCGCCCGCCCGGCGCACTGCACAGATCGGTCGATCCCGTTCCAGATCCCCCCGGGTATGGAACGGGATCGACCTTTCTGCGTGCGGGGCGGGGTGCGTGGGGCGCGGCCGGCGTGGTCTCCGACCCCCACTCACAGCGCCGGAGACGCGAACCCTCCGTTGGAGTGCAGCAGCTGCCCCCGGATCCAGGCGCCCTGCTCCGAGAGCAGGAAGCGCACCAGATCCGCGACGGTGTCCGTGGTGCCCAGTCGCCCGCCGGGCGTCGCCGCGGCGAGGGCCTTGCGGGTCGTGTCATCCATCCAGCCGGTGTCGATCGGGCCGGGGTTCACGACATTGGTGCGCAGGCCGCGGTCCGCGAGCTCGTGGGTGCCGGCGAGCACCAGCCGGTCCAGCGCCGCCTTGGTCGACCCGTAGGGCAGGTTGTGCACGGTGTGGTCGCTGGTCAGGGCGATCATCGCCCCGCCGGGCGCCGAATCCGGGCCCCCGTCGGCCGCGACGAGCGGGAGCTGCTTCGCGAAGGCCTTCAGCAGCAGCCAGGTCGCGCGGACGTTGACCGCGTAGTGGCGGTCGAAGCTCTCCACCGTGGTGTCCAGGAGTGAGGAGTCCACCGACTCGCAGTGGCAGGTGACCAGCGCGCCGAGCCGCCCGAGCTCCTGCGTCGCGGTCTCGACGAGCCGGCCCGGCACTGCGGGGTCGGCGACGTCGCCGGGCAGCAGCACGACCTGTCGGCCGCCAGCCCGCAGCTCCTCGGCAAGAAGGTCCACGTCGGCCTCCGCCCCGAGCACGCGCCGGTCGTAGTCGGCGTGGAAGGACAGCGCCAGGTCGAACCCGTCCTCGGCGAGGCCCCGCGCGATCGCGGCACCGATCCCCTGCCGTCGGCCGACGCCGGTGATCAGCGCGGTGCGCGGGAGCGGGACGGTGCCGTGGGCACCGCTCGGAGCGCCGGACGGAGCGGAACCTGTAGGCGGGGACGGCACCGTCACGCCGAGGCTCCGCGCGTCAGCAGGGCGTCGGGCTGGAACAGCTCGACCTTCCCGCAGCGGGTGCAGGAGAGCTGGATGACCGTGGGGCTGAACCCGTCCAGGTTGAACAGCGACGCCGAGCTGCTGGACATGACCACCCGCCGCGACCAGAACCAGACCTCGCCGCAGTGCGTGCAGGTGACCTGGCGCTCGCCAGCGATCGCGGTGACCGGCTCGTTCGCCGCCATCACCGCTCCCCTCCCGCATGATCCTCGCCCGCGGCGAGCACCTCGGCGCTCGTGCGCAGGTCCACCTGTGGGCCGAACAGTCCCATCGTGTGCAGGGCGGCGGCGCCGTTCTGCGCAGTCGAGGCGGCGCAGGCGTCGGTGACCACCGTGACCCGGGCGCCGGCGTCCGCCGCGGGGAGCACCGAGGAGATCACGCAGCAGTCGGTGGACACCCCGGTGACCAGCAGGTGCGGGGTGGTGCCGGGTGCCGCGCCGATCCGGGCCGCGAGCTGCGGTCCCCATTTGCCGAAGGTCGGCTCGTCCACGGTGGGGTGGGCGGTGAGCTCCGCGGCCCCGTCGACGAGGTCGTACAGCGGATCCTCGGCCGGAACGTCCGCGAAGGGCCAGACGCGGAAATAGTCGCCCCAGGCGGTGTCCCGGTCCGCGGTGGGCAGCCAGCGGCTGATCACCGTCCGCTCGGGACCGATGTGCGCGGCGAGCTCACGGATCTTCTCCCAGGCCTCGTCCCAGAAGGGGGAGGCCCAGTCGGAGCCGGGGTCGGCGAAGACCCGCTGCGGGTCGACGATCAGCAGCCAGGGCGGGGAGACGGTGCTGTCCATGACGCGACTCTACCGGCGCGGTCGAGGCGGCTCCGGGGGACTGTGGACGAGCGACGGAATCTCAGCCCCGCTCCTGCGCCCGGATCCGCGAGCGTCGGGCGAACCAGGTGACCAGGAACGAGAACACCAGCGCGAAGAGCACGCCCACGTTCGCGTACGCCCAGTTGCCGTCCCAGTAGGAGCCGGCCGGGTCCTCGACGAAGGTGCCCATGCCCAGCGGCTCCAGCAGGTAGCCCTGCCAGTTGTTCCACGGTGCGTCCTCCGCGAAGGAGTTCACCACCAGGCCCCAGCCGATCACGGAGGCGACGACCATGGTGCCGATGGAGATCCAGTCGAAGGCGCCGTACCGCCCGCGCGGATCGAACAGCGCCTGCTCGTCGTAGTCGGCGCGGCGGGAGAGGACGTCGGCGATGAGGATGCCGGCCCAGGCGGCGATCGGCACGCCGAGGGTGATCAGGAAGCTCTGGAAGGGGCCGATGAAGTTCTGGGCGAAGAACGCCACCCAGATCGTGCCGGCCGTGAGGATCACGCCGTCCACCGCCGCGGCGGCGGGGCGGGGGATGTCGATGCCGAGGCTGATCAGGGTCAGGCCCGAGGAGTAGATGCCGAGCACCGCGCCGGAGACCAGGGTCAGCACGGCGACGATCCAGAACGGCACCAGCGCCCACAGCGGCAGGATCGAGATCAGCGCGCCGATGGGGTCGCCAGCGATCGCCTCGTCCAGCGCCGGGTCCGAGCCGGCCAGCAGCAGGCCGAAGGTCACCAGCACCACCGGGGCGGCCGCGCCGCCGATCGTGTTCCACAGGACGATGGAGCCGTCGGACGCGGAGCGCTTCTGGTAGCGCGACCAGTCCGCGGCGATGTTGATCCAGCCCAGCCCGAAGCCGGTCATCACCATCACGAGCGCACCGATCATCGCCTGCGGCGGACCGGACGGGGCGGACAGCACCGCGGCGAGGTCGATGTGGGGGATGGTGAGGATCATGAACAGGATGGTCATCGCGCCGGTCGCCCAGGTGAGGATCGACTGCAGCCTCATGATCGTGTGGTAGCCGAGCACGGAGGCACCCACGATCAGCGTCGCGATCGCGAGCGCCGCGATGACGGTGACGGTGCTGCCCGCGCCGACGCCGAGGATCTCGAACACGGTGGCGGTGGCGAGCACGGCGGAGATCGCCAGCGACGTCTCCCAGCCGATCGACGTCAGCCACGAGACGATGCCGGGCACCTTCTGCCCGTGCACGCCGAACGCGGCGCGGGAGAGCACCATCGTCGGCGCGGAGCCGCGCTTGCCGGCGATCGCGACCAGCCCGCACAGCATGAAGCTGATGATGATGCCGATGACGGCGACGATCGTGGCCTGCCAGAAGCTGATGCCGAATCCGAGCAGGTAGGAGCCGTAGCTCATGCCGAACACGGAGACGTTCGCGGCGAACCAGGGCCAGAACAGATCGCGGGGCCGGGCGGTCCGCTCGGACTCGGCGATGATCTCGATGCCGGTCGTCTCGACGAGGGTCGAGGACCGGGCGCCGTCCGGCGCGGGGGACGTGGTGGACATGGCAGCTCCGGGGGAGAGGAGGGACGAGCGCGCGGGGGCGCGCGACGGTCGCCGCGGATGCGGGATGCGCTGGCGAGATCCTCCCACGCCGTCCCCGCGCCCGGGTCTCGCGGGCCACATCCCGGTGCCGTGTCTGCTGGGTCTTGGCGGGATCGGCCCAGGCGGGACTACCCTTCGAGCGAGTCCCCCCTGCCCCCGGCCGACGGTCGCGCTCCCGCCTGCCCACCCCGGAAGGAGCCGCGTTCCCGACTCGTCCCCCGCCTCGCGATCCCTCGCCGCGCGACTGCGCGGCTTCGTGACCCTCGCCCCGTCGCGGGTGGACCACATCCCGGCCTTCCGCATCGCGGTGGGACTGGCGATCCCGCTGGTGATCCTGCTGCTCACCGACAACATCCAGTGGGCGATGTTCGCGGGCTTCGGCGCGTTCACCGGCATCTACTCCAAGTACGAGCCCACCCGCGACCGGTTCCGCCGACAGTCCCAGGCGGGGATCATGCTCACCCTCTGCGTGACCCTCGGCGCGGGCCTCGCGCAGATCGCCGAGCTGATCCCGCCCGCGGCCGGGTCGTGGCTCGTGATCGTGGTGACCTCGCTGGTCGCCGGGGCGTCGGCCGCATTCGTGACCTCCAAGGGTCTGAAGCCCGGCGGCGCGATCTTCCCCGTCTTCGCGACCGCCGCGGTCGCCTCCGCCCCTGTCGCCGCCCCGTCCTGGGGTGCAGGCCTGATCGCCGCGGCCTGTGCGGGGCTGTGCGTGCTGCTCGGCCTGCTCGGCCATTGGGCGGGGGAGCGGCATCCGGACGTGGTCCTCGGCCGGGACCACGAGCTGGTCACCCACGGGGAGCTCGCCTCGGAGTTCACCCGCTACACGGTCGCTGCGCTCATCGCGGGCGTGCTCGGCCTCGCCTCCGGCCTGCCCTTCCCGTACTGGCCGCAGGTCGCGGCGGTCGCACCGCTGACCCCGTCCGGCCACGGCGCGCGCGCCGAGCGAGCCGTGCACCGCATCGTCGGCACCACCCTCGGCGTGGTCGTCACCGCGTTCCTGCTGTCCTTCCCCGTCGAGCCCTGGCAGCTCGTGGTGTGGATCGTGATCCTGCAGTTCCTCGCCGAGATGTACGTGATGCGCAACTACTCGCTCGCGCTGCTGTTCATCACCCCGCTCGCCCTGCTCATGGTGCAGCTCGGCCACACCCAGCCCGTCGGGCCGATGCTCCAGGCGCGTGTGCTGGAGACCGTGATCGGTGCCGTCGTGGGCCTGGCGATGGTGATCGGCCGCTGGGCCTGGGAGCGCCGGGCGACGCAGCGGCAGGCCGCCGTCGGCGCCTGAGGATCGGCCGACGGGGCGATCAGCCCTCGGGCGTCGCGTCGGCCTCGTCGTCCGCCTCGCGCGGCAGCATCACGTCGAGCACGGTCCGCAGGGCCTCGGAGGAGACCTCGGAGACCTGGACCGTCTCGGTCGGGGCGGGCTCACGGTCCAGCGGGCCGTTGTCCAGCACCAGCACCGCCTGCGAGGTGGCACCCACCGTCGCGCGCCGGCTCGCGCCGTCGGTGACGGCGGTGACCACGGTCAGCGCGCGGGTGTCCTCGTTCTCGAGTGCGGCCACGGCCTCCTGCAGCGGGAGTGCCTGCGGCTGGCCGTCCTCGCTCGCGACCTCGAAGGGGTCGGTGAAGGCACGGATCCGCTCGGCCACCGTGGCGAGCTCCGGCACCGCGAAGTGGTGGAAGCCGTCGATGGTCACGTACTCCTCGAGCACGCCGCCGCTGGGGTAGAAGTAGTGGGCCAGAGTCGTGGTGCCGCCGGCGAGGGTGCGCTGCGAGGTCACCATGCCCTCGGGGATGCGGCGCAGCGCGATCACCCCGGCCAGGCGACGGTCCAGCTGGACCGGGCGCTGCGCGGGGTCGCCGGGTCCGCTGAGCACGTCGCCCTCCTCCTCTCGCCCCTCGGTGCCGGTGAACACCATCGCGCGGGCCACGAGCGAGCGCAGCGCTGCGGCGGCCGACGCCTCGGCATCGACCTCGTCCTGGGAGACGTAGGGGCTGCCCAGCAGCTCGAGGGCGGAGGCGCCGTCCAGCGCCATGATCTCCTCATCCGTGAGCGTCAGCAGGATCGTCGGCTCCGCGGAGGCGCCCGAGAGCACCTCCATCGCGCCGAGCATGTCGCGCTCGGTGATCGTGGGCTCGGCCGGGGACTGTGCGGGCTGGGTCATGGACGGAGCTCCCTGTGGTGGGTCGTGGGCTTCTGGGTGGTGGGGCGGAAGGTGCTGCGGGGGACCGCGAGGTCCGGGAGGGGGTCGGGCAGGGGTCAGCCGAAGGCGCCCGTGAGGCCGTCCCAGAGGTTGCCGGCGCCCTCGGCGAGCCCGTTCCAGGCGTTCGACGCCCCCTCGACGGCCCCGTTCCATACGTTCGAGGCGGTCTCGGTGATCCCGTCCCAGTTGTCGTAGACCATCCTGCCCACATCGGCCAGGGCCGCACCGCCGGAGATGATCGCGCCCGCGGCCATCAGCGGCCCGCCGACGACCGCGCCGACGCCCGTGGTGGACAGCGCGCCGCCGGCGAGCATGAGCCCGCCGCCCAGCGCATTCGCGCCGCCGGTGACGGCGCTGAAGGTGTCGCCGCTGTTGATGCCGTCCACCATCTGGTGCAGACCGAAGCCGACGTCGAGCGCCGGCAGGGCCTTGCCCACCCATGGGGCGGCCTTCGAGAGGAAGGGCATCGCGTCGCCGGCCCACCGGGCCGCGTCGTCGACCCAGCCGAAGAAGTTCGTGGTGCCGAAGCCGGTGGGCACGCCGAGCTTGCCGAGCAGCTTGCCGGCCAGGCCCCCGAACTCCTTGCCGGCGGAGAACGCCGCGTCGGTCATCTTCTGGCCGTACAGGAAGGTGCCCGCGGCGACCTGGAAGATGTCCTGGGCGCCCTCGAGGAAGCGGGTCGAGGTGCGGATGTCCGAGAGGATGTCCCAGACCTTCTTCCCCTTGGAGAACAGGCCCTGGAGCTTGTTGTAGACCCCGAGGCCGTCGGTGATCCGGTCCCACAGCGAGGGCTCGTCCTGGGCGCGGAGCGGCCCGCCCTGCCGGCCCGGGACCCCGCCCTGCTGCCCCGAGCCGCCGCCGTCGCCCCCGGAGACTCCGCCGCCGTCACCCGCGGAGGCCTCGTCCTGCTCGTCCGCGTGCCGTTCCAGCTCCCCGGACCTCTCGCCCAGCCCGCTGGTGACCTCGGAGAACAGCAACGCCGTCTCCGAGGACCAGCGCGCGCGGAAGGCCTCCGCATCCGGCCCCCGCCAGATGCTCTCGTCCATCACCGCCGGCTCGAGCCGCTCCCGCAGCTCCGACAGCGACTGCGCCCGCGTGCGAAGCAGCTCGCGGTGGGTCCGCAGCTGCTCGGTATCGGCTCCCTGGAATCCCATCGTGCCCCGCTCCGCCCGTCTCGTCCTCTGGTGCGCGCCGCCACCCCGGCGCCGCGCGACCCACCTTAGGTGCGCGGCTGGACGGGGTGAATGGGGAGTACTCCCCATGTCCTCCCCTCTCCTCGCCATGCCCTCCCCATGCCCCGAACTGCTCCCGCACTCCTCCCGATCAGCTGCTCCAGATCTCCCGGCCCCGTCGGCCGATGCCGCATAGGGTGGCGCCATGGCACGAGGATGGCGCGAGACCATGAAGATGGCGGCCGAGGGCAAGCGTGCGCTCGAGGAGCAGCACAGGGCCGGGGGTGCGCAGCAGGCGATGCAGGACCACGTCGCCGCGGCAGGAGCCACCCGCTCGGCGCAGACGTACCGAGCGGCGATGCAGCGCAACGCGGGGATCGGTGGCGGCCTCCACGACATCGACCTGCCCGAGCGGATCCTGCTGCCGGACGAGACGGTGCACGACGTCGCCGTCGGCGGCCAGAGCGACGACACCTTCCCGCTGCTGATCATCACCGACCGACGAGTGCTGGTCACCAAGGACCTGCCCTGGAACCGCTGGAAGATCCTGCGGGAGGTCCCCGCGGCCGACGTCGCCGGCGCCGAGCTCGAGACCCGTCTGCTCTCGGGGCGCATCCGGGTGCGGCTCCACCGCGGCAAGGACATCACCTTCAAGGTCGCCGAGCGCACGCGGTCCGGCGAGGTGACCGCGCTGCTGCAGCATCTCGCGAGCGGCGGCGCCCCGCCCCAGGCGCAGTGACACCCTCGACGGAGGAGACCCGCATGGCCGCCTACACCCACGGCTACGGCGAGGCGGCGCTTGGCAGCCACCGCGCCCGCACCGCGGCGAACTCCGCCGCCCATCTCCTGCCCCACCTGCGCACCGGCCAGCGCCTGCTCGACGTGGGCAGCGGCGCGGGCACCATCACCGCGGACCTCGCCCGCCTCGTCGGCCCCGAGCACCTGGTCGCCCTCGAGGTCGCCGAGGAGTCCGCGGCCCTCACCCGCGCCGAGCTCGACCGGCAGGGTCTGCTCGCCTGCCCGGGCGCGAACGGTGAGCCGTCGGCCGACGGCGAGGCCCATGGCGCGGCATCTGACGGGCACGCCCGGCCCGGCGCCGAGGTCGTCGTCGGGGACGCGCACGACCTGCCCTTCGAGGACGGCACCTTCGACGTGGTCCATGCCCACCAGGTCCTCCAGCACGTCGCCGACCCCGTCGGGGTGCTCCGCGAGCTGCGGCGTGTCACCCGGCCCGGGGGCCTCGTCGCCGTGCGCGACAGCGACTACGAGGGCTTCCGCTGGTGGCCGGATCTGCCTGGGCTCAGCCGCTGGCGCGAGCTGTACCTGCGCGCCGCCCGCACCAATGGCGGCACCCCCGACGCCGGGCGGCGCCTGCTGGCATGGGCCCACGCGGCCGGCTTCACGGACGTCGAGCCCTCGACCTCCACCTGGCTGTACGCGACCCCGGAGAGCCGCGAGAGCTGGGCTGCCAGCTGGGCGGGCCGGATCACCTCGCCGCCGCTCGCCGCGCAGCTCGAGCGGGAGGGATGGGCCGACGAGGCCGAGCGCGAGGAGATCGCCGAGACCTTCCGACGCTGGTCAGCGGACCCCGATGGGTGGTTCACTCTTCTGCACGGCGAGATCCTCGCCCGGGTGTGAGCGGCGGCACCGCCGCGAACGGTCCCGGCACTCGACAGGAGGCGCTCCCGCCCCTATCGTGTAGTTGAAAACGCAACGATCCGATCCAGGAGAGCCCCATGAGCCTCAGCACCGCCATCCTCCGCGCCGTCCCCGGTGCGTTCATCCTCAACTCCGGCATCGGCAAGATCGGCATGGACGCGGGCACCGCCCAGTACCTCCAGGGCATGGCCGCGCAGGGCGTGCCGCCGCTGGGCAAGCTGACCCCCGAGCAGTTCGCCAAGTTCCTCTCCTACGGCGAGATCGCGGTGGGCGCCTCCCTGCTGCTGCCCTTCGTGCCCACCAAGCTCGCGGGCCTCGCGCTCGCCGGCTTCTCCGGCTCCATGGTCTCGATGTACCTGCGCACCCCCGGCATGACCGAGGACGACGGCGTGCGCCCCTCGCAGGAGGGCACCGCGCTGGCCAAGGACTCCTGGCTGCTCGCGATCGCCGCGGCGCTGCTCGTCGCCAACACCGGCAAGGGCAAGGACAAGGCCGACGCCTGAGTCCCAGCAGCTGAGCCGCAGAGCCACGCAGCCGCTGAACCGCTGAAGCGCCGCGCGGCCTCCGGGGCCCGCGCCCGCGACCGACCTCCGAGGTGCCACCTCGCAGGTCAGGTCCGGGCGCGGGCCCTGTCGCGTCGGCGGGCGAGGAAGCGCTGCTCGCCGCCGCTGCCGCTGAGGGCGAGCGCTCGCTCCCAGTGTTCGACCGCCCGCGCCTGCTGCCCGGTCTCCTCGTGGAAGAGGGCGAGGGCGGCGTGGAACGGGGCGTGGGAGCTCAGCTCCGGCTCGTCGGCGAGCTGTTCGAGCAGGGTCAGGCCCTCCTGCGGACTGCGGGCGCGCCCCACGGCGATCGCCCGGTTCATCCGCACCACCGGGTCCTCGCCGAGGCCCAGCAACATCGAGTACAGCGCCACGATCTGCGCCCAGTCGGTCTCCTCGAAGGTCGGTGCCTCGGCGTGCAGGGCGGCGATCGCGGCCTGGAGCGTGAAGCGGCCGGCGTCCTCGCGCCCCGCCGCCTCCTCCACGAGGGGCAGCCCCTCCTCGATCAGGTCGCGGTACCACAGCGAGCGGTCCTGGTCCTCGAGCGGGATCGGCGTGCCGTCCGTCTCCTCGCGGGCGGGGGAGCGGGCCTCGGTGAGCAGCAGCAGGGCCAGGAGCCCCTGGGTCTCCGCCGCGCCGGGCAGCAGTCGGTGCAGGATGCGGGCCAGGCGGATCGCCTCGGCGGTGAGCTCGCGCCGGAGCACCGTCTCGCCGCTGGTCGCGGCGTAGCCCTCGGTGTAGATCAGGGAGATCGCGCGCAGCACGAGCGGGAGGCGCCGCGCCCGCTCACCCGCGTCCTCGGGGACGGTGAGCGGGATGCGGTTCACGGCGATGCGCTTCTTCGCCCGGGTGATCCGCGCTTGCAGCGTGGGCACCGGGAGCAGCAGGGCCTGGGCGACCTCGGCGGTGGTCATCGCCCCGACGAAGCGGAGCATGAGCGCGATCCGGTCCGCGGGGGCGATCGCCGGATGGCAGCAGCCCATGAGCATCGCGAGCCGCTCGTCGGGCAGGTCGCCCCGGGCGAGCACCGCCGACTCGACGGGGCTCCGGTCGGCCCGGCCGTCCGCTCCGCTGCCCGGGCTCGCGAGGCGTCCGTCGGGCCACGGCCCGGAGCCGGCGCCCTCCTCGAGGTGCAGCTCCGCCAGGCGCCGGGCGAGCACCCCGTCGCGGCGCACCCGGTCCAGGGCCGCGCGGGTCGCGGCGGTCGTCAGCCAGGCGAGCGGCACGCGGGGGACGCCCTGCGCGGGCCAGGCGCGCAGGGCGGCCTCCATCGCCTCCGAGGCGGCGTCCTCGGCGAGGTCGAGATCCCCGAAGCGGCGCACGAGGGTGGCCAGCAGCCGGCTGTGCTCCTCGCGGTGGACCCGGGCGAGCACGTCGTCGGCTGCGCCCGTCGCGCCCGCCGGGTCCGGCGCGTCCATCGCGCCCCGCCCCTCGTCCGCCGCTCCCGCCCGGCCGCTCAGTACTCGACCAGCGGGCGCACCTCGACGCGTCCGCCGATCGCGCCCGGGCACTTCGCCGCCCAGGCCAGGGCCTCGTCGAGGGACGGCACGTCGAGGATGATCGTCCCGCCCACGAATTCCCGGCTCTCCGTGTAGGGGCCGGCGGTGATCACCGGCTCCGCCTCGGCCGAGGCGCGGGTGATGCTCGTGCCCTCCTCCGGTTCGGACAGGGCGAAGCCGCCGGCCAGCACCCCGGCCTTCTCGAGCTCGGCGTCGAAGGCGATGAAGTCCTCCTCGCCGGGGCCCTCCTCGGCCTCGCCGCAGCGGTCGTCGGCCAGATTTCCCATCATCAGCAGCACGTACTTCATGGTGACTCCTCGTTCGATGTGTCGACCGAGCCGTGCGGTCCGGACACCACTATGACGAACGGGGTGGGGCGGAATCGACACCCTGGGGGAGAGAAGTTCTGCGGGATCGTGCGCGCGGCGGCCGACGAGACCCTCTGGGGCGGCCGACGGGTCAGAGCACGCGCAGCCCGTCGATCATCGCCTCCAGGTCCGTGACCTGCTGGGAGTGGCCGAGCGCGGCGCCGCCGTCGAAGGCCGCGGGGCCGCTCGGGGTGTCGACCACGATGACGACCAGGCGCCAGGCATCGGTGGAGTGCAGGATCGCGAGATCGGAGATCTCGACGTCGGCCGAGACGATCCAGGCGTCGTGCCCGTCGATGGTCGTCGCCTCGTCGCGCAGGTTCCGCAGCTGGGCGGGGGAGCCGTAGATCTCCTCGCCCTGCTCGCGGGTGAGGCTGCACTGGAAGATCGCCCGGGCCGCTTCCTCGGCGCCCGGGTAGCCGCCCTCGTCCTCGGGGAACTCGACGGCGCCGACCCCGGCGACGGTGTACCAGCCGCCCTCGACGGGCTGGTCGGCGAAGTGCTGGTCGGTCATGTAGGAGCCCTGGGAGCCCCAGTTGCTGCCCACCTCCCAGCCCTCCTGGACCGGGAACTCGAGGCCGCCGCCGCGCACGACGCCGTCCTCCTGGGCGGTGACGGTCTCGTTGTCGTGCACGGTGCACGCGACCGTGGGCTCCTCGGCCGGGGTGGCGGGATCCTGGTCCGTCGGCGTCGGAGGGTCGGTGACCTCCGGCGGGCGTGTGGAGGGCGCCTCGATGGGCGTCGGGCCGGCCGACGGGGAGGCGGTCTCCTCCTCGTCCGCTCCGCGGAAGACGGTCTGCGACAGGACCAGCGCCACCACGACGAGGGCGACGACCAGGCAGCCGACGCCGCCGAGCAGCAGCGCGAGCCGCGGGCCCCGGCCGGGAGGGCCGCCGTTCGGGCGGCCGCTGCCGGCAGCGCCGCCGCTCTCCCCACCCCAGGGGGTGTGCGGCCCGCCGCCCTGCCCCGTGCCGCCTGCGCCGCGGGAGAAGTCCGGGAGGGAGGGGCCGCCGCTCCCGGCGCCGCCCGCGGGCCCCGCGGAGAAGTCGGGAAGTCGCGGCCCGGTGCCGCCCTGCTGATCGGTCATCGTGCTCCCCTTCGCCGCGTCCCCGCGCGCCGTCGTGCTACTGCGCCGTCGTGCTTCTGCGTTCTGCGCCGCGCCCACCCGCGGCGTCGGAGCCACCCTAGCGGGAGCGCCGCACCCGCTGTGCCAACGATCACAGGTCCAGCATTCGAATAATGCAAGCCTGGAGTGGCGAAAACCTTGGAGGTGAGGCTAGCCTCAGTGGCGTCGCCGCGGGCACCTGCCCCGCGGGCCGCCGGGTCCCCACCCGGGCATCGACCCCGGTCCCTTCCGCGAGGGGCGCCCCCGACCACCGGTCGTCGGCCGCGTCCCGCCGAGAGAAAGCCTTCCCATGATCCCCTTCTCCCGCCGCAGCTTCGGCGCCCTCTCCGCCGCCGGCATGCTCGGCCTCGCCCTCACCGCCTGCGGCGGCGCGGGTGACGCCGCCGAGGGCAGCTCCTCCGACGCGGGCGGTGCCGACAGCGCCGCCGCGGGCACCATCGAGGTCGAGGACAACAACGGCACCCAGACCGTGCAGGTCCCGCCGGCGTCCGTCGTCGCCACCGACAACCGCACCTTCGAGACCCTCTCCGACTGGGGCGTCACCCTCACCGCCGCGGCCCGGGCCCTGATGCCGGTCACCAACCCCTACAAGGACGACGAGTCGATCATCGACCTCGGCAACCACCGCGAGCCCGACCTCGAGGCCGTCGTCGCCGCCGAGCCGACCCTGATCATCAACGGCCAGCGCTTCGTCGACTACCACGACGACTTCGTGAAGCTCGCCCCCGAGGCCGTGGTCCTCGAGCTCGACCCCCGCGAGGACCAGCCCTTCGCCGACGAGCTCAAGCGCCAGATCTCCGTGCTCGGCGAGATCTTCTCCAAGCAGACCGAGGCCGAGACCCTCGGCGCCGACCTCGACGCCGCTATCGAGCGCGTCACCGCCGCCTACAACGGCTCCGACACCGTCATGGCCGTGAACACCTCCGGCGGCGAGATCGGCTACATCGCCCCCGGCGCCGGCCGCACCCTGGGCTGGGCCTTCGACGCGCTGGGCCTGGTGCCCGCGCTCGAGGTCGAGGGTGCCAGCGACGACCACGAGGGCGACGACATCTCCGTCGAGGCGATCGCCTCCTCGAACCCCACCTGGATCCTGGTGATGGACCGCGATGCGGCCGTCGCGGCCGACGACCCCGCCTACAAGCCCGCCAACGAGCTGCTCGAGAGCTCCGACGCGCTCGCCGGCGTCACGGCCGTGGCCGAGGGCAACATCGTCTACATGCCCGCGGACACCTACACCAACGAGTCGATCCAGACCTTCACCGAGTTCTTCAACGCCTTCGCGGAGGCGCTCGAGGCCAAGGCCTGAGGGCTCCGCCGCCTGCTGCAGCGCGTTCCTGCACTGCAGACCCCCGCGCCACAGAGAACAGCACCGCCACGAGACACCTCGACGACCGCCGCACGGCGGGCAGGACCCTCCCGGTCCGGCCCGCCGTGCGGCATGCCGCGGGGCACCCCGTCGGACGGCCGACGCGCCGCCCCGCCGACCCGGCGGGCCCGTCGGCCGCCCGCCCTTCCCAGGAGCACTGAATGTCCACCCCCTCACCCGCCGCGTCGCCGGGCGCCTCGTCCAGCGCGTCGCCCGGCGCCTCGTCCAGCGCGTCGCCCGGCGCCTCGCCCGGCGTGCCGTCCGACGTCCCGCCCGACGCCTCCGCCGCGGCCCCCTCCCGGCGCCGCGAGCGCCTCGTCGACGGCAAGCTCGTCATCGGCATCGTGATCGTCGCGCTGCTGCTGGTCGCCTCCCTGTTCACCGGCGTCTACGACGTGGTCGGCGGTGAGGCGGGCGCGGAGATGTTCCAGGTCACCCGCATCCCGCGCACCATCGCGCTGGTCCTCGCCGGAGCCGCCATGGCGATGTCGGGCCTGATCATGCAGCTGATGACGCAGAACCGCTTCGTCGAGCCGACCACCACCGGCACCACCGAATGGGCGGGCCTCGGACTGATCCTCGTCATGGTGATCGCCCCCGGCGCGGGGCTGCTGACCCGGATGAGCGTGGCGATCCTGTTCTCCTTCGTGGGGACGATGATCTTCTTCCTGTTCCTGCGCCGGGTCACGCTGCGCAGCTCCCTGATCGTCCCGATCATCGGCATCATGCTCGGCGCCGTGGTCGGGTCGCTCTCCACCTTCATCGCACTCCAGTTCGACGCGCTGCAGACCCTCGGGGTGTGGTTCGCCGGCTCCTTCACCTCCGTGCTGCGCGGCAGCTACGAGGTGCTGTGGATCGTGCTGGCCGTGGGCGTGGCGGTGTTCCTGGTGGCCGACCGGCTGACCGTCGCGGGCCTCGGCGAGGACATCGCCACCAACGTCGGCGTGAACTACCGCCGCGTGGTGCTGATGGGCACGGGCCTGGTCGCGATCGCCGCGGGCGTGGTCACCGTCGTGGTCGGCAACCTGCCCTTCCTCGGACTCATCGTGCCCAACGTGGTCTCGATGATCCGCGGTGATGACCTGCGCTCCAACCTGCCCTGGGTGTGCCTGCTCGGCATCGCGATCGTCACCGTCTGCGACCTCATCGGCCGCACGATCATCATGCCCTTCGAGGTGCCCGTCTCCCTGATCCTCGGGATCGTGGGCGCGGTCGTGTTCATCGCCCTCCTGATGCGGCAGCGCCGACATGGCTGAGCGGCGCCTGGGACGGGCCGTCGAGGAGGCCCCGGTCGAGCTGAGCACCGCCCCGTCGGACGTGGCGGGGGACCTCGGCCCGCTCGCCGCCCCGCACCGCGTGCGCGGCGGCTCCGGCGCCTTCGCCGACCAGAAGGCTCGCCGCCGCTACCGGATCATGCTCGTGGTGATGATCGTGGCCGCCGCGGGCCTCGCCCTCGGCCTGCTCGCGATCGGCAACCCCATGCCGGTGGGCACCCCCGGCTTCTGGCTGATCGCCGAGCTGCGCATCACGTCGCTCGTGGTGATGGCGGTGGTCGCCGTCTGCCAGGCGGTCGCGACGATCACCTTCCAGACCGTCACCAACAACCGCATCATCACCCCCTCGATCATGGGCTTCGAGTCGCTGTACACGGTCATCCAGACCGCCGCCGTGTACATCCTCGGCGTGGCCGGGATCGCGGCCCTGCAGGGGCCGGGACAGTTCCTCGCCCAGGTCGCGGCGATGGTCGGCTTCTCCCTGCTGCTCTACGGCTGGCTGCTGCGCGGCCGCTACGCGAACATCCAGGTGATGCTCCTAGTGGGCATCATCCTCGGCGGCGGTCTCGGCGCGGTCTCCACCTTCATGCAGCGACTCCTGTCGCCCAGCGAGTTCGACGTGCTCTCCGCGCGCCTGTTCGGCTCCATCAGCAACGCCAGCGCCGAGTACCTGCCCTACGCGATCCCGCTCGTGGTCGTCGCGGCGCTGCTGATCTGGCTGAACGCGCGGACCCTGAACGTCATCGCGCTCGGACGCGACGTGTGCATCAACGTGGGCGTGGACCACGGCCGCCAGACCATCGTCGCGCTCGTCCTGGTCTCGATCCTGATGGCGGTCTCCACCGCCCTCGTCGGCCCCATGACCTTCTTCGGGTTCCTGGTCGCCACCCTCACCTACCAGCTCGCGGGGACCCACGACCACCGGCGCCTGCTCCCGCTCGGGGCGCTCGTCGGCTTCGTCGTCCTCGCCGGCGCCTACTTCGTCATGAACCACGTGTTCTACGCGCAGGGCGTCGTGTCCGTCATCATCGAACTCGTCGGCGGGACCGTGTTCCTGATCGTCATCATGAGGAAGGGGCGCCTGTGATCACCATCGACGCGGTGCGCAAGCAGTACCGATCCGCCACCGGGACCGTGGACATCGGCCCGGTCACCACCGCCATCCCCGAAGGCGGCGTGACGGCCCTCGTGGGGCCGAACGGCGCCGGGAAGTCGACCCTGCTGACCATGGTGGGGCGCCTGCTCGGCATCGACGAGGGCGTGATCGAGGTGGCCGGCTACGACGTCTCCTCCACCGCCTCCAAGGACCTCGCCAAGATCCTCTCGGTGCTGCGCCAGGAGAACCACTTCATCACCCGCCTCACCGTGCGCCAGCTGGTGGGCTTCGGCCGCTTCCCCTACTCCAAGGGGCGCCTGACGAAGCTCGACGAGCAGAAGATCACCGAGGCCATCGACTTCCTGAACCTCGACGACCTCGAGGACCGCTACCTCGACCAGCTCTCCGGCGGCCAGCGCCAGCGCGCCTACGTCGCCATGGTCCTCGCCCAGGACACCGAGTACGTGCTGCTGGACGAGCCGCTGAACAACCTCGACATGCGCCACAGCGTGCAGATGATGGGGCGCCTGCGCGACGCCGCCCGGCAGCTGGGCCGCACCATCGTGGTGGTGCTGCACGACATCAACTTCGCCGCCCATTACGCCGACCACATCATCGCGATGAAGGACGGCGCCGTGGTCGAGGCCGGCCCCGTGGAGCGGATCATGGACGGCGAGGTGCTCTCCCGCGTGTTCGACACCCCGGTGCAGGTCGTCGAGGGGCCGACGGGGCCGCTCGCGGTGTACTACTGAGCCGCGCTTTCCCACCGCTCCACCTGGGATTTCGGTCCGGGATGTGACGGCTGCCTGGTCGGTGACGAAACTCGTTGCGCGCACGCAAAGTCGTGTGTACATTGTCTGTACGCCTCGATAGTGCCGAGGCCGGAGCCCCTTGCGGGCATGTGTTTCGATCAGGAGAGCCTTCCATGCCTGCGACCAAGAGCTCGCGAATCAATCTTCGTGTCACTGAGCACCAGGAGTCCGTGCTGCGGCGCGCCGCAGAGACCGAGGACTCGACTCTGTCGGACTTCGTTCTCGGAAGCGCGGTCGAGCAGGCAGAGAAGGTCCTGGCCGACCGTCGGTGGTTCGAGGTGGACTCCGAGACCTATGCCAAGTTCGTCGATGCGCTCGACAGGAAGCCGCGGACGGAGAAGCTGGCAGAACTGTTCGCTCGGCCCGCGCTCTTCGATGCGCCGTTCGAGCTGGATGATTGATCGTGCACCAGTGCGTACAGGCCGAACTTCTCCACGGGGCGTGAGTGCTTTCTGATGACCGTTGGTGTGCTGCAGGCGCCGAGGCGTCTTGAGAAGGGTGATGACCGCTCGTCGTTCCATAGCGGGGCGGATGAGCTCGACACGTGGTTGAGGAAGTTCGCCTGGCAGAACCAGCGAGCGAACAACGCGGTCACCTATGTCGCGATGATGAACGAGGTCGTCGTCGGCTACTACGCGATTGCGGCGGCGGGAGTCGCTCACGAGGAGACGACAGAAGCCTTCTCGAAGCATCGTCCGAATCCGATCCCCTGTGTCCTCCTCGCCAGGCTGGCCGTCGATCGGCGCGCCCAGGGCAAGGGCGTGGGTGCCGCGCTCCTCAGGGATGCCATGACCCGCTCGGTGCAGGCCAGTGACTCCATCGGTGCAGCAGCGATGTTGATCCACTGCCGCGATCACGCTGCGAAGCAGTTCTACCTGAGGCACACCGATGCCCTTGAGTCGCCCGTCGAAGAGCTGCAGCTCGTCCTTCCCATCGCAGCCATCGCGGCGCAGATCCGCAACTGAGCACGGTGAGTTCAAGCCCTTCGTGCGAGTGACGCCCACTCCGAGGGGCTGGCGAAGATGACAGGGGGGTCTGTGCGGAGCGTTCGCGGGTCCCACAGCCAGGCGCGGTCCTCGGATCCAGGTAGCGAGAGGTCAAGAGCGGCTATGCCCGGGCGGATTCAAGCGGTCAGTGCAACGAGTCCTGTGAGATGAGGCAGTCACTGATCACAGGAGGATCCGGATGCAGGGCAGGCACGGTCATCTCAGCCGGGAGCAGAAGCAGCTCGGGCTCAGGCTGCACGGGAAGGGCTGGCGGCTGGTCGACATCGCGAAAGAGATCGGCTGCAGCGCGCCGATGGTCGGCATCATGGCCCGCACCGGCAGGCACCTTGACGCCAGGCCGTTCGGGTGGGAGCCACGTCAGGGCTGTCTGACGATCCACGAGCGCGAGCAGATCCTGCTGGGGATCAATCGTGGCGATACCTTCACCGCGATCGCCGAGCAGCTGGGGCGTGCGGTGTCGACCGTCAGCCGTGAGGTGAAGCGCGGCGGGGGTCGCTGCGGCTACTCGGCGTGGCGTGGTCATGAACGTGCCCGCGAGCAGGCACGTCGACCGAAGCCGTTCAAGCTTGCGTCGGGCCGGCTGCTCGAGGAGGTCGCCAGCCGGCTGGAGCAACTGTGGTCACCTGAGGAGATCGCGGCGCGCCTACGGTTGGATCACGCCGACGACCCGGAGATGCGCGTGAGCCACGAGACGATCTACCAGTCGCTGTTCGTGCAGGGCCGAGGCGAACTGCGCCGTGAGCTGGCGCGGTGCCTGCGGTCCGGAAGAGCGGCCCGCAAGCCCCGCCGAACCACGGACGGTCGCGGCCGCATCCCCGGCATGGTCATGCTCAGCGAACGCCCCGCAGAAGCCGACGACCGCGGCGTGCCAGGCCACTGGGAAGGTGATCTCATCCTCGGCGAGGGCAGCCGCAGCGCCGTCGGCACGCTCGTTGAGCGCTCGACGCGAATGACACTGCTGCTGCACCTGCCCGACGGCAAGAGCGCCGAGCAGGTCGAGGCCGCGATGCGCGCCGCAATCAGCAAGCTGCCGCCCTCGTTGATCCGAACGATCACCTGGGACCAAGGCGCGGAGATGTCCAAGCACGCCGCGTTCACCATCGCCACAGGAATCCCGATCTACTTCTGCGATCCCCACTCGCCCTGGCAGCGGGGGAGCAACGAGAACACCAACGGCCTGCTGCGCCAGTACCTGCCCAAAGGCACCGACCTGAGCGTCGTCAGCCGCGAGAAGTTGGACGCGATCCAGGACAGCCTCAACGGACGCCCCCGCAAGACACTGGGCTATCTGACACCATCAGAGAAGCTCGCAGAGTTCCTTGCGCCCACCGCTTGAATCCGCCCCGTCTCCACGTGAGCGCTCTTCACGTCGAGAGAGCGGCAGCAGATGACGTTCACGGCTCGCACTGCGGTCCCCATCCATCGAGGAGAGTCGAGCTCGAGGATGGTGCGCAGGCTTCGTGAGGGGTCCGTGGGGATCTCGCAGAAGGCGTTCAGGGCGCGAAGATCTTCGTCCGACGGCCTGTTGTCGAGTGCGGCGCGGCTCAAGGCTACGGCCTCCTTCAGCTTCCGAGTCTCGAGCAGCCGCAATGAGCGATCGAGCAGTTCGCCCTTGTCCATCCCGGGTAGCACTTCTCCGAGAGCCTCGAGAACATGCATGCTCGTGGCAGCGGAGATCTGATCACCTGTGACCGCGCGCTCCTCAAGCGTCGATGCAGGTATTCCGACGCGGTGGGAAACAGCCCTGGGATTCTCGAGGAAGGCAGTCTCCCAGTCCAGCGATTCGGGGCTCCAGTCGTGAAGGTAGGTCCGAGTGAACCTCTCGGCCAGCCAGCGTCGCGCAGTGCGGCCGCCTGCTCTGCGCATGTCCTCCTGCAGAGGCGGCGAGGAGAAGTGGTCGCCGAGCCGCCAGGCGACGATGTCGGATGTGCTCGCCTCCATGAGCCACTCCGCTCCCTGTGCATATGTATCCCCGGCGAGACAGGTCGTGATGAGACGAGGCAGGTCTTTCTCGGGGGTGTACTCATCAGGGACTTCGTCGGCGATCAGCCGCAACCATCCGTGCAGCTCCGGCACCTGTTGCCAGGCGATCTCTCCGATCCGCATCCGGTTCCACACGCCCACGGAGGCCAGGATGATCGCGCGGAGGAGCGAAGGGCCGAACTGCTCGCGCAGGACCCAGTCCGCATCGACGCCGCGTTCTGCGAGTCGTGCCAAGGCTGTGGTGGCTGCGATGGTCCGGAAGGCGCCGTCGATATTCGGTTGTGCGACGAGGAGCCTTTCGGCGACAGCGAACAGGGCTGCCGTGGGCCACGATTCGTCGGGCATCTGGCGCTCGAAACGCAAGGTTAGCTGTCCAGCATCGAAGCTCGATGCTTCATCGGCTCGTGCAAGGGCGGAGCTGGCTCGCTGTGCCATGTCGGCGCAGATGTCCTCTGCGCCGCACCAGGCGTGCCCGGTGTCGGCGCACGCTTCGGAGTGAGCTATCGATATCGCCAGCACGTCGCGGTCCACCTCCACACCATCGTTCGTGCGACAGCACTTGGGGCCGGGATTCGATGAATGCGCTGGAGCTCGTAGCGGGAGCCCCTGCATCAACAGGCTGCGGTCCGGCGCCGTCGGTGGAACGGACCGCGCCGGACCGTTCAGCCGACCGTCACTTGCTCGACGGATCCGTGCCGCCGCGACCGGCGGGGCCGCGATCCAGGCCGTCGATCGCAGCGATCTCGTCGGCCGAGAGCTCGAGCTCCGCAGCGGCGAGGTTCTCCACGATGCGCTCCGGGGTGACCGACTTCGGCAGCGCGACGATGCCGTGCGCGAGGTGCCAGGCGAGCACGACCTGCGCGGGGGAGGCGCCGTGCGCCTGCGCGACGGAGGTGATCACCTCGTTCTCCAGCAGGTCGGACTTGCCCTGGCCGAGCGGGCCCCAGGACTCGGTGACGATGCCGTGGCGGGCGTGGGCCTCGCGCAGCTCGTGCTGGGGGAAGTAGGGGTGCAGCTCGATCTGGTGGACCGCGGGCACCACGCCGGTGGCCTCGATGATCTCCTCGAGCTGGGGGAGGGGGAAGTTCGAGACGCCGATGGAGCGCACCAGGCCCCGCTCGCGCAGCTCGATGAGCGCCTTCCACGCCTCGAGGTACTTCCCCTGCGAGGGGGCGGCCCAGTGGATGAGGTAGAGGTCGATCTGCTCGAGGCCCAGCTCCTGCAGGGAGGTCTCGCAGGCGGCGATCGCGTCGTCGTGCGCATGGGCGTCGTCCCACAGCTTGGTGGTCACGAAGACGTCCTCGCGGTCCAGACCCGACTCGCGCAGCGCCCGGCCCACGCCGGACTCGTTGCCGTAGACCTTGGCGGTGTCGATGTGGCGGTAGCCGGCGCGAAGCGCCTGGCCGGTGACGTCGGCGGTCACGTCGGGGTCGACCTTGAACACCCCGTAGCCGAGCTGGGGGATGGAGCGGCCGTCGTTCAGGGGCACGGAGGTCACAGGGGACATCGGGGGTCCTTCCGGGGAGGGGCGTCGGGTCGGGGACGAGAGTACGCCCCACGCCTGACGGGACTCTGCGGGGGAGCCCGGCGGAGCCGGGCGCCGTCGGCCGACGGGGCTGGGCGCGGGCGGCCCGTGGGCGATCAGGCCCTCGGCCCTACGATGGTGCTCATGAGCTCCTGCAGCCCGGCGCGCGTCGCATGACGCCGGCACGTCCGCTGCGCCTGGCGCCCCTGGAGCGGCCCGTCCCCGCCACCGCTCCGGAGTACGATGGACCGTCCCCGGTTTGGTGGATAGTTGGGGTAAGTCGTGATTCCTTTCTGAACTGAAAGGAAGTCGTGATGGGTTCGACGAGGAGATCGTTCACGGAGGAGTACAAGGCGTCCGCGGTAGGCTTGGTCCTGGATGATGGCCACAGCATCGCCGAGACCGCCAGGAATATCGGCGTGCACGAGATGACGTTGGGTAAATGGGTGAAGAAGGCGCGTGACTCGAGCGGGAAACGTCCCGAGAAGCCACTGTCAGAGAGCGAACGCGAGGAACTGATCCGGCTTCGGGAGGAAGTCAAACACGCCCGCATGGAGGCGGAGTTCGCAAAAAAAGTAGCGTCCTGGTTCGCGAAAGACCAGCGGTGAAGTACGCCGCGATCGCGGACTGGGCTGACCGTGACGAGTATCCGGTGGATTTCATGTGCAAGCAGTTGGCCGTGTCGCCCTCCGGGTTCTATGCCTGGCGTGGCCGGGGGCCCAGCCCACGCGATCAGGACAACGATCGCCTGTTGGCGATCATCACCGAGGCCTACCGGCGGCTGCGCGGCAACCCTGGTGTTCGACGGATCCATGCCGAGCTGTGCGCCCTGGGCGAACGGGTCGGCAAGAATCGCGTCGCTCGCCTCATGCAGGCCGCCGGGCTGCGCGGACGCCACCCCCGTGCCTGGAAGCGCACGACCACCAGCGGCCCGGACCCGGCGCCGGCCCCAGACCTGATCGGGCGCGACTTCACAGCCGAGCGGCCGAACCAGAAGTGGTGTTCCGATATCACCTACATCAAGACCTGGAACGGCTGGGCGTATCTGGCCATAGTCATCGACCTGCACTCCCGAGCCGTTGTGGGCTGGGCACTGGCCGACCACATGCGCACCGACCTTGTCATCGAGGCACTGACGCTGGCTATCGCGCGCCGCCGGCCACCGGCCGGAATCATCTTTCACAGCGACCGCGGGTCTCAATTCACATCGGCCGAATTCGCCACGTACTGTAAGGACCACCACATCCGGCGTTCCGTGGGTCGCACCGGGGATTGTTTCGACAACGCCGTCGCCGAGTCCTTCTTCGCGACCTACAAAAAGGAACTCATCCACACCCGCCCCTGGGTAAACCTGTCCACATTGCGGAAAGAGACCTTCACCTGGATCGAACACTACTACAATAGACAGCGCCGCCATTCACACCTGGGATACCTCACCCCAGCCGAATGGGACAAAGGACATCGCACACTCACAGGAATCGCAGCCTAAACCACACTCCGAAAAATCGGGGACACTCCACGACCACGCCCGCGGCCACACCCCGCAGGGGCGGCGCTTCGAGCTGTACGCGCTGCTGGACAACCTCTTCATCGCCGCGGGCGTGGTGGTCGCGATCTGGCTGGCGCTGCTGTACCTGGTCGAGGGCTTCTCCCTGACCCCGGTGCGGCTGCTGTACCTGCTGGGCTTCTGGGTCCTGCTGACCTACATCACCCTCCCGCGCCTGCACCAGCTGATGACCTGGATCTACCTCCCGGACTACTTCTTCGGCCGCACCCGCACCACCGAGGGCGTGCTCTCGGACCCGATCAACATCGCCCTGGACGGTCCCGAGAAGGACCTCCACGTGGCGCTGCGACGGGCGGGCTGGGTGCTCGCCGAGGAGCGCACCCTCTCCTCGGCCTGGTCGATGGTCCGCTCCACCCTCACCCGCCGCTCCTACCCGGCCGCCCCCGTCTCGGACCTGTACCTCATGGGGCGCCGCCACGACTTCACCTACCAGCAGGAGGTGGGCGGCACCACCGACAAGCGCCACCACGTGCGCTTCTGGCGGATGCCGCCGGACTTCGTGCTCCCGGGCGGCTACCGCACCGACTGGCTCGCGGCCGGCACCTACGACCGTGCGGTCGGATTCTCCTTCTTCACCCTGCAGATCACCCACCGCATCGACGAGAACATCGACGTCGAGCGCGACTACCTCGTGGACACGGTCCGCTACGCCGACCCGGTGATCCAGGTCGACCTCATCCAGGACTTCTCCACCTCGTACCACGACCGCAACGGCCAGGGCGACCGCTTCCGCACCGACGGCCACCTGCCCGTGATCGACGTGGCCGGCGCCGCCGCCCGCTCCGACGGCGCGAGCGCCATGATGCTCGCGCGCCATCGGCCGACGGGCACGTCCGTGATGAAGTCCCGCGCCCGCGCCGCCACCCAGACCGCCCTGCACGCCACCCGCGGCGGCGGCAGCCGCGCCGAGGTCGCCGACGAGATCAGCGCCCAGTGGCAGGGGACCGTCGACGACTTCCACGAGGCGATCGCCCGGGCCGCCGACCACCACCTGCCCCCGCCCTCGGTGATCTTCACCGGAGCGCTCGTGCTGCTCCAATCCGTGCTGGTGGCGGTGCAGTGGTCGCTCGTGGGCGGCGGCATCGACCTCACCGAGCGATTCCCGGACCTGGCGCTCGTGCTGCCGGACCCGGACAGCCTGGTGCTCTCCACCGTCTTCGCCGCCGCGCTGCTCGTGCTCCAGATCGGGGTGCTGCGCCGCAGCCGCTGGGCCAGGATCGCGCTGATGGCCCTGTTCACGGTCGACGCCTTCGCGCGCCTGGTCGTGGCCAGCTCCATGCTCGGCGACGTCGCCCACTCGCTCCTGGTGGGCGCGGGGGCCTCCGCGCTCGGCGTGATGGCGATCAGCTCCGACGCCTCCCGGCAGTGGGTGCAGACCCTGCGCCTGGACTCCCGCAGCCGTGACGCCGACGAGGACGGCGACAAGGACTCTCGCAAGGACCGCCCCAAGGACGCTCGCAAGGACGGCGACAAGGACGCCCGGACGAACCCCGGCAGGGGCGAGGGCGGCCCCGTCGGACGCGCGGAGAGCGTCACCACCGGGGCCGACGCACCCCCGCGCATACTGTGAGGGCGATCACCGGGGAGTAGAGTGCCTGCACCGCCGGCCGGGATCCCCGCGGCGACGGGTCCGCTCCCCGGGCCCGTCACGCTCCCGCCGGCGACTCCTGTCCCTGCCTTCCCCGGGAGGAATCCCCATGAGCGAGCCCCACGAGTCCGCGCCCGCCGCGGCCGGCGAGACCCACCCGTCGGGCACCGACCAGCCGGAGCTGAAGAAGGCGATCACGCCCAAGCTCCTGCTCCTGTTCATCGTCGGTGACATCCTCGGCACCGGCGTCTACGCCCTGACCGGCCGCGTGGCCGGCGAGGTGGGCGGCGCAGGCTGGCTGCCGATCATCATCGCCTTCGCCGTCGCGATGGTCTCGGCGCTCTCCTACGTCGAGATGGTCACCAAGTACCCGCAGGCCGCCGGTGCGGCGCTGTACGTGCACAAGGCCTTCGGCATCCACTTCCTCACCTTCATGGTGACCTTCGCGGTGCTGTCCTCCGGCATCACCTCGGCCTCCACCAGCGCGATCTTCCTCGCGGAGAACGTGCTGAAGGCCTTCCGGCTCGAGGAGGCGCTCGGCAGCGCCTCCGCCGGCACCGCCACCGCCATCGCGATCCTCTTCATCGCCCTGATCGCCTGCATCAACATGTACGGCGTCTCCGAGTCGGTGAAGGCGAACGTCGCGCTCACCCTCATCGAGCTGAGCGGTCTGACCCTCGTGATCCTGGTGGGCTTCTTCGCGATCTCCCGGGGCCAGGCGGACTTCTCCCGCGTGATCCTGTTCGAGACCCAGGGCGACAAGAGCCTGTTCATGGCGGTCATCGGCGCGACGGCGCTGGCGTTCTTCTCCATGGTCGGCTTCGAGGACTCGGTGAACATGGCCGAGGAGACCGTCGACCCGGTCAAGAACTTCCCCAAGGCCCTCATCGGCGGCCTGTCGATCACCGGCTGCATCTACGTGCTGATCTCCGTGCTGGCCGTGGCCGTGGTGCCGATCGGTGAGCTGACCAGCGCCACCACCCCGCTGCTCACCGTGGTCGAGCACGGTGCCCCCGGCATCCCGATCGACACGATCTTCGCGTTCATCTCGATCTTCGCGGTCGCCAACACGGTGCTGATCAACATGATGATGGCCTCCCGCCTGCTCTACGGCATGGCCAAGCAGGGCGTGCTGCCCGGCTTCCTGCGGGGCGTGCTGAAGACCCGCCGCACCCCCTGGGCCGGCATCGTCTTCTCCACCCTGCTCGCCTTCGTGCTCGTGTTCACGGTGCGCTTCGTGCTGGCCGAGGAGACCATCGGCGCCCTCGGCGGCACCACGGCGCTGCTGCTGCTGACCGTGTTCGGCCTGGTCAACATCGCCGTGCTGGTGCTGCGCAAGGACAAGGTCGATGCCCGTCACTTCCGCACCCCCACGGTGCTGCCGGTGATCGGCGCGATCACGTCCTTCCTGCTGGTCAGCCCCATCGCCCAGCCCACGCAGAACTACGTGATCGCCGGCGGTCTGCTCGGCATCGGCCTGCTGCTGTACATCATCACGTGGTTCTACAACAGCGCCGTCAAGGCGCGTCGCACCCGCTTCCGCCACCCCGACGACCTCGGTCACTGAGCCCCGTCCCGACCCCCTGACCCACGAGGGAGACACCATGCCCACCGTCCTGCTGGCCTACGTCCCCAGCGCCACCAGCGAGGCCGCCTTCGAGTTCGCCGTCGAGGAGGCCGCGCGCCGCGACGCGAGCCTGCTCGTCCTGGCCTCGGAGCGCGCCCCCGACCCCCGCAAGGCGCGCGGGGTCACCGATCTGCGCCCGCTCCAGGAGCGCCTGGAGGAGACGGGGCTCGCCTTCGAGCTGCGCACCGTCCCCAAGCGCGACGACCCGGCCGACGACATCCTCGACGCCATCGAGCACCACGAGGACACCGTCCTGGCCGTGCTCGGCATCCGCAAGCGCACCCCGATCGGGAAGATCCTGCTGGGCTCCACCTCCCAGCGCGTCGCGATCGAGTCGCCGGTGCCGGTGGTGCTGGTCAAGCCCCGCGACTTCGTGGCGCCGACGCGCTTCTGAGGAGGCCCTGCGTCCGGGCATCCCGGGGAATCCTGCTAGTCTGCACCGACGGCGGTCCGGCCCTCGGATCTGTCGACGGTGAGCCGGGAAGTCTGGTCGGCAGAGGCTAGAACTCTACCCACCCGACCAGCCGACAACGGAGTGACACGATGAGCGGACCGACACCTCTGGCCCCACGAAGGGACACCGACGCGATGAGGGCGGGCCTCCCTGCGCGAGCGGAGTGTGCATGAGCCTCGTGCTGGCCGTCGCCTCCGCCTGGATCCTGGTGCCGCTTGCTCCGGTCCTCGTGCGACTCTTCGGCCGCTACGCCGGGTGGCCGCTCGCCCTGGGCATGCTGTTCCCGCTGGGCATCCTGGCGGGACTGCGCCTCGATGCCGGCGACGTGAGCCAGACGGTCCCGTGGATCCCGGTTCTGGACGTGGCGCTGAGGCTGAGGATGGATGGACTCGCCTTCCTGTTCGTCCTGCTGATCCTCGTCATCGGCGCGGTCGTGCTGATCTACTCGAGCTCGTACCTCAGAGCGCCCCGCTCGCCGGGCTTCTACCTGCTGATGACGGCCTTCGCCGCCGCCATGCTCACCCTGGTGCTCGCTGACGACCTCCTGCTGCTCTACGTGGCCTGGGAGCTCACCACGCTGTGCTCCTACCTGCTGATCCTGCGCTCCGGTCCGCATGCGGGCCCGGCGGCCACCCGTACATTGCTGGTCACCGTCGCGGGCGGACTGTGCCTGCTCGGCGCCGTGTGCCTAATCATCGTGCGCACCGGGACGGTGCAGCTCAGCGCCGCGCTCGCCGACCCCGCCTGGTCCTCGGACGCCGGCTTCGCCACGGCCGTCGCCGCGCTGGTCGCGGTGGCGGCGATGACCAAGTCGGCGCAGTTCCCGTTCCACAGCTGGCTGCCTGACGCGATGGTCGCCCCGGCCCCGGTCAGCGCCTATCTCCACGCCGCAGCGATGGTGAAGGCCGGCATCTACCTGCTGATGCTGTTCTCGCCCGCCGCCTCGCATGCGGTGATATGGCCCGCGCTGCTGGTCTCGATCGGCCTGCTGACCGCCGCACTGGGCGCCGTGCTGGCCGTGACCCGGCGTGACCTGAAGTCCCTGCTCGCCTACTCGACCGTGAGCCAGCTGGGGCTGCTGGTCGCGGCGATCGGCGTAGGCACCGAGGTGGCGATGCTCGCGGCCTCGATCCATGTCATCGCACATGCGCTGTTCAAGTCCTCCCTGTTCATGGGCGTGGGCCTGATCGAGAAGCGCACCGGCACCCGCGACCTCCACGAGCTGAGCGGGCTGTGGCGCGTGATGCGCTGGGAGGCGGTCATGCTGGTGCTGGCCGCCGCGAGCATGGCCGGGATCGTCCCCCTGGTCGGGTTCGTGAGCAAGGAACTGATCTTCGAGTCGCTGCTGCATTCGCCGTGGGGGAGCGGATGGCTGCTGGCGCTGCTCGCCGCCGCCGCGACGGTGTTCACCGTCGCGTACAGCGCTCGCCTCGTCCTGCCCACCCTGCCCGGCCCGGCGATGGACGGGGTCAAGCCCTGGCGCTATGCCGCCGCGATGTCCGTGGCCGTCAGCGCCACCGCCCTCACCGGCCTGGTGCTCGGTCCGACCGTGGGGATCCTCGACCCCATCGCCATTCCCGCAGCGGCTGTCGCGGCGGGCGTCGCGCCGACGGAGGTCGGTCACCTGGCCCTGTGGCACGGCGTGAACATCCCGCTCGTGCTCTCGATCCTCGCGATCGCCGCCGGTCTGGCGATCGCCGTGCTGATGGGCCGTCGCGACAGAGCCCGCTCAGCGTCCGGAGCCCAGGCGCCGGCCGAGTGGGTCGCCCCGGTGACCGGCGTCGGCGTGGTCCAGGGGATCCACGACAGGATCATCTCGTTCGGCCACCGGGTCGGAGACCTGACCCGGTTCGACTCCACCGCGGGACAGCTCGCGATCCCCTTCGTGCTCATCGGCGCCGCCGCCCTGACCACGCCGCTGCTGTGGCAGGGCGTGGGAGAGTACAGCTCCTCGACCTTCCTCGACGGGATCCTGCTGGTGCTCGTCGTGGCGGGCGTGGTCGCCATCGTCCGCTCCCGCACCCGGCTGGGCGGTGTGATCGCCAGCGGCATCGTCGGGTTCACCGTAGTGCTCACGTTCTTCACTCTCGGCGCCTCCGACGTCGCGCTGACCCAGCTGCTGGTCGAGGTGCTCACCGTCGTGGTGATGGTGCTGGTGCTGCGCCGGATGTCCTGGAGGTTCCCGAAGGAGGACGCCCGACGGCGCCTCGCTGCGGTGGTCGCGGCGGTGTTCACCGGGGCCGCTGCGACGGCGGCGACCCTCGTGTTCACCGGCCACCGGGGGCTGTCGGACGTCGGCGAGTACATGATGGGCAGTGCCGAGGAGCTCACCGGCGGCACGAACATCGTCAACGTGATCCTGGTCGACTTCCGTGCCCTGGACACGCTCGGCGAGCTGGTGGTGCTCGCGATCGGCTCGGTGGCCGTCGCGGCCCTGCTGGACGCCCGCCCGCTCGTCGAGCGGAAGCGGCCGGCGCCCGCCTCGCCCGCACTCGCCAACCCGTTCGGCAATGCCGACTATCTGCGGCTGCTCGGTCGCGTGCTGGTGCCGGTGATGATCGTCGCCTCCCTGTTCATGCTGCTGCGGGGGCACACCGCCCCCGGCGGCGGCTTCATCGCGGCGCTGCTCGGCGCCGGCGCGGTGGTGCTCTCCTACCTGTCCGCGCCGACCGATGACGTCCCGCGCGTCCAGCGCCCCTACCTGGCGATCGCGGGGCTGGGCATGGTCGTCGCCGCGGGCACGGGCCTGATCGGTCTGTTCGACGGCTCGTTCCTGCGTGCTCTGCACGTCGACATCCTCGGTTACCACTTCACCACGGCGCTGGTCTTCGACCTCGGCGTGTACTTCGCGGTGCTCGGGGTCATCCTCGCCGCGATCAACCGCCTGGGCGTCTCCACCCCGGACGACGGCACGGGGCGCAGGCCGCGGCCGGAGGACGATCCTCCGCCGACGGGGAGCACGGCGCCGGAGGACAGCGTCACCGCCGCAGAGACCGTTCAGGAAGCATCGATCGCGACAGATGGAGGTGGAACGCGATGATCCTCGCCCTCGTGATCGGTGTGCTGTTCGGCGGCTCCGTCTACCTCATGCTCCAGCGCGACCGACTGCGCGTGATCCTCGGCTTCGTGCTGCTCGGTCATGCCTGCAACCTGCTGCTCTTCAGCGCCGGCGGCACCCTCCGCCGTGACGAGCCGCTCGGAGCGGATCTCGACCCCTCCGTGACCGCCGACCCCCTGCCTCAGGCGTTCGTGCTGACGGCGATCGTGATCGCCTTCGCGATCACCATCTACCTGCTGGTCCTCGCGGTGACCGGGCCGAAGGACGAGGACCCCCCGGAGGAGGGGACCGACGAGAGCGCCGCTCCCGTCGGCACCCTCGAGGATCGCTACGGCGAGTTCGGCGCCCCGGTAGGGGACACCGACCCCTATTCCGCGGACGAGCGTCAGGGGTCTGACCGATGACGCTCGATGCCGCGCTCCCCCTGCTGGTCGCGATCCCCATCCTCGCCGCCGGCATCACCGCCTTCGCACGCGCACGGCGGCCCTGGACCGTCGTCGTGCTGCTGCTGGTGCAGACCGCGCAGCTGGTCGCGGCGACCCTGCTCGTGATCGAGACCGCCGACGGCAGCGTGCATGCGCACCAGGTGGGCGGATGGATCCCCGGGATCGCGATCCCGTTCGCGGTCGACGCCTTCTCCGCCTTGATGCTCACTGTCGCCGGCGGACTCATCCTCGTGTGCACGCTGTTCGCGCTGCAGGTCGATGCAGGCCGTCACCGCTTCTACGCGCCGCTCGTGATGGTGCTCCAGGCGGGCGTCGTCGGCACCCTGCTGACCGCAGATGTGTTCAACATGTTCGTGTTCATCGAGGTCATGCTGTTGCCGACCTACGGTCTGCTGGTCCTGGCCGCACGCGGGCGCGGGACGCGCGCCTCGGTGGTCGGTTCGCGCCTGTACGTCACGTTCAACCTGTTCGTCTCGACCCTGTTCCTGGCCGGTGTCGCGATGATCTACGGCACGGCCGGCACCGTGAACCTCGGAGAGCTCGCGGGAGCGGCGAGCGAGGATCCGCTGGTGGCCGCCGCCGCCGGGGTGAGTCTCTTCGCCCTGTCGATGAAGGCCGCGGTGGTGCCTGTGCACGGCTGGCTGGCACGGGCCTACCCCTCGACGTCCCCAGCCATCACAGCGCTGATCTCCGGCCTGCACACCAAGGTCGCGATCTACGCCATCTACCGGCTCTACGCGGTGATCTTCGAGGGGGACGAGCGTTTCCTGTGGATCGGGATCCTGCTGTTCAGCGCCACCATGCTGATCGGTGTGCTGGGAGCCGTGGGCGAGGATCGGATGCGGTCGATCCTGGCATTCCACATGGTCAGCCAGATCGGCTACATCCTGCTGGGCGTCGCCCTGTTCACCCCGTTCGGCCTCACGGCCGGCATCGCCTACCTGCTGCACCACATGATCGTGAAGGCCTCCCTGTTCCTGTCCACCGGCGCGATCGAGGAGCGGTTCGGCACCGACAAGCTCTCGGAGCTCAAGGGCCGGATCGGCAAGGAGCCGGTGCTCGCGGTCGCCTTCGGCGCCGCCGCGATGTCCCTCGCGGGCCTGCCGCCCTTCTCCGGCTTCATCGCGAAGTTCTCCCTCATCACCTCCACCTTCGAGGCGGGACAGATCGCTGCTGCGGTGGTGGCCCTGCTCGTCTCGCTGATCACTCTGCAGTCGATGCTGAAGATCTTCAACGGCGTCTTCTCGCCGACGATCAAGGGCCACCCCGCGCCCGCGGAGCCGTCGGCGACGGCGGTCCTGCCGGGTGCGACGCCTCTGGCCCTTGCCGCTCCCGCCCTCGCCCTCGCCGCCGTCACCCTGACCCTCGGCCTCGGCGCCCAGGGCCTGCTGTCCCTGTCGGAGGTCGCCGCGGCGGGTCTGTACGACACCTCTGCGTACGTCGAGGCGGTGCTGCCGTGAACGCATCCCTGCTCACCCTGCCGTTCCGCCTGATCGGCTTCACGCTGTGGTTCGCGAAGGAGATCGTGGTGTCCTCGCTCGCCGTGGTGCGCGATTCGCTCACCCCCGGGCACGCCTCCACTCCTCGGGTGGTCCGGATGGAGCTGGGCGAGGTCGGCGATCTGCACGTGGTGATGATCAGCATCCTCATCACGCTCACCCCGGGCACGCTGACGCTCGGGCAGCTCGGCGGAGGGACCGGGTTCCGCGAGATCCTGGTCCACTCGATGTACCACGAGGACGACGAGAGCGCCCTGGCGGATCTGCACGACATGGATCAGCGGATGACCCGCTCGATCACGATCGGAGGTCGCTCATGACTCCTCTCGACATCGCCATCGTGTGCATCGCCGCCGTGCTGCTGGCCTCCGTGTACCGGATCGTCGCGGGGCCGACCGCCGCCGACCGCGCCGTCGCCGCGGATCTGCTCACCTTCAGCGTGGTGGGGATCTTGGTGCTCATCGGAGCGCGGTGGGAGCGCCTCGGCACGTTCGATCTCGTCCTGATCGCCACGCTGGTCTCGTTCCTCGCGGCCGTCTCCCTGGCGCGGGGACTGATGGGAGGTCGACGATGAGTGTGCTGACCGTCATCGCGTATGTCCTGATCCTCGCCGGCGCGGTCGTCTTCGCCGGAGCCGGGGCGGGGCTGCTGAAGTTCCGTGACGCCTATATGCGTGCCTCTGCCGTCGGCACGGCTGCCGGCCTGGGCATCGCCCTGGTCACGATCGGGGCCGTGCTCACCATGCCCACCACCGCCAACCTGGTGAAAGCGGCCGTGGCCGTCGTGCTGCAGCTGGCCACCGCGGCGGTGGGCTCGACGATCATCGCGAGGGCGGCGGTGAACTCCGGTCACGCCTTCGCCCCCGGCACCAGCCTGATCGATCTGGACGAGGCCGATGCCAAGCTCGCCGGGATGCCGCTGACCGAGGAGAGCGGTCCGAGACCGAGCGGCGAGACGTCCGAGGGCCCTCCCCTCTGACGGACCGGTGCGAGCATAGCGGCATGTCGCCTCCTCGGTCCGCACGCCGCCGCTTCGTCCCGCTCGACGTCTTCGCCGACCGGCCCCAGCGCGGCAACCCGCTCGCCGTGGTCCTCGATGCCGACTGGACGATCCGGGTGGGCGGGGACACGGTGCTGACGGCCGAGGGGGCGATTGTGGTGTGAGGGGTGGTGCCGCGCGCAGCGGTCCTCTCTCCACAGCATCCCCGCCGTCGGCGGATCCCCTCTAGTGTGGTGTCATGGTGACCTCTCTCCCGTACGGCTCCTGGCCCTCGCCCATCACCGCTGAGCTCCTCGCGACGGGGGGCACCCAGCTGGGCGGTCCGCGCCTGGTCGGTGACGCCGTGTGGTGGACGGAGGGGATCGCCACCGAGGGCGGGCGCCAGGCGATCGTGCGCACCGCCGGGCCGGTCGCGCTCCCGCAGCCCTGGGAGGGCACCGCCCGCGAAGGCGCGGGGGAGCAGGCCCGCGTCGAGACAGTCACCGTGCTGCCCGCGCCCTACAACGCCCGCTCGCGCGTGCACGAGTACGGCGGCGCGAGCTGGACCGTCGTCACCGGTGCGGAGGAGGCCCCGCAGGGAACCCCGCTGGTGGTCTTCGTGAACTTCGAGGACCAGCGGGTCTACGCCCTGGTCGAGGGGGAGCAGCCGCGCCCGCTCACCCCCGTCGGCCCCGAGGTCGAGACCGCGCAGGGACCCTCGCTGCGCTGGGCCGATCCCACCGTCGTCGCCCTCCCCGGCGGCGGCAGCGAGGTCTGGTGGGTCTGCGAGGACCACACCCTCGAGGCCCCGGAGGGCTCGCATGGCGGCGGCGCCCCGCACATCGAGCGGTACATCGCCGCGGTGCCGCTGGACGGCTCCGCTGCCGAGGACCTCACCGCCCTGCGCCGGGTCACCCCGTCGGCCCGCTTCGTCGCCCATCCCCGGCTCAGCCCGCGCGGTGACCAGATCGCCTGGATCAGCTGGGAGCATCCGCAGATGCCGTGGGATGGCACCGAACTGCACGTCGCACCGCTGATGAACGGCAGCGCCGGGGAGGGCGAGATCATCGTCGGCGGCACCGACACCTCCGTGCTGCAGCCCGAATGGCTCGACGACGAGCACCTGATGTTCCTCTCCGACGCCTCCGGCTGGTGGAACCCGTGGGTGTGGTCCGCGGAGACCGGCACCCGCCAGATCCTCGAGCTCGACCAGGAGTTCGCGGGCGCGATGTGGGCGCTCGGCACCACCTGGTACCAGGTGCTCGGCGCCGATCTCGCGCTGGTCCGGCACGGCCGCGCTGCGACCTCCTTGTCGCTGCTGCGGATCAGCACCGGCGAGCTGACCGCCCTGGACTGCCCGCTCACCCAGATCTCCACCGCGGTGCTGCGGGCCGACGGGCTGCTGGTGCTCGCCGGTGCATCCCCGACCCAGTTCTCCGCGATCCACACCGCGCACCTCGACCTCGGCGACGGCGGTGCCCCGTCCCTGTCACCGCTGGCGGGGCTGCGCTCCTCCCGCGACGACGCCCCCGCCCCCGGGCTCCTGCCCGAGGCGGAGAGCATCGAGGTGCCGCTGCCCGGCGGCGGAGTGGTCCACGCGATCGTGCACCGTCCCCGCCAGGAGGGCTTCGCCGGCCGCGAGGACGAGCTGCCGCCGTTCATCGCGCAGGTCCACGGCGGCCCCACCGCGCACGTCCCGCCCGTGCTGTCGCTGCCCATCGCGTACTACACCTCCCGCGGCCTCGGCGTGGTGGTCGTCAACTACGGGGGCTCCACCGGCTACGGCCGCGCCTACCGCGACCGCCTGCGCGGGCAGTGGGGCGTGGTGGACGTCCAGGACACCGTCGCCGTGATGGAGCACCTGGTCGCGCAGGGCATCGCCGACGGGCAGCGGCTCGCCATCGAGGGCGGCAGCGCCGGCGGCTGGACCACGCTGGCCTGCCTGACCCGCACGGACACCTTCGCCGCCGGGGTCTCCAGCTTCGGCGTCGCCGAGCTCGAGAAGTTCCGCCAGGACACCCACGACTTCGAGTCCCGCTACATCGACGGACTCGTGGGCCCCTACCCCGAGCGCCGCGACCTCTACGTGGAGCGAGCACCGCTCAGCCACGTCGACGAGCTCGAGGTGCCCGTGCTCCTGCTCCAGGGCGAGGAGGACCGGATCGTGCCACCCAGCCAGTCCGAGCTGTTCCGCGACGCGCTCGCCGCCAAGGGCATCCCGCACGCCTACCTGCTCTACCCCGGCGAGCAGCACGGCTTCCGCCGGGCCGAGACCATCATCGACTCCACCGAGGCGTCGCTGTCCTTCTACGGACAGGTGCTGGGCTTCAGCCCGGTCGACGTGCCGGTGCTCGAGCTGCGAAGGAGCTGACCGATGACGAACCCTCCGATGGACCCGCCTCCGCCGTCTGCACCCCCGACCCAGGAGCCCGTGCGTGCGGCGACCGCGCTCGTGGTGGTCACGGCGCTGCTGCTCCTCGGCAGCGTCCTGACCGAGGTGGCCGGCGCGATCGTGGACCCCTCCCAGGCCTATGCCATGCTCGGCACGGTGGCGAACGTGGTGATCGTCGTGGTGGCGCTCGCCGCGTTGGCGGTCCTGCTCGGGCTCGGGATCGCGGCGCTCGTCCTCGCGATCCTCGTGACCGTGCGCGGCTCGGGGAAGCTCCGCATCGGCGCGGTCATGATCATCATCGGCTCGCTGCTGGGCCTGGCCGTGTCGTTCACGGTCACCGGTGACATCTCGCAGATGCCGGACGCTGCGGTGGCCGCGGGGAACGCGTTCGCCCTGATGGAGCGAGTGGTCGACGTGCTCCGCGGCCTCGTGATGCTCGCCGGGGTCGTGGTCGTGATCCTCGGGATCTCGGAGGTCCGACGGAAGGGCGCGGCGCGCGCGTGACGGCCCTGCCCGGGCACCGCGTAGCGGGGCCAGGCCCGGAGTGACGCTTGTCACACCGGTGACCCGCGGGTAGGTTGGACGGCGGCGCGAGGGAGCTCGCCGCGCGGCACTGCCCTGGGGTACTGCATTGGAGCACCGCCACGGGACACCGCCTCCCTGCGCCTGCCTGGTCCCGTCCGCGGTGACGGCTTGGGGCGTCACCGACGACGCCCCGGCACCGCGGGGACCGATGCGAAGGAGTCCCCGTGGACCAGCAGCGCCCCCACCCGTCCTCGCACGACCAGGCCTGTCGGCCGGAGGAAACCCGTCGGCCGGAGGAACCGCGTCGGCCGGAGAAGCCCCGTCGGCCGGAGGATGCCCGCCCGCCGGAGGACGGACGCGACCACCCGGGGGAGTCCCGTCGGCCGGGCATCACCCGCCGCGCCTCCCTCGCCGCGACCGCGCTGACGGCCGCCGCAGGCGCCGTCGGCCTGCCTGCCGCCGCCCACGCGATGGGTGACCCCGCCCCGCACAAGGACCGCCCCACGGCCCGTGCCCAGGGCTCCGCCCCGGAGTGGAGCCGCGGCCGACCCCACCGCCACCCCTGGGACCGACAGCGCAGCGGGAGGACACTGAAGGACATGACCCCTCGCGCCGTGGGCCTGGACGCCGGCGTGCTGGGCGAGATCCCCGCGATCGTCGGCGCCGGGCTGGACTTCGATCCTCCGCGCTTCTCAGGCGCGACCGTGCTCGTCGCCTCCCAGGGCGGGATCGCCTACCGCCACGCCGACGGGTACGCGCTGCGCTGGGCGGGCCGCGCCATCGAGCTGCCCGAGGCCGAGCGGATCCCTGCCCGCACCGACACGCTCTACGACCTCGCCTCGATCTCCAAGATCTTCACCGCCACCGCCGTGATGCAGCTGGTCGAGCAGGGGCGCCTCGGGCTCGAGGACACCGTCGCCTCGCACCTGCCGCGCTTCGCCGAGAACGGCAAGGGCGAGGTGACCGTGCAGCAGCTGCTCACCCACGTCGGCGGGCTGCCCGCCTTCATCAACCTCTACTCCGCCTACCCCGACATCCCCTCGCGCCTGGACGCGGTGCTCACCGTCGCCCCCACCTCCGCGCCCGGCACCCGGTACGTGTACAGCGACCTGGGACTGATCACCCTCGGACTGATCGTCGAGAAGCTGTCCGGGCAGAGCCTCGACGCGTACGTGCGCGAGCACATCACCGCGCCGCTCGGCGTGGACGACACCATGTACAACCCGCCCGCCGAGCTGCTGCCGCGCATCGCGGCGACCGAGTACGTGGAGTACTACGGCCGGCTCGTGCACGGGCACGTCCACGACGAGAACGCCTACTCCCTCGGCGGGGTCGCCGGGCACGCGGGCGTGTTCTCCACCGCCGACGACCTCGCCGTGTTCGCGCAGATGTTCCTCGGCGGCGGGCGCTACGGCGGCGCGGAGATCCTCCGGGCCGAGACCGTGCAGTCGATGTTCACCGACCGCATCGCCGAGGTCACCGGGGTGGGCGGGGCCCGCCGCGGCCTCGGCCCCGAGCTCGAGGCCTGGTACTACCACGCGGGCCTGACCAGCCCCTACAGCGGTGTGCACACCGGATTCACCGGCATGTCGCTGGTCATCGACCCCCTCACAGAGACGGTCGTCATACTGCTGACCAACTCCGTGCACCCCACGCGCGAGTGGTCCACCACCTCGGTGACGCGGCGCGAGGTCTCCACCTGTGTCGCCCGTGCGCTCGGGCTCGTGCCCCGCGAGGTCCGCGACGGCTGGCACGCAGGCGACGCCGACGCTGCCACCAGCGTGCTCTCCCTCGCGGTCGGGCTCGGGGAGGGCCCGTCGGGTGGGAGCGGCGACGGGGGTGCGGCCGTCGGGGGTGCGGCCGACGCGGGCGCTGCGACGCTCGAGGCGGAGCTGTTCGTCCACCTCGAGACCGGCTACGACCTGCTGCGCCTCGAGGCCTCCGCGGACGACGGCGCGACCTGGACACCACTGGCCGGTCGGCTGACCGCGAAGGACCAGGACCCTGTCGAGGTCGAGGACGGCACCCTCACCGGCTGGGGTCGGCGGGTGGTCTGGAACGGGACGTTCCCGCTGGTCCAGGGCGGGCAGGCGCTCACCGGCGAGGTGCAGCTCCGCCTCGTGCTCACCACCGACGGCTCCACGCGCGGGCTCGGCGCCTGGGTGGGACGGCTGCGGGGCCTCGCGGCCGACGGGCGCACCGTGCTGATGGACACCGACCGGCGCGCGGACCGGGAGCAGGTGGTCGCGGAGGGGTGGACGCTAGGCGGGTGAGCGGCGCGCTCGGGCGGGTGAGCGGCGCGCTCGGGCGCGGAGCTGGGCGCGGGTGTGGGAGCAGTTCTCAGGCGGGAAGCGGTTCTCAGGCGGGGAGCTGCTCCCCGGCGAGGGCGGCCTCGATGTCGGCGGTGAGGGCGGCCGGCTCGGTCTGCGGGGAGTAGCGGCGCAGCACCCTGCCCGCGCGGTCCAGGAGGAACTTGCCGAAGTTCCACTCGATGTCCCCGCCGTCGATCGCGGTGCCGTCGGGTGCGGTGTGCTCGCCGGTCAGCCACCGGTACAGCGGGTGGGCGCCCTCGCCGTTGACCTCGACCTTGGAGAACATCGGGAAGGTGACGCCGTAGTTGACCTGGCAGAACTCGGAGATCTCGGCGTCGGTCCCGGGCTCCTGGTGCATGAACTGGTCGCACGGGAAGCCGAGCACGGCAAGGCCCTGGTCGACGTAGCGCTCATGGAGGTCCTGCAGGCCCTCGTACTGCGGGGTCAGGCCGCACTTGGAGGCGGTGTTGACCACGAGCACCACGGAGCCGACATGCGCGGAGAGGTCGGTGTCCTTCCCGGCGAGGGAGGCGGCGGAGAAATCGGCGAGAGTCGTCATGGGGTCATTGTGGTCCTGATCCGCGCGGTGGGATGCGGTGGGCGGTGTGGCGGGCGGTCCGGTGGACGGTCCGGTGGACTGTCCGGCGGGTGACCTCTCCTCCCCACCCCCTCCTCGTCCACATTCCCGGCCTCGCCGTTCCCGACGCGCCGCCCGCCGGGAAGCATGGCCCCATGACCAGCGCAGAGACGTATCCGGACCCGCCGGGGGAGCAGTCCCCCGACGCGGCCGTGGACGCGTTGCGCGACGGCGACCCCGCCGCACTCTCCGCGATGCTCGGCGACCTCGCCTTCCTCCTGCAGCACCTCGCCTCCGACCCCGGAACCCTGTTCGACATCGAGGGTCGGCAGCGCCGGGAGTTCACCCATCTCCTCGGGGCGCTGCAGGGATCCCGCGGGGCGCTGGACTCCCTCGAGGCACGCGCGGTGGCCGCGCTGCAGGACCTCACCCGCCGCGAGCGCTGGGATGCGGCCCGCGACCGCGCCGCCCACGAGGGGAAGGCAACCCCCTCCCAGACCCGGGTCCACCGGGAGGCCGATGGCGCCACCATCGCCGACATCACCCTGCTCACCCGCCGCTCCCCGCACATGGCCGGCCGCACCCTCGCCTCCGCCCGCCGCCTGGTCGAGACCCTGCCCGAGATCATGGCGGCGCTCGCCGACGGACGGATCGCCGGGGACGCCGCCTACGCGGTCGCCGACGCCTCCGCGGTGCTCGACCCCGAGATCGTGGGCGAGGTGGACCGGGCGCTCGGCGAGAAGATCCCCGAGCTCGACGGTGCCGGGGTGCGGCGCTGGAGGGATCAAGTCGCGACCACTGCCGGGGAGCTCGATCCCGAGGGCGCCGCCCTGCGCCACCGGAAGGCGCGCACCGAGCGGCACGTCTCCATGACCCCCGGTCAGCACGGGATGGCGACGGTCAGTGCGCGCCTGACCGCCCTCGACGCCCAGCAGATCTATCGGCGGCTGTCCCTGGAGGCGGAGCGCCGACGGGCCGAGGGCTCCCGCATCGGGCACGGCGCCGCGATGGCCGACGCCCTGACCGACCAGCTGCTGCGGCCCGAGGACCAGCCGGCACCGGTATCGCTCGAGGTCGGGGTGATCGTCACCGACCGGGCTCTGTTCCGCCCCGACTCGGGGGACGTCGCCCATCTCGAGGGTTACGGCGCGGTGCCCGCCGAGGCGGTGCGCGCCCAGCTGCGCGGTGCACTCAAGGCGCCGGGCGAGGACGAGGACGACCCCTACGGCGAGGACGGCGACGCGGTGCGGGTGATGATCCGCCGCCTCTACACCCACCCGACCACCGGGGAGCTCGTCGCCATGGACGCCACCTCGCGCGCCTTCCCGCCCGCGATGCGCCGCTTCCTGCGGTGGCGGGACACCTCTTGCCGCGGCCCCTACTGCAACGCGGCCATCCGCCAGAACGACCACATCGTCCCCGTCTCCCGCGGCGGCACCACCAGCCTCGACAACGGGCAGGGGCTGTGCGCCCACTGCAACCAGAAGGAGCGCGACACCGCGGCCGTCGAGCGGATCGAGGACGGCGAGGGCACCGGTCACCGCGTGCGCTGGACCGGACTCTCCGGCGTTTCGCGCGAGACCGGGCCGACGCCGCTGCTGCCTCCGCGGCCACCGCAGCCTCCGGAACCGCCGCAGCCTCCGCGGCCACCGCAGCCTCCACTGCGCAGCGAGGAGGAGTCGGGGGAGGAGTCTGCCTCGAGCGCTGCGGGTCCGGAGAGGACGTCGTCGGACGATGCCCCGTCGACCGAGCCCCCATCGGACGAGACCCGCACGAGTGAGCCCTCGTCGACCGAGCCCCCCTCGGACGATGCCCGCCGGATCCCGATGTCGCTCACCCGACCCCGTCGGCCGCGAGCCGCAGGGCGGCCGGAGCCGCCGCGTCGAACACCCCCGCCTCCTGCACGCAGCGCGCGAGGAGCCAGCGCCGGGCGCGGGCGGGGTCGAGGCCGGCGAGGCGGGCCATCCGGTCGGCGAAGGGGCTGGGGCTCGAGCGCAGACGACCCGGATCATTGAGCATGTGCTGCAGCAGGTCGTAATGCGGATCTCCCGCATACGGCTTCGGATCGATGACCGCCCAGCCGCCGGACTCTCCCCGCGCCCTCAGCACGTTGCCCGGGTGCAGGTCGGTGGCCAGCAGCATCGGCTCCCCGTCCCACTGCCGGGGCAGATCGCGGAAGAGCCCCAGCCCGTGCTCGACGAGGGCGGGCGGCAGCGGGTTCGCCCCCACCTCGGCCCGGCGCCGGGCCGACTCGGCCCACCCCTCGCACATGTCGGCAAGGGGGCGGAACTCCGCCCCCGCCGGGACCGGCATCCACAGACGGCGCAGCAGTCCGGCGACCACCTCGTCCCGCTCCGGCCCGGTCAGCAGCTCCGAGAGCGGCGTCCCCGGGCGCACCCGCTCCAGCAGCAGCACGCTCGTGTCCCCGCGCCATTCGGCGCGGTGGAGCCGGGCCACGCCCCGCCCCTGCCAGACCCGCATCCCTGCGGCCTCGTCTCGCGACTCCTCATGCGCCCACGCCACCTTCAGTACCAGGTCAGCGTCCTCTGCAGCGCCATCCCCGCCGCCCTCCGACGCGCCGTCCGCAGCGCCCTGCGCAGCCCGCACCGGCGCGACCCAGGCGCTGGAGCCGCCCGGCTGGAACGGTGCCTCCGGGATCAGCTCCCAGGCCTCGAGCACGGCCTCGACGGTGCCCGGCAGACGGTCCCGCCACGCGACGAGCGCGGGATCCGCGACGTCTCGCAGACCGACGGGTAGGGGGTGTCCGCCGATGAGCGTCGAGGAGTCCGCGCGCGCGTGAGAGGAGCCCCTGCGCGCGTCAACAGCATCGTGGTGGTCCTGCGTCATCACCCTCCGCTCCGCACCCGGTGCGCTGTGCCCGGACCGACCGTCCCGACCTCTCACCTGCAGGGGTTTAGCATGCACCCGTGAAACCGTTCGTGCAGATCGCCACCCGTCCGGAGGACGACGTCGCCCTCACCGAGCGCGCCGCCGTGCTCGACTTCGCCGGCCTCGCCGAGGAAGAGCTGCTCTGGGCGCGGCTGGACCGGGAGCCCTTCCCCGACCTGGCGATGGACGAGATCTCGGGCATCATCCTGTGCGGCAGCCCCTTCACGGCCTCCGACCCGATCGAGGACAAGAGCGACGCCCAGCTGCGGGCCGAGAAGGAGATCGACCGGGTCCTGGATGCGGTCTTCGCCCACGACGTGCCCTTCCTCGGCGCCTGCTACGGCATCGGCACGCTGGGCACCCACATCGGTGCCCGCATCGATCGCACCTACGGCGAGCCGCTCGGCGCCGTCGAGGTGAGCCTCACCGACGCCGGTCGCGAGGATCCGCTGGTCCGCGAGGCGCGGCTGGAGGACACGTTCACCGGACTCGTCGGCCACAAGGAGGCCGTGCACACCCTGCCCGAGCACGCCGTGACCCTCGCGACCGGCCGCACCAGCCCGGTGCAGATGTTCCGCGTGGGCACCCGGCAGTACGCCACCCAGTTCCATCCGGAGCTCGACGTCCCCTCGATCATCGAGCGGGCCCGTGCCTACCGCGACCACGGCTACTTCTCGCCCGACGAGATGGACGACATCTTCACGTCGCTGCAGCACGTGGACGCCGACCAGCCGCCGCGACTGCTGCGCGCCTTCGCGACGCTGTTCGCCCGCTGACGGCGGGAGCACCCGCCTGCCCCGCCAGCCCCGCCGGCCCGGCCCGCTTCGCGCGGCAAGCGCATCCCGTGACCCGCCCGAGACCCGCCCGACCCGGCACGTCTCCCACGGTCGGCGCGCCCGCTCCGGTACCGTCCGCACCGTGCCCCGATACACGCCCGAGCAGGTCCGCCGACGTCAGATCGTCGCGGGCGCGATCGTGCTCGTGCTGCTCCTCGCGATCGGAGGCTGCACGGTCTCGCTCGTCCGCGGGATCGGCGGAGGCGGGGGCGCCGCGTCACCGCTGACCGAGTCCGGGGCCTTCCGCGCCGATGACGCGGCGATGACGGTCTCGGCCACCCCGCGCGACGCGCCCGGGCTCGAGAACCTCCCCGACGGGGTCGAGCTCGAGTCCGGCGAGGTGATGGGCATCGACGTCTCCAGCTACCAGCAGGAGATCGACTGGGAGCAGGTGGCGGCCGACGGGTTCGGCTTCGCCTACATCAAGGCCACCGAGGGCGCCGGGTTCACCGACACCCACTTCCGCCGCAACTGGGACGGCGCGCAGGCGGCCGGGGTCGTGCCCGGCGCCTACCACTACTTCACCCTGTGTTCCCCGGGCGCGGACCAGGCGGAGGACTTCCTGGCCGCCGCGCCGCCGGACGACTCCGCCCTGCCCCCGGCGCTGGACCTCGAGTTCGACGGGGCGTGCGAGGAGCGGCCCGAGGCGGAGCGCGCCCAGGCCGAGATCGATGCCTTCACCGCCGTGGTCGAGGAGGCGTGGGGTCGGCGTCTGGTCATCTACTCGTCGTCGCAGTGGCGCGAGCACTACGGGCTGCCGGTGACCGATTCCCGTCCCGACTGGCTGTTCTCCGAGCGGGGACGCCCGGCGCAGGACGACTGGTCGGTGTGGCAGCTGAGGTTCGACGGGACGGTCTCGGGCATCGAGGGCGGGGTCGACATCGACGTGGCCCGCATCGAGATGCTGCGGGAGCACGCGGAGATCCCCCGCGGGGAGGGTGCGCTCACGCACGCCCCCGAGGACGCCTGAGCGGCAGCTCCGCTCGGACGTGCCCGGTCCCGCTCAGCCGGGAAGGTCCGCCCCGCCGCCCGCGAGCTCGCGCTCGTGCGCGCCGACGAGGGCGTCGAGCACCTGCGTCCAGCGGTCCAGCAGGCCCTGCCGCTCGGCCGGGCCCAGCAGGCGCTCCTGGTGGATCGCGATGACGGTCCCTCCCTCGGGGGACTCGAGGTCCTCCTGTAGCGTGACCTGGAAGATCGTCTCGTGGTCGAGGGTGTCGGGGGTCCAGCGCAGGCGCACGCGGCGGCCGACATGGCAGCCGATCACGCGGCCGTGGACGCGGCCGTCGCGGCGCAGGGGTGCGCCCACCATCTGGGGGACGGAGTCGATGCCGAGCCACTGCGGCAGCCACTCGGCGATCAGGAGCTTCCAGGTCTCGGCGACGGACGAGGGGAGGGAGCGGAGGACGTCGAGCTCCCACCCGGCGTCATGGGTGAGGCCGACGGGGGAGTGCCAGGACTCGGTCTGCATGCCTCCACGGTAGGGCGGGGCGGCGGGGGTGCCCAGCGATCGCACCGGACTGTCCACTGCTGTTCGTCCAGTCGTCTCCCGGGGGACACCGGTCCCGGCGTGTCGCGGGCTCGAGTCGGGAGCTCGAATGCCCTCTCGACCCGCTCAGGCCGCCTCGACCGCGCCGCGGATCGCACCGGGCTGGGTGAAGTCCACCTGCACCACTTCGCCGTCGATCAGCACGGTCGGGGTGCCGGAGGTGGACTCGCGCGCCTCGGGCTCGACGACGTCCTCTAGCCAGGGGATGTAGGTGCCGGCGGCCTGGCACTCGGCGATGTCGGTGCCGGCGACGCCGTCCACGATCCCCACGAGATCCTCGTCCTCGAGCCCCTCTGCGCCGGGCTGCTCCTCGAACAGGGCCGCCTCGACCGCGGGCCAGCTGCGCTGGTCCTCGGCGTAGGCGCACAGGGCGGCGTTCGCGGCGCGGCCGGAGTACCCGGGCGGGGTGGAGTTCGCGTCGAGCATCGGGCGGGGATGGACGCGGAGGGTGATCTCCCCGGCGTCGGCCATCGCGGTGATGTCCTCGCCCTGGGCCTGCTGGAAGGTCTTGCAGTGCGGGCAGAGGAAGTCGAGGTAGACGTCCACGACGGGGCCGTCGGCGCTGGTGCTGAGCTCGAGGTAGGGCTGGTCCTCGGCCACGCCGGGCGGGCTGACGAGCTCGGCCGAGCTGCCAGCGGGGCCGCCGCCGGACTCGGGCTCCGAATTCCCGCGCAGCACCAGGTAGCCGCCGGTCGCGACGGCGATCACGAGGATCACGGCGACCACGAGGCAGGCGGCGCCGGCAATGATGCCGATGATCAGCGGGGTGCGCGAGCGCGGGGTGTTCACGAGCGGTCCTCCCGAGGACGGGGTGCGGGATGCAAGTGTGCGAGGGGCGGGATGCTTGCGTGGGGCCGACACTACCGATCGTCGTCGCTGAGGGGACGGTTCGGGGTAGTTCGGGGCAGCTCGTGACGGGTCGCAGGAGGCGACGCGGGCGCGCAGGAGCCGGCGACGGTGCGCGAGGGGACGGTGCGTGAGGGGTCGCCGGATGTCCGCCGGACCCGCCATGCTGGGGGCATGCCCGCTGCTTCCTCCGCCTCCGGCGACCATCCCACCCCGTCCGCCCCTCCCTCGTCCTCCATGCCGGATCCCGCCTGGCTGACCCGAGCCGAGCGCCCGGAGGACGTATCGGCGCTGCGCGAGGTGCTGCTGGCCGCGTTCCCGTCGGACGAGGAGGCGGACCTGGTCGACGCCCTGCGCCGTGATCCGCAGGCTTGGATCGACGGGCTCTCGCTCACGGCCTGGGAGGTCGCGGGGCCGACGGGGGCCGACGGGCACGCGGCGGCTGACGGGCATGCGGCGGCCGCCGAGAAGGCGTCGGCCGACGGGCCCGCACCGGAGCCCCGCCGCCTGGTCGCGCAGGCGCTGCTGACCCGGGCGCACGTCGGCGGCGAGCCCGTGCTCGCCCTCGCGCCCTGTGCGACGCTCCCCTCCCACCAGCGCCGCGGCGCGGGCTCCGCGGCGATCCGCGCGGCCCTCGAGGCGGCGCGGGCGCTGGGGGAGAACGTCGTGGTCGTGCTCGGGCACGCCGAGTACTACCCGCGCTTCGGCTTCACCCCCGCCTCCCGGTTCGGGGTCACCGCCCCGTTCGACGTGCCCGACGAGGCCTTCCTCGCCCTCGCCCTGGACCCCGCCCGTCCCGTGCCGCGCGGCGAGATCGTCTACCCGCCCGCCTTCGGGGTGTGAGCGCCATGCGCGGGAGAACGGTGCGGGACGACGCGCCGCACGGGGAAGCGGCGGCGTGATGGACGGCCTGTTCGACGACTCCTTCGACGAGCCCGGCCCGTCCCGGGACCCGTTCACGGACCTCGCCCTGCCGGTCCGCGAGGTGCGCGGGCACCCGAAGGCTCCCGCCGACCCCGCGACCTGGCCCGCGACCGTGCCCGCCGTGCGCCAGGTGCTCCGCGAAGGCCTCGCACTCGGACAGATCACCGTGCTGACCGGCGAGAACGGCAGCGGGAAGTCCACCCTCGTCGAGGCGCTCGCCGGGGCCTGCGGGCTGAACCCCGAGGGCGGCGGGACCGGGGCGATGCACGCCACCCGCTCGACCGAGTCGCCGCTGGCTGAGCATCTGCAGGTGACCCGCGGTGCCGGCGCCCCGCGCTCGGGGTTCTTCCTGCGCGCCGAGACGATGCACTCCCTGTTCACCTATTACGAGGAGATCGGGGTGGGCGGGATGATGCACGAGCGCAGCCACGGCGAGTCGTTCCTCGCCCTGGTCGAGGAGCGCTCCCGCATCCGCGGGCTGTGGCTGCTGGACGAGCCCGAGTCGGCGCTGTCCGTGGCGGGCTGCCTCGCGCTGCTCGACCGTCTGCAGGAGCTTGCCGCGGGCGGGTCCCAGATCGTGCTGTCCACGCACTCCCCGGTCCTCGCCGCGCTGCCGGGCGCTGACCTGTACGAGCTGGGGGAGTGGGGGCTGCGTCCCAGCGGCTACGACGACCTCGAGCTCGTGCGCACCTGGCGGGCGTTCCTCGACGAGCCCGCCTGCTTCCTGCGCCACCCCGACTGAGCGGCGTGCGAAACCCCGGCCCATCCGTCGGCCCGCGGGTCCCCACCCCAGCGGCCAGCCGACGGCCCGCGGGTCCCCACCCCAGCGGCCAGCCGACGGCCCGCACACCGTTCTCAGGGCTGGAGCCGGTGGCGCTCCCAGGTGCCGTCGGTCGCTCGCGAGTACACGATCCGGTCGTGCAGACGGTTCGCCCGACCCTGCCAGAACTCGATCCGCACGGGATCGATGCGCAGTCCGCCCCAGAACTCGGGGCGCGGCACGTCCTGCCCCTCGAAACGGGCCTCGACCTCGGCGTACTGCGCCTCGAGCGCGTCGCGCGAGTCGATCGGCGCGGACTGGTGCGACGCCCAGGCCCCGAGCTGAGAGCCGCGGGGACGCGAGGCCCAGTAGGCGTCGGACTCCGCGGCCGACCCCTCGTGGACCGCGCCCTCGATGCGCACCTGCCGCTGCAGCGGGTACCAGGGCAGCAGCAGGGAGGCGCGCGGGGTCTCCGCGAGCTCATGGCCCTTGTCGGAGGCGAGGTTCGTGTAGACCACGAGCCCCTCGCCGGAGCGGCCCTTCAGCAGCACGGTGCGGGAGCGGGGTCGCGGCGCGCCGTCCTCGCCGAGCGCGATGGTGGAGAGCACCACCGCCGAGGGGTCCGAGATGTCGCCGTGGGTCTCGCGTCGGGCGAAGGCCTCGTCCAGCCAGGTGTCGAGCAGCGCCAGCGGGTCGGCAGGGGCGTCGTCGGCCAGGGACCCGGCGAGGTAGTCGAGGCGCTCGCCGGCCAGGTCGTGGTGGACGGGCTGTGCGGGGCTGTCGGCTGAACCGGTCATGACCTGGATCCTAGGCCGCGACCGGTACCGCGCGGAGGCCGGGCGTCGTGCGCGTTCATCCCGCCCCGGCGCAGCCTCTCCGCCGCGACGCAGCCTCTTGGCTCCGGTGCAGTCATCCCGCCCCGGCGCGCTTTCACCTCGCGGCGAGGAGACCCGCGAGCATCTCCGCGATCTCCCCGGCGGCGCGGAGGCCGGTGCGCCCCGCCCCGAGGACGTTGGAGAAGGCGTGGATGTGCCCCTCCTGCAGGTGGGTCGTCATCGGAACCCCGGCTTCGCCCTGCCGCGCGGCGGCCGCGAGGGAGTCGTCGCGCAGCGGTTCGAAGCCCGCGAAGGAGAGCACCGTGGGCGGCAGTCCGGACAGATCGGGGGCGCGCAGCGGCGAGACGCGCGGGTCGGTGGCCAGGTCGGGGTCCGGCAGCGGGTGGTCGGCGTACCAGTCCAGCTGCGCGGTGGTGAGGAAGAACCCCTTGGCGGACTGGGTGCGCGACGGGGCCGAGGAGGTGAGGTCCAGCCAGCGCGAGATCAGCACCTGGCCGGCGGTCATCGGCAGTCCGCGGTCGCGGGCCGCGAGGGACACCGCAGCGGCGAGGTTGCCGCCGGCGGAGTCGCCGACCACGGCGAGGTGCGGGGCGAGGCCGAGGGTTTCGGTGTGCGCGGCGGCCCAGGCGTAAGCGGCGATCGCGTCTTCGTGCCCGGCAGGGAACGGATGCTCCGGGGCGAGGCGGTAGCCGATCGACAGCACCGCGACCCCGGCCCGGTGGGCGAGGAAGCGGCAGATGGGGTCGTGCGAGGTGATGGAGCCGAGCACGAAGCCTCCGCCGTGGTAGTACACCGTGAGGGGGACGGGGCGCGCGGATTCCCTGCTCCCGGAGCTGCTCCTCCTGCTGCTCCCGGAGCTGCCGCCGACCGTCCCGGGCGAGCCGAGCGGACGGTACAGCCGCGCCGGGATCGGCCCGTCGGCCCCGGGGATCAGCAGGTCCTGCATCAGGCCGATGGGAGCGGGGCGGCCGCCGAACTGCCAGGCCTCGATGTCGATCTGCCTGCGACCCTGCACCAGCGGCAGCTCCTAGAAGCTCTCCTCGGGCAGCGCGGACAGCATCCGCAGACCCGCCTGGACCTCCGTCTCGAGGTGCTGGTCGTCGCGGACCACGGGCGCGCCGGCGACGGCACGCAGGACGGGCTCTGGCAGGTGGCCGAGGGCCCCGACGGCGAGGCGGACCGCGCGATCCAGCGGGGTGGGGTGCACGGGCGTCGTCGCGCCGACGGTCGGCAGCGCGGGGATGCGATGGGGGGAGGCGCTGCGGTCGGCAGCGCTGCCGTCGGAGGTGCTCGTCGTGGCTTCCGTCATGTCCGGATCGTGGAGGCACCTCTCGGTGCGGCGCGCTGGAACGCCTCGGCCCGGCACCGACGGGAACGGTCACCGTGGCACCGACGGGAACGGTCACCGTGGGGCCGATGGGAACGCCGGCGATGCTGGTCCGACGGGATCAGGAGCTGCGCAGGCCCCCGAACAACGCGAGTGCAGGGCGCGGGCGCAGGTGGCGGGCTTGCGGCCGACGGCGCGGGGCCCTTCGCCCGCTCCCCGCGGGGCGTGCGGGCCCGGTGGGTCGCGCGAAGGCGTCGGCACTGTCCGGGGCGAACCCGACGGTGCTGGGATCCATCCCCTGCGCGGCGGCGCGGGCCCGGCGGGCGCGCACGGCCCGCAGGGCATCGACGTCTCCCCAGGTCGCGGGCAGGGGGCGGTAGTCGATGAGGTGGTCGGCGGTGGCTCGGGTGCGGCTGGTGGCGATGGTGGCGTTCTGCATGGCTCCACCTTCGGCCGACGGGGGATCCCCGCGCGTCCGACAGGAAGCGCGACCTCGTCATCCCGCGGGATGATCCTCGGCGTTCCGGCGTTCCGGCGTTCCGGCGTTCCGGCGCTCCTCACTCTGGAACTCAGCGCTCCTGCGCTCGACCCTGGTGACCTCGGTGCTCGGACGCTCGAGCGGTTCAGCGCACCATGCGGATGTCCGGCAGCTGCGGCCAGCGCTCGTCGACCTGCCGGGTGCCGTCGGGCGCGAACCCGAGCTTCTCGTAGAAGCGCCGGGCACGGGGGTTGTCCTCGGCCACCCACAGGCTAGCGGACCGGCCGCCGAGCAGCTCTTCCACGAGCTCGCGGGCGAGGCCGGTGCCGTGCCAGCCCGGTTCGACGTACAGCGTGGACAGCTCCTGCTCCCGCACGGGCTCCGGGTCCCTGACCGGCCACGATGCGGCGAAGCCGACGGGCACCCCGTCCTCGTCGCGGGCCACCAGCACCCGCGGCGCGCCCTCGGTGTCAGGGCCGGCGGAGAGCGTGGCGGTCCACTGCTCCAGGCGGCGGCGCAGCGCAGGCTCGCCGAACCACTCCTCGCCGTCCAGGGCGTGTCCGTAGGCCACCTCCCAGCCGCGCACGTGCACCCGGGCGATCGCCTCGGCATCGGCGGGGACGGGAGCGTCGATCGTGAAGCGGCGCGGTCCGGACGGGGAGGGTGCGGCGGCGGGCGCGCCGATGCGCAGGTCGGGGAACGCGGGGTCGGAAGTGGTGCGGGTGGAAGGGGAGCCGGACATGGGACGAGTCTGCCAGGGCAGGAGCCGGCCGGACCGTCTTCCCCGGCCACCCTGGGCACCCTGGGCACCCCGGCCACCCCGACATGACCCGTCGCCCAGGACGGCCCCGTCGGCCGCCCCGGGACCCAGGTCCCGTCGGCCGCGCTCCGGGCGCCTGCTACGATCCTCCCCGAACCTTCGGGTTCATCGGTTTGTCATCCGCCGTCCACGACGGCGGAGCAAGACCTGGGACCCGTGCCGTGCGCTCGTCGCGCACCCTCGGGACCCGGGTCTTTTTTGTTGCCCGCACTGCCGCCCGCTGGCACGTCGACGTCGCCCGCGGACGCAGCGCACCCCGCAGTCCCCACTTCCGGAAGGTCAACGAGGTCCCCATGAACACCTCCTCCGACGGGCGCCCGTCGATCGCCGAGGACATCGTCCGCGGCGTCGGCGGCCCCGAGAACATCGAGAGCCTGACGCACTGCGCCACCCGGCTCCGCTTCCAGCTGCACGACGCCGAGAAGGTCGACCGCGAGGGCATCGATGCCCTCGACGGCGTCATGGGCACCGTGCCGCAGTCCGGCGACCGCTTCCAGGTCGTCATCGGCGGCGCCGTCGCCGGCGTCCACTCCCAGATCATGAACCTGCCCGCCATGGCCGCAGGCGGCACCCCCCGCCCGCAGACCGACGCCGAGGTCAAGGCCGCGATCCGCGCCAAGGGCCGCGGCCGCTTCGCCTGGCTGGACAGCTTCTTCGAGTACCTCTCGGACTCCTTCCGCCCGCTGATGGGCGTGCTGCTGGGCGCCTCGCTCATCATCGCGCTCGCCTCGGTCTTCGACGCGCTCGGCTGGGTCGACTTCCGCGCCGAGGACAAGTCCGCGACCTGGGTGTTCGTCGATGCGATGTGGCGCTCGGTGCTGTACTTCCTGCCGATCATGGTCGCCTTCAACGCCGCGAAGAAGCTCCAGATCGACGGCTGGGTCGGCGCGGCCGTCATGGCCGCGGTGATGACCCCCGACTACATGGGCATGCTGGGCGGCACCACCCCCGGCGTCACCTGCACCACCAACGAGGTGCTCGGCACCCAGCAGTGCGTCGCCCAGGTGTTCGGCCTGCCCATGCAGCTGAACGACTATGGCGGCCAGGTGTTCGTGCCGCTGCTGATGGTGGCGGTGCTGGCGCTGGTCTACAAGGGCCTGCAGAAGGTCTTCCCCGCCAACGTGCAGCTCGTCTTCGTCCCCTTCATCTCGATGCTCGTGATGATCCCGGTGACCGCCTTCCTCATCGGCCCCCTCGGCATCTGGGCAGGCAACGGCCTCGGCGCGGGCCTGGCCTGGCTGAACGGCAACGCCCCGATCGTCTTCGCGATCCTCATCCCGCTGCTCTACCCCTTCCTGGTGCCGCTGGGCCTGCACTGGCCGCTGAACGCGCTGATGCTCCAGAACATCAACGCCCTCGGCTACGACTTCATCCAGGGCCCCATGGGCGCATGGAACTTCGCCGCCTTCGGCGCGACCGCCGGCGTGCTGCTGCTCTCGATCCGCCACCGCGAGACCGAGATGCGCCAGACCGCCACGGGCGCCCTCGCCGCGGGCCTGTTCGGCGGCATCTCCGAGCCGTCCCTGTACGGCATCCACCTGCGCTTCAAGCGCATCTACCCGCGCATGCTCGTCGGCTGCCTCGCCGGCGGCCTGGTCGTGGGCCTCCTGGGCGGCGTGAACACCAGCGTCTTCGCCTTCACCTCGCTGCTGACCATCCCGGTCTTCGACCCGATGCTCACCTACGTCATCGCGATCGCGGTCGCCTTCGTCATCGCGATGGTGCTGGTGTACGTCTCCGACTACCGCACCCCCGAGCAGCGCGCGGAGGCCAACGCCGCCCGTGACGCCGCCGAGGCCGCGAGCGGGAAGGCCGCCGCCCCGGCCGACGAGCGCGAGCTCGCGACCGTCGGCGCCCCGGCCGCGGCGGGTGCCGCCGCCGGCGCCGGCGCTGTGTCGTCCGCCGACGCCGCGTCCTCGGCCGGCACTGCGTCCTCGACCGGCACCGCCGGTCAGGCGTCGCCTGCCGGCGGGACCCCGTCGGCCGACGCGACCACCCTGGTCGCCCCCGTCGCCGGGCGGCTCGTCGCCCTCGACGACGTCTCCGACCCGGTCTTCGCCTCCCGCGCTCTCGGGCAGGGGGTCGGGATCGTCCCGGCCGACGGACGGATCCTCGCCCCGGCCGACGGCCTGCTCGCCACGGTCGCGCAGACCGGGCACGCCTTCGGGATGCTGGCCGACGGCGGTGCCGAGGTGCTGGTCCACGTCGGCATCGACACCGTGAAGATGGACGGGGCCGGGTTCACCGTCCACGTCGCGCAGGGTCAGCGGGTCAGCGCCGGCGACCTGCTGGCCGAGGTCGACCTCGACGCCGTCCGCGCCGCCGGGTACGACACGGTCACCCTGCTCACCGTCCCGAACACCTCGAACTTTGCCGCGGTGGAGCCCGCCGCGCCGGGCGAGGTCGCCGCGGGCGACGCGGCGGTCGTGGTCCGGCGCTGAACAGACAGCGGTGAGCAGCCCCGTCTGACTCGTCAGCGCTGAACCGACCGGCCGCGGTGCGCGTACCCTCCTGCGCAGAGGGGCGCGCGCCGCGGCCGACCAGTTCCCTCGACGACGAGGGAGGACAGGAGGTGAGGGACCGATGCGAGTGCTCCGGGTCCTGAACAACAACGTGGTCCTCTCGCGCGAGGACTCCGGACGCGGCGTGATCCTCACCGGGCGCGGCATCGGCTTCCGCGCCCAGCCGGGCGACGAGGTCGATCCCTCCCGGATCGTGCAGGTCTTCGTCCCGGCCGACGGGCGGGACCCCGACCACCTCGCCGAGGCCTTCGCCATGATCGACGCGGAGGTGCTGCGCGCGACCGTGATCGCCCTGCGCGAGACGGGCACCGAGGGGCGCGAGTCCTCCCGCCCCACGCTCGCCATCGCCGTGGCCGACCACGTCTCCGGGGCGCTGGACCGGCTGCGCGGCGGGATCGAGATCGAGTACCCGCTGCGGGCCGAGGTGCAGACCCTCTACCCCGAGGAGTACGACAAGGCGTGGGCGCTGCTGGTCGAGGTGAACCGTCTCGTGGACCCGAAGCTTCCCGAGCACGAGGCCACTGCCCTCGCGCTGCACCTGGTCAACGCCGGGTTCTCCACCGGTGACCTGTCCTTCACGTACACGATGACCGGGGTCATCCAGCAGATGCTGACCATCGTGGGGGAGCGGTACGGGATAGGGGTGGACCGCCACTCGATGGCGGCGGCACGCTTCATCACCCACGTGCGCTACATGTTCGTGCGCATCCAGCAGCACCGTCAGCTCGCCGGGGAGCAGTCGGTCATCTCCCGGACCATCCGCGAGGAGTACCCCGAGGCGACCCGCACCGCCGAGCAGCTCGCGGTGATCGTGCGCCTGCGGATGGGGGAGGAGCTCACCTTCGACGAGATCGCCTACCTCGCCCTGCACGTCGCCCGCATGACCGCCGAGGCCGAGGCGCACCGGGCGCTGCGGGACGGCGGCGACCGGAGGGCAGGGGATCCCGCCCCGTCCGACGGGGACACCGGACAGCCCCGGACATGATGCGACCCCGGCACCTCCAGGGGAGGGACCGGGGTCGCATCGGCCGACGGGGATCGACTGTCGGTCGACGGTGATCCGCTGTCGGTCGTCTGCTGAAGGCCGTGCGGAGCGACCGCCTCAGCGGCTGGTCCAGCCGCCGTCCATCGTGTAGCTGGCACCCGTGACCATGCCGGACATGTCCGAGGCGAGCCAGGCGGCGAGCGAGCCGACCTCGGCCGGCTCGGTCAGGCGCTTGACGGCGCTCTCGGTGAGCATGATCTTCTCGACGACCTCGGACTCGTCGATGCCGTGGGTGCGGGCCTGGTCGGCGATCTGCTTCTCCACCAGCGGCGTGCGCACGTAGCCGGGGTTGATGCAGTTGGAGGTCACGCCGTGCGGGCCGCCCTCGAGCGCGGTCGTCTTGGACAGGCCCTCGAGGCCGTGCTTCGCCGAGACGTAGGCGCTCTTGAAGGCCGAGGCGCGCAGGCCGTGGGCCGAGGAGATGTTCAGGATGCGGCCGAAGCCGCGCTCGTACATCCCCGGCAGCGCCGCCCGGATCAGCAGGAACGGCGACTCGAGCATGAGGCGGTGCATGAACCGCCAGTTCTCGGGGTCGAACTCCTGGATCGGGGCGATCCGCTGGATCCCGGCGTTGTTGACCAGGATGTCGATGTCCAGCGAGAGGTCCTCGAGCCCCGGGGTGTCGGCGAGGTCGACCTGCCAGGCGGTGCCGCCGATCTCGGCGGCGAGCGCCTCGGCGGCCTCGCCGTTCAGATCCGCGACCGTGACGTGCGCCCCGCGCTCGGCGAAGGCCCGTGCACAGGCCTCGCCGATGCCAGAGGCGCCGCCGGTGACCAGCGCCCGTCGGCCCTCGAGGGAGCCGTCGGTGCGCGGGGCGGGGGTGGTGGTGTCGGTCATGGGGTGCATTCTCCTTCGGAGCGAGAGGTTGCGGGTTCCGGTGGCCGCGGGGCTGGTGGCGGGCCGGTCCGGCGCCGTGGGGCTCAGAACGAGCCGACGGCGGAGACCAGCGCCACCAGGGCGATCACGGTGATGACCGGGGCCACGACCGTCATCATCGCGAGGTCCTTGTAGGACTGGCGGTGGGTCATGCCGCAGACCAGCAGCAGGGTCACCACGGCGCCCGAGTGGGGCAGGGGGTCCAGGCCGCCGGAGGAGGAGCCGGTGATCGCGGCGGTCGCGGAGGTGGAGACCACCGAGGTGACCAGGGCGTTGCCGGGGACCTGGAACATCGCGTCGCGGATCACCGCGAAGGCGGCGACGGAGGCGACGACCGCGCCGTAGCCGACCTCGGAGGCGACCGACATGATCGGCAGCAGCGCGCCCTTGACGCCGTCGACGAAGCCGGAGCGGATCTGGCGGAACTTGCCCAGGTGCATGAGGGTCAGCAGCAGGATCGCGGCGGACAGGCCCCGCTCCCGGTCGCGCTCGAGCTGACCCACGCCCTCGCCCGCCGCTGCACCCCCACGGCGTTCTCGCTGTGGGGGCACCGCGCCTCGCTCACGTTCCACGACGCGACCGGCGCACCGCGGCCCGAGGGGTCCGAGGACGGCACGGTCCCCCTCGCCTCCGGCATGGCGCCCGCCTTCAAGGAGGAGGCGGGGCTCGGCGAGATCCCCCTGGTCGCCGCCGAGCTGCCGGGCGGCGCGCTGTCCGTCTCCGGGACGCTGCCGTGGTGCTCGAACCTCCGCCCCGGGGCGCTGGTCACCACGCCCGTGCGCGGGGAGGGCGGCCACCGTGCGATCGTCCGGATCCGCCGCGACGCCGAGGGGGTGCAGGTGGTCCCCCTCGCCGGCCTCACCTCGCTCGAGGGCACCTCCTCCGGGGTGCTGCGGCTGGAGGACGTGCGCGTCCCCGCCGAGGACGTGCTCACGGACAACCTCCAGGAGTTCCGCGCCCGCGTGCGCGCCCCGTTCCTGCTGATCCAGACCGCGATGTGCCTGGGATTGGCGCAGGCGGCGCGGGAGTCCGCCGAGGCCGCGGCCGACGACACCGCGCGCCGCGTCCTGGCCGGGGAGCTCGAGCAGGCCGCGCGGGAGGAGGAGCGGCTGCGGGCGGAGCTCGTGCGGCTCAGCGAGCAGTCGACCCCGCCGTGGTCGTCGGGTCCGGCGTCCCCGCGCGACCTGGTGGCCGTGCGCCTGGGCGCCGCCCTGCTGGCCGGGAGCGCCACCCGGCTCGAGCAGAAGCTCGTCGGCGGGCGCGGCTTCGCCCTCGCCTCGGCCACCTCCCGCCGTGCGCGGGAGGCAGCGTTCCTGCCCGTGCAGTCCCCGACGGAGATCCACCTGCGGCATCTGCTGAGCGCGGGCGGGCCGGCATGACGATCCTCGCCCTGCGGGGCGTGGCCCGCCAGTACCCCGGCAGCGCGGCGCCCGTGCTCGAGGATCTCGATCTCGAGGTCCGCGAGCACGAGGTGCTCGCGGTGCTCGGGGCCTCCGGAGCCGGCAAGTCGACGCTCGTGCGCCTGCTCGCTGGTCTCGACCGACCCCAGCAGGGGAGCATCGACCGGGGGGGCGGACCCGCGCCGTCCGGCCCTGGTCCCGCAGTCCCCGGACCTGTTCCCCTGGCTCACCGTGGCCGAGAACGTCGCCCTCGGCGGCCGCTACGACGCCAACGCGGGGCACTTCCGGCCCGAGCGGGTCCCCGAGCTGCTGGCCGACCTGGGCATCGCCGAGCTCGCCGACGCGCTCCCCGGGGAGCTCTCGGGAGGCCAGGCGCAGCGCGTGGCGCTGGGCCGGGCGCTCGCCGTGCAGCCCGCGGTGGTCCTGCTCGACGAGCCCTTCTCCGCTCTCGACCCGGCCATCCGTGCAGACCTGCAGACCTGGTTGCGGGATGTGCTCACCCGGGTGGGGATCTCCGCCGTCCTGGTCACGCACGACATCGACGAGGCGCTCACCGTCGCCGATCGCATCGTGTACCTGGACGGTCGCCAGGGCATCACCGCCCAGTGGCGCCCCCGGGAGGACGGCACCGGCCGGGACGAGGTGCTCGCCCACTACCGGGCGGGTGCGCTGCGGTGACCGGACGGGAAGGGGTGACCGGACGGACAGGGGCGGGCGGGCGCTCCCGGCCGCGACCGACCCGGCGGGCGCTGCTCGGCGGGGGCGGAGCGCTCGCGCTCGCCGGGGCGACCGGGGCCGGGTTCGGCCTCGCAGCTCGCCGCGGGGAGGCGGCCCCGCCGGACCCCGAGCGGCCGCTGCGCATCGCCTACCTCCCCATCACCGACGCCGCACCCCTGCTGATCGCCCACGCGCGCGGGCACTTCGCCAGGGCGGGCATCGAGGTCGCCGAGCCGATCCGGCTGCGTTCCTGGTCCACGATGGGCGAGGCCCTGCTGGCCGGGAGCGTCGATCTCGTCCACCTGCTGTTCCCGATGGCGCTGCGGATGCGGCTGGACCTCGGCGCGGACATCCGGGTGCTCGGCGCGAACCATGTCGACGGCTCCGCGCTCACCCTCGGCAGGGACGTGCCCGAGGTCGCGGCCCTCGCCGGCCGCACCCTGGCCGTCCCCGGCTGGTACTCGATCCACAACGTCATCGTCCAGCAGATGCTGCGCGCCGAGGGGCTGACCCCCGTCGTGCGCCGCACCGCCTCGCGTGACCGTGGCGAGGTGACGCTCGTGCCCATGGCCCCGGCGGACATGATCCCCGCGCTTGACGCGGGCTCGATCGGCGGATACACGGTCGCGGACCCCTTCAACGCGATGGGGGAGTCCACGGGCGTGGGCACCATCGGCCGGTTCCTCGGGGACGTGTGGCGCTCCCATCCGTGCTGCGTCACCGTCGCCACCTCCGGTCTGCTGCGGCGGCCGGCCGAGCAGCTCCAGGCGGTCGCCGACGCCCTGGTCCTCGCCCAGATCGACTGCCGGGAGGACCGCGAGGGCGTCGCGGCCGACCTCGCCGGCACCTATCTTCCGCAGCCCCTGCCGGCGATCCGCGCCGCGATGCACCGCGATGGTGCCGGGCACGCCCACGTCGCCCACCCCGACTGGCGGGGCGAGGAGATCGGCTTCACCCCCGTGCTGCGCCCCGGCTTTACCGCCCAGCTCGTGCGCGAGCTCGGCACCACCCTGCTGGACGCTCCGCTGGGCGCCCTCGGGGAGCTGGACCCTGCTGCGGTCCACGACCTGGTGGTCGACGACACCGCGCTGCGGGATGCAGCCCGACGGCTGGATCCGGACTCGCTGACCGCACTCGAAGATCCCGAGGTGATCGACCCATGAGCGTCTCCCCGACCGACCTCGACCCCCGCGCCGCGGACCCCGCTCCGGCGGGACCCGGGCGCGCCCGCCCCGGCGGGTCGGGCGCCCGAGGTCCCGCACGTCCCGCCGTGCCCCGGGGGAGCGCCCTCGCCTGGGGCGTGCTCGGGGCGGTCGCCGCGGTGCTCGCCTGGTGGGCGCTGACCGCCATCGGCGGACCCGGCAACCCGATGCTCGCCGCCGTCTCCCCGCTCGGGGTCCCGGGGGCGCTGGCCTCGCTGCTGTCCACCGGGGTGCTGCTCCAGGATCTGCTCACCAGCACGATGCGGCTGCTGTCCGGGCTCGCGATCGCCGCCGTGCTCGGAATCCCCGCCGGGGTGCTGATCGGGCTGCACCGGCCCACTCGCTGGGCCACGGCCCTGCCGGTCCAGTTCGTGCGGATGATCTCCCCGCTGTCCTGGGCGCCCGTCGCGGTCGCCCTGCTCGGGGTGGGCTCCGCGCCGGTCGTCTTCCTCGTCGCAGCCGCCGCGGTCTGGCCGGTGCTGCTGGGAACCTCGGCCGCTGTCGCCGCGATCGACCCGCGCCTCGTCGCCGTCGCCCACACCCTGGGTGCCGGCCGCGCGGAGGTCCTGCGCACCGTGGTCATCCCGTCGGTGCGCCCCGCGGTGCTGCAGTCGGTGCGGCTCGCTCTCGGCATCGCGTGGGTGGTGCTGGTCCCCGCGGAGATGCTCGGGGTCACCAGCGGCCTGGGCTACGAGATCCTCAACGCCCGGGACCGTCTCGCCTACGAAGAGATGCTCGTGGTGATCCTGGTGATCGGCCTGCTCGGCACGGTGATCGACCTGCTCGCGCGGGTCCTGCTGAGCCCGCGCCGCCGCTGAGGCGCCGCCGGCGCGCAGCCCCTCCCGCGAGGAGGGGCGCCGCCGGCGCGCAGCCCCTGCCGCGAGGAGGGGCGCCGCCGGCGCGCAGCCCCTGCCGCGAGGAGGGGCGCCGACGGCTCGCGCCGACGGACCTCCCGGCCCCGCCGGCCGACTTCCCACCAGGTACCTGCAACCCGTAGTATCACTAACGGTGCGCACCGCTCCGGTGCCGGGCCCTGCCCGTAGCACCCGTCGGAAGTCGCAGAACCCACCCGAAGACATCGCCGTCCCAGGAGGACCCCGTGCCCGAGGCCGTCATCGTCGCCGCCACCCGCTCACCCATCGGCCGCGCCCGCAAGGGCTCGCTCAAGGACGTCCGCCCGGACGACCTCGCCGCCCAGACGATCCGCGCGGCGCTGGACAAGGTGCCCCAGCTCGACCCCACCACGATCGACGACCTCCAGCTCGGCTGCGCGATCCCCGAGGGCTATCAGGGCGGGAACCTCGCCCGCACCGTCGCCGTCGCGCTGGGCCTGGACACCGTGCCCGGCGCGACCGTCACCCGCTTCTGCGCCTCCTCGATCGAGACCACCCGCGCCGCCTTCCACGCGATCGTCTCGGGTGAGGCGCGGGCCGTGATCTCCGCCGGGGTCGAGTCGATCTCGCTGAGCACCGGCAAGCTCATGGAGGAGGACGCCCGCGACCCGCAGTTCCGCGAGGCTTGGGAGCGCACCGACAAGCGCGCCTCCCGCGAGATCCCCGCCCCCTGGCACGACCCCCGCGAGGACGGCGAGCTGCCCGACCCGTACATCCTCATGGGCCAGACCGCCGAGAACGTCGCCGAGCTGCGCGGCGTCACCCGCCAGGCGCAGGACGAGTTCGCGGTCCTGTCCCAGAACCGCGCCGAGGCCGCGCGCGAGTCCGGCTTCTTCGCCCGCGAGATCGCGCCGATCACGCTGGCCGACGGGACAGTCGTGGACACCGATGACTCCCCGCGCGCCGGCGTCACCTACGAGGCCGTGGCCGGGCTCGACCCCGTGTTCCGCCCGGACGGCACCGTCACCGCCGGCAACTGCTGTCCCCTGAACGACGGCGCCGCGGCGCTGGTGATCATGGAGGAGGAGTACGCCAAGGAGCTGGGCATCACCCCGCTCGCCCGCATCGTCGCCACCGGCGTCTCCGGGCTCAGCCCCGAGATCATGGGCCTCGGCCCCGTCGAGGCGACGCGGAAGGCGCTCGCGCTCGCCGGCCTCACCATCGAGGACATCGACCTCGTCGAGCTGAACGAGGCCTTCGCCGCGCAGGTGCTCCCGTCGGCCGAGGACCTCGGCATCGACCACGACAAGCTCAACGTCCACGGCGGCGCGATCGCGCTCGGCCACCCCTGGGGCTCCACCGGCGCCCGCCTGACCACCACGCTCCTGAACGGCCTCGACGAGCGCGACGGCCGCTACGGCCTGGCCACGCTGTGCGTCGGCGGCGGCCAGGGCATGGCCCTGATCATCGAGAGGATCAAGTGATGACCCAGACCCCCCGGTACGCGACCAGCGAGAACAGCACCGGCGGCTGGGACGCCGCCGCGCCCGGCCACATCTCCCTCGGCGGCTCCGTCGCCCCTTCGGGCGAGGACGGCCGACGGGACTCCGTGGTCACCGAGCGCGCGGTCGTCTCCGCGCCCGATGCCTCGGCCTCCACCCCTGCCGAGCTGCTGCCGCGCACCATGGACCATCTGGCCCTGTTCCAGGACGTCGCGGGCGAGGACCTCGCCGCCTGGCGCGACGCCCGCTCCCTCGCCGCCGAGGTGCTGCCCCGCATCAACGACTGGTGGGACCGCGGCGAGTACCCGATCGAGCTCATCGCCCGCCTGGGCGAGCTGGACCTGCTCACCGACGGCCTGGACGTCCCCGGCCACCGCGTCCTGACGCCGCTCGCGACGGGCCTGGTGAACATGGAGCTGTCCCGGATCGACGGCAGCATCGGCACCATGGTCGGCGTGCAGGGCGGCCTCGCGCTGCGCTCGATCATGTTGCTCGGCTCAGAGGAGCAGAAGGCCCAGTGGGCGGACGCCCTGGCCACCGGGACCAAGCACGCCGCCTTCGCCCTCACCGAGCCCGACCACGGCTCCGACTCCGTGTCGCTGGAGACCGTGGCCCGCCGCGATGGCGAGGACTGGGTGATCACGGGCGAGAAGCGCTGGATCGGCAACGGTGCGGGCTGCGACCTGTCCGTGGTGTGGGCGCGCGTCGAGGACGAGTCCCAGCCGGAGCTGCACGGTCAGGTCTCCGGCTTCCTCGTGGACCAGTCCCTGCCCGGCTACGAGGCCGAGGTGATCCGCGGGAAGGTCGCCCTGCGCGCCATCCACCAGGCCCACATCACCCTCGCCGACGTGCGCGTCCCGCTGGATGCGCGGCTGCCCGGCGGACGCTCCTTCAAGGACACCTCGAAGGTCCTGTTCGCGACCCGCGCGGGCGTGGCCTGGGGCGCGCTGGGCCACGCGATCGCCTGCTACGAGGCGGCGCTCGAGCACGCCACCAAGCGCATCCAGTTCGGCCGCCCGCTGGCCAAGGCCCAGCACGTCCAGGTGCGCCTTTCCGACATGCTCCAGACCCTCACCTCGATGCAGCTGTACTGCGTTCGCCTCGCCGAGCTCGAGGCGAAGGGCGAGATCCGGCCCGAGCAGGCGTCGCTCGCCAAGGTGCACAACACTCGCGCCGCCCGCGCGATCGCCTCCGACGCCCGCGATCTCCTCGGCGGCTCCGGGATCCTGCTCGAGAACCGAGTGGTGCGCCACCGGAGCGACATCGAGGCCCTGCACACCTACGAGGGCACCGACACCATGCAGTCGCTGATCGTCGGCCGGTCGATCACCGGGGTGAGTGCGTTCGCCTGAGCGAGGAGCATCGAGTGACCGATCGCAGCCCCATGTCTGAGAGCAGCGCCGTGCGCGACAGCCGACCCGGGGTGGGCAGCAGCTCCCTGTTCAGCCTCACCGGCCGCACGGCGCCCGTGACCGGGTCGACCCGCGGCATCGGCCGCGCCCTGGCCACGGGTCTCGTGCGCGCCGGGGCGCGGGTGATCGTCCACGGCCGCGACCCCGAGCGGGCTGCGACAGCGGCCGACGAAATCGCCCGGGAGGCGGGTGCCGCGGAGACCTCCGGCTCCGCGGACGCCGGGGGCCCGGACACTGCGGGCGCAGGCGCTGCAGGCTCGGGCAGCACCCTGTCCGTCGGCGTCGACGTCACTGATCCCGCCGCGGTCGACGCGGCGATCGGCGAGATCGAGGCGGAGCACGGCACCCCGGACATCCTGGTCAACAACGCCGGGATCCAGCGCCGCGCACCGATCGCCGAGTTTCGCGACGAGGACTGGGACGCGCTGGTCGCCACCAACCTCTCCGCCGCGTTCTACTGCGCGCGCCGGGTCGCGGCGGGCATGACGGCGCGGGGCAGCGGCATGATCATTCAGATCGGCTCGTTCCAGTCCCAGCTCGCCCGTCCGTGGATTGCCGCCTACAGCGCGACCAAGGGCGGGATCGTGATGCTCACCAAGGGACTCGCCGCGGACCTCGCCCCGCATGGCATCCAGGTCAACGCCCTGGCCCCGGCTGCTTCGCCACCGAGCTCACCAGGGCCCTCGTCGAGGATGAGGAGTTCTCCGCCTGGGTGGGTCGGCGCACCCCCACCGGGCGCTGGGGCGAGGTGGAGGAGCTGGTCGGCCCGCTGGTCTTCCTCGCCTCGGACGCGAGCGCCTTCGTCAACGGCCAGACGCTGTACGTCGACGGGGGCGTGACCTCGGTGGTGTGAGGGGCCCGGATCCTCCGTCGGCCGACGGGCCCGGCCTCGGGGCCGCTCACCCCTCGGCCGACGGCAGTCGCGCCGCGAGCGCCTCGAGCCACGGGGCGAGGTCCCAGCCCTGCGCCGCGACCCAGTCGTCGTCGAAGTAGGTGTCCGTGTAGCGATCCCCGGCGTCGCACAGCAGCGTCAGCACCGAGCCGCTCTCGCCCCGCCGCCGCATCTCGTCGATCAGCTGCGCGGCGGCGACGAGGTTCGTGCCGGTCGAGGCGCCCACCCGTCGGCCCAGACGCTGCGAGAGGAAGCGGGCACCGGCGACCGAGGCGGCATCCGGCACCCGGATCATGCGGTCCACGACGCCGGGCACGAAGCTCGGCTCCACCTGCGGCCGGCCGATCCCCTCGATCCGCGAGCCGCGCCCGGTGGTCACCGACGGATCGCCCTGCCGCCACCCCTCGAAGAAGGCCGAACCCTCCACGTCCGCGACGCACAGGGCGCTGGGGAGTCGGCGATAGCGCAGGTAGCGGCCGAAGGTGGCGCTGGTCCCGCCGGTGCCGGCGCCCACCACGATCCAGGCCGGCACCGGATGCGGCTCCAGCTCCAGCTGCGCGAGGGCGCTGACGGCGATGGAGTTGTTGCCGCGCCAGTCGGTGGCACGCTCGGCATGGGTGAACTGGTCCATGAACAGCCCGCCCAGCTCCTCGGCCAGGCGCTGCGCCTCCGGTCCCATCCGCTCGGCGCTGTCCACCACGTGGCAGCTGCCGCCCGCCGCTTCGATGAGCGCGACCTTGCGGGCGCTGGTGCCGAGCGGGATCACGGCGATGAACGGGATCTCCAGCATCCGCGCCATGTGCGCCTCGCTCACCGCGGTGGAGCCCGAGGACGCCTCGATCACCGGCATCCCCGGCCGCAGCTGCCCGTTGACCAGGGCGAACAGGAACAGCGAGCGGGCCAGGCGGTGCTTGAGGCTGCCGGAGGCGTGGGTGGACTCGTCCTTGAGGTAGAGCTGGATGCCCCACTCCTCGGGCAGGTCCAGCGGCACCAGATGGGTGTCGGCGCTGCGTCGCGCATCGGCCTCCAGGCGCCGGATCCGCTCGGCCACCCAGACGCGCAGCTCCTCGTCGCGGCGATCCACGTCCTGCAGGTCCTCGGGCCACCCGATGCGCTCGTCCATGACATGACCGTAGCCGGTGCGGCGGTGGAGGGCCGCGCTGCCGTCCGCCGGGCGCCCCGTAGGATCCGCGGCATCGGAGGCGTGGGGCGCGGGACGACACCGCCGCACGACGGGGACGGGAGGGGAGCCATGGACAGAGCAGTCGGCCCGCGCGGAGGGTCTTCTCGCGGCACGCTCCAGGGAGCCCGTACGCGGCGCGTCGCCCTGTGCGGCGCGGCGGCACTCCTGCTCGCCGGCTGCACGGGTGGGGCTGAGCCGCTCCCCGCGGCCGACGCCGTCGAGCACTACGACCAGGCGGCACAGGCGCTCCTCGCGGAGCTCTCCTCCCAGCAGTGGACCCTCGACGAGGGCCGCCGGAGCGTCGCCGAGGAGGACGGGCAGTGCCTGTACTCCCCGGGGACCTGGGAGGCGGAGGGCACCCTGGACGGCGTCTCGGGGGAGGACGGCTGGGACGAGCTCGCCCAGAGACTGGACCCGGTGCTCGCCGTGCACGGCTTCGAGGACCTCGGCGATCCCCGGCGGCAGGGCGCGCTGTACAGCGTGACCTCGACGGACGCCCATGGTGCCGAGCTGGTGCTGGACGAGCAGGGCAGGCTCAGCATGCGCGGCGCCCACGTCGAGACGAGCAGCTGCACGCCGGAGGTGCTGGGGCTGTGAGCCCCTTGCGCGGCGACCGGTGAGACCGCGCCCCAAGGGCCGGGGGAGTCCTTGCGGGGAGGCCTTGCGGAGGAGTGGTGAAGGTCGGCGCCGACGAGGGTAAAGACATCGTAAAGTCGGCTCGTGGTCGTCGTCCGACGGCCGCACCGGGGTCGGCAGGGGGCCGGCCGCTCGTCGAGGGGGAAGAGGGCAGATGACCTCCACCATCCACCACCGCACCGCATACGCCGGGCCGGAGCGTGTCGGCCGCCCAGCGCCGCGTCAGCGCCGCATCGCCGGACTCCTCGCGCTCGGCGCGATCGCGGCGCTCGCCGCCGGGTGCGGGCCGACCGACGCCCAGGAGTCCCCCTCTCCCACGGACCCGGCGGGCGTGGAGGCCGGGACCTCGGACAGCGGCGGCGCGACCGATGGGGGCGCAGCTCGTGGCGGAGCGTCCGACGGCGGCGCGACCGGCCCGTCGGGCGCACCGGGCGGCGCGACCGGGAGCTGGGCCGGCACGGTCTCGACCGAGCGCTTCTCCCCGTCGGCCGACGGCTCCTACCTCACGATGGAGAACCTCCACGGCGAATGGGCGGCGCGCGAGATGGCCGCCGCGCAGCTCGAGCAGACCGAGTTCCTCGGCAGCTTCGGCGCGACCTGCGAGGGCACCGCCGTGCTCGACGGCTCCGCCGCGGCGTGCACCTTCACCGGCGAGGACGGCGCCGAGCACCGGGTCCAGGTGCGCCTGGTCCCCACGGCCTGGGACAACACCGCCCTGCTGTACGGGGTGGATGCCGCCGAGGGGGACCTGCTGGAGGTCGCCCCGGGCGCCGAGCTCGGCTTCCAGCCCGCCTTCACCGAGGACGTCGGCGCGGTCACCGACCAGGATCTCTCCGACATCGCCCTCAGTGCCGTGATGCTCCAGTGGGCCAGCGACGGCGAGCTGCCTCATGGCCTGGACATCGACTGCACCGTCTCCGACGCCGGGGTGCACGGGACCTGCGAGGTCACCGGCACCCCGGACGGCGGCGGCGACGGCACCTGGTACGCCACCGCACAGCGCGGCTACCCGGGGCACACCGCCGCCTACGTGTTCACTCGCCTGCCGCAGGCCTGAGCGCCGCCCCCTCACAGGGCCGCGCCCGAGGCCAGCGCGCCGCGGTCAGTGCGCCGCGGCCGCTGCGGCGCGCCCGCGCTTCGAGGGGCCCGCGCTCAGGGGGTGCGGACCGCGCCGAAGGTGAGGGTGCGCCGCAGCGCGAAGCCGAGCTTCTGGTAGCCGGCGATCGCGGAGGTGTTCTCCGCCGAGGCGTGCAGGAGCGCCCGGTCCCCGCGCTGCTGGATGCCGTGGGCGACGTCGAGCACGAGGCGCGAGGCGAGGCCCTGGCGGCGGTGGTCGGGGTGGACGCAGACCGCACTGATCTCGGTCCAGCCGCCCGGGTGCATGCGCTCGCCGGCCATCGCGACCAGCCTGCCCTCCCGTCGGATGCCCACGTAACGTCCCAGCTCGTGGGTGCGCGGGAGGAAGGGGCCGGGCTTGGTCAGTGCGGTCAGCGCGAGCATGTCCTCGCTGTCCGCGGCGCCGAGCTCGACTGCCTCCTCCTCCGGGCGCGCCTTGAGCCGGTCGGTCTGGACCAGCTGGACCCCGGGCAACTGGTACTCGGGCTTCCACCCCTCGGGCAGCACCGGATCGGCGTGCGACACGGACACCACCGCGTCGTGCCCGAACACGTCCAGGATCGCGTCCCACACGTCCGGGTGCTCCCAGTCGCGCACGCCCACGAAGGGGGAGACGTCCGCGGGGTAGCGCAGCACGTGCTCGTTGCCGATCGCGAGGTCGCGGTGGAAGCCCGTCAGCGAGGACCACATGGGGCTGTCCAGCACGGTCTCCTCCGCGAAGGGGGCGTCCGGAGAGGCGACGGGGGCGGGTGCGGCAGGGGCAGGCGCGGCGCCGGCGCTCGTCGCGTGTGCGCCGGACAGGGTGGGATCGGGAGACGTCATCGCAGGACCTCGGGGTGCATCGTTCGCGGGCGGGCCCGTCGGCCGACGCGGGCCGGGCGCGGGGGCGCGACGGCGGCCGACGGGGGCGGGCGACCGGGTCACGCTACTCCTCGCGCGCCCCGTCGTACGCACAGCGCCCGTGGGCGGGCCCGGACGCGGGCCCGCCCACGGCGCGGAGGTGCGGGCGGACCCGCGGGGACGGCGCGGCTCAGGCGAAGGGCGCGGAGGCGTCGTCCAGCGCCGCGACCTCGTCGGCCGTGAGCTCGAGCGAGGTCGCGGCGATGAGCGCCGGGAGCTGCTCGGGGGTGGAGGCCGAGGCGATCGGGGCGGTGACGCCCTTGGCGAGCAGCCAGGCGAGTGCCACGGAGGCGGGCTCGACGTCGTGGTCTCCGGCGATCCGGACCAGCGCGTCGATGACCTTCAGGGCGTCGTCGGTGAGCAGGTCCTCGGCGAAGCCCTGGCGGGCGTGGCCCTCGAGGTCGGCCTTGGTGCGGTACTTGCCGGTGAGCACGCCGGAGGCGAGGGCGAAGTAGGGGAAGACCGCCACGTCGAAGTCGCGGGCGATCGCCGCGTAGCCCTGCTCGAACTCGGCGCGGTGCAGCAGGTTGTAGTGCGGCTGGATCGCGACGGGGACGGTCAGGCCCTCGCGGGTCGCGACCTCGAACCACTCGCGCATGCGGTCCACGGAGAAGTTCGACAGCGCCACGTGGCGCACACGGCCGGAGCGGACCAGGCCGTCGGCGATACGGACCTGCTCCTCGATGGAGACCGACTCGTCGTCGTAGTGGGCGTAGTAGAGGTCCACGTAGGAGGTCTGCAGGCGCTCGAGGGACTCGTCCAGCGCCGCGTCCACGTTCTCGGCGGCGAGGCCCTGGCGGCCGGGCTTGCCGCCCACCTTGGTGGCCAGCACGATGCTCTCGCGGTTGCCGCGCTCGGCCATCCAGTCGCCGAGGATGCGCTCGGAGTCGCCGCCGTCGCTGCCCTCGGCCCACATGGCGTAGGAGTCGGCGGTGTCGATGAAGCTGCCGCCGGCCTCGACGAAGGCGTCCAGCACGGCGAAGGAGGTCTCTCGGTCCGAGGTCCAGCCGAAGGTGTTCCCGCCGAGGTTCAGCGGCAGGATGTCGAGGTCGGTGCGGTTGATGCGCGTGGTGGTGAGGGTGGTCGTCATGGTGCCTCCTGGGACAGGGTCGGCGGGATGCGGCCGGTCCGACGGGGCCGCAGGGCGGCCGCCGTTCATGGTCCGCTTTCCGTGGAAAGTGATGCCTCGACGCTAGGCGGAATGGCTTTCCATGTCAAGTAACCGGTAGGCTGGCCGCATGAGCACCCCGCCCGCCGCCGACTGGCTCTCCTCCGAGGAGGAGAGCACCTGGCGCGCGGTCTGGGCCGTGATGACCTGGCTGCCCGCGCGGCTCGACGCCCAGCTGCGCACGGCCGCCGGGATGAGCCTGGCCGAGTACAGCGCCCTCTCCCAGATCTCCGAGGCGCCCGAGCGCACCATGCGCCTCAGCGAGCTCGGCCTGGTCGCCAACATGAACCTCTCCCACCTCTCGCGGGTGCTGAGTCGGCTGGAGAAGGTCGGATGGGTGGAGCGGTTTCCCGATCCGGCCGACGGCCGCTTCACCCTCGGGCGCCTCACCGAGGAGGGCTGGCGGCAGGTCGAGGCCGCGGCGCCCGGGCACGTCGCCGCGGTGCGCCGCTACGTCTTCGATGCCCTGACCCCGCAGCAGGTCGAGGATCTCGGCGGGGCCGCCGGGGTCGTCGCGCGCGTGGTCAAGGCGCCGGGGGGCGGCGGTGCGGACGGGCGCAGTGCGGAGAGCCGCAGTGCACAGAGCCGCAGTGCACAGGGGCGCAGGTCCACCCGGTAGCGTGCACCACCGGCTCCTCGCGCAAGGGGTCGCCAGAACTCGTCGGAAGGAGAGCGGCCCGCGCCGCCAGCCATGGAGCAGTCCTCGCCCACCCCGCCGCCCGGCGGGCCCCGTCGGCCCGCGAAGGGCGCCGTCGCCGCGATCCTCCTCGGGATCGTGCTTGTCGCCTCCCTCGTCGCCTATGGGGTGGCCACCTCCCTCCTGGGCGGCTGAGCGCAGGCGCGGACCCCTCCGGGTGACCCGCCTGCGGCCGGCGGGCAGTCGGCTCCGCGGAGGGGTCGGCCCTGCGGGCCGTCGGCCCTCCGGAGGGGCGGGCCTGTCGGCCGACGGGGTCAGGCGACCAGGTCGTCGATCTGGTCGATCGCGGAGCGCGAGCCCTCCTCGACGCCCATCTCCAGGACCGTCTGCAGGCCCTCGCGGCTGGCGAAGGTCGTGACGTAGACGGCGCGGGTGCCGCCCTCGTGCGCGGTGAACGTGCTGACGCAGCGAGAGACGGGCAGCGAGGAGTCCGGGGTGAAGTCCTCGAGAGCGAAGCCGTCCTCGTAGGAGAACGAGTGCGGCTCGTCGACCTCGAGAACCGTCCAGTACCCGTAGTGGCGGTCCCCCTCGGGGCCGGTCATGTAGTAGGTGACCGTCCCGCCCGGGGTGAGGCTGTGGTCGACGACGGTCGCGGGGTACTCCTCCGGCCCCCACACCCTCTCCAGCTGGCGCGGGTCGGCGTAGATCTGCCAGATCCGTTCCACGGGGGCCGCGAACTGCGCGGTGATGGTGATGGTGAGGTCGTCCGGGTCGTGGGTGATGTCGGTGACGGGCATGGTCACTCCTCAGGGGCGGGCCCTGGGGTCCGGGCGTGGTGCGCAGCGCTGCTCTCCTCGTCCAGGAGGGCATCGATCCGCTCGACGTGCTCGCGGCCGCGGCGCTCGAGGCCCTCGAGCAGTCGGGCGGCGGCCAGCAGGTTCTCGGTGTCGCCGCGGGTGAGGGTCTCCCGCCCTCGGCGCCTCCGGATGATCAGTCCGGCCCGCTCCAGCACCGCGACGTGCTTCTGCACCGCCGTGAGGCTGATCGGGTAGTTCCGGGCCAGCGCGGAGACCGACTGCTCCTCCTCGAGCACGCGGCGCAGGATGTCGCGCCGGGTCCGGTCGGAGAGTGCGTGGAACCAGGCATCGGCCCGGTCCTCATCGGTCCACAGCATGCCGAGAATCTACAACCGTTCGGTTGTGGAAGCAAGGGGGTCGGCGATGTCCGCCGAGCCTCTGCCGAGAGGGTTCGGGCGGGATGTGCGGGTTGCGTGAAGGGGGTCTGAGGGTCATTGCTGCGAAGGTAAAGAGTTCGTAAAGTCACTCTCGGTGGCACAGAGGCCACCGGTCCGGGGGGACAGGGGCGCGGCGCCGGGGGATGGCGCATCGCTCGAGTCGGGCCATCCGCACGACCATGCATGGGGACAGAGACATGACCAGGACCACGACCCGCGGGCGGCTCGCGACGCCGCTCACCTCACTCACCGCGGCGCTCGCGAGCGCCGCACTCCTCGCCGGCTGCGGCGGGGCCGACGTCGCGCTGCCGACGGCCGACGGTGCCCCGGCGGCCACGTCCGCGGACGAGATCTCTGCCGAAGGGGAGGCGTCCTCGGACCTCGGGGGCGCCGGCGCCGACTCCACGGGCGAGGGCAGCGCCGATGGCGCCGGCACCGGCGGGACCATCACGGTCTCCCCGTCCGGCCACCAGGGAGGCGGGTCCGGGAACGGCGAGGGATCCGGCAGCAGCAAGGGGAAGGGCGCCGGTAACGGCAACGGCAGCGAGGACGGCAACGGCAACGGCGGAGTCGGCCAGGGCAAGGGGAAGGGATCCGGCCACGGCGGCGGGAACGGCAAGGGCAAGGGCGGTGACCACGGCCAGAACCCCGGCGAGGACCCGGGCGACGGGACCCCCGGCGAGGTCGAGCTGCCCGCCGGCTGGGCCGGCACCATCTCCGCCGAGACCCTCGAACCCTCGAACGGGATCAGCTATCTCTACGTGAGTCACCTCTACGGCGACCTCCACGGCGTCCAGGAGCTGGACCTCGCGGTGAACCACGGCTCCATGTTCCTGGCCGAGCAGGGCGCCGAGTGCGAGGGAGTCGCCACCATCGCCGGGGACTCCGCGACCTGCATGGTCGTGCCCGATGCCTTCGCGGATCCCTACGAGCAGGAGCGCATCCCGGCGGAGGTGCGGCTCGTGCCCACCGCCTTCGGCGGCTCCGCCCTGCTGATCAGCGTGAACGCCGACGGACGCACGGACCTGGCGATCCCCGCCGGCGTCGAGATCGCCCAAGGGAAGGTCGACCCCTACCTCGGGGAGGACCCCACCGCGGAGGACATGGAGCGCGCGGTCATCTCCGGGGTCAGCTACGCAGCCCATCCGGACGGTGATCTCCCGGCCGAGATCGCCGCGTCCTGCACCATGCTCGACGGCGGCGCCCATGCGATCTGCGAGCTGACCGGCACGGAGGACGGCGGCGGGGACGGCACCTGGTATGCCACCGCTCAGCCCGGACTCCAGCGCAATCCCTACGACGGCAAGCACTACATCTTCTCGAAGCTGCCGTCCTGAGCGTCGTGACGCCTCCACGAGCGACCGCCGTCCGGAGATCTTCGGGGGCGGGCACTCCGTCGCGCCGGCCCGATCCCCCGCGTCCCGGCGGGCCCCTATCCTCGAGACATGACATCGGGGCGGGAGAACCCCTCCGACTACGTCTGGGCGGAGAGCTTCGCGCCGGACGGGTCGGAGGACTTCGCGCTGCCCGACCATGCGCGGGCGCGGGACGAGAGCCGGGCACACGCACTCGACGTCGGCCCCGCCGGCCGCGGCGCGTTCGCCGGGCCGACGACCCCGTCGGACGCCGAAGCCCCGGAGCCGGACGCCCGGCGGATCCCTGAGGAGCTGAGCCGCGAGTCGCGGATCCCCGAGGACCCCGGACCCTACGGCGCCCCTGTCTTCTCCTACGACGACGTCGACGAGGAGGGCGAGGTGAGCGAGCGGCACCGCAACCGCGTGCTGCCGGCCTGGGCGATACTCGGCATCGTCGCCGTCCAGGGCGCCGCGGCCGTCGCCATCGTCGCCCTCGTGCTCGGCGCCCTCCAGGGAGTGCTCGGCGGTGGGCAGCAGGATCCGTCGGCCGCCCCGAGCGGCGGCCAGGCCACGCGCTCCACCTCCGCCGACCCGACCGATCGGGTCAAGGAGCCCGGCGCCGTCACCGACTCCGACGGGAGGGCGGTCACCGACGGGACCGGCGGCTACGACGACCCCGCGACCATCGGCGAGCACACCGTGGGCTGGCCGGTCTGGACCGGCGGCACGCTCTCGGTCACGCCGCTCTCGGTCGACCTCGACGCGACCGTGCCCGGCGCGGGGGAGGCGGACGTCGTCCAGGACGGCTACCGGCTCGTCATCGTCCGCTACGAGGCGCGCTACGACGGCCCGGCCCAGCTCGCCCCGGCCGAGGAGCTGTGGCTGACCGGCGAGTCCGACCGCACCTACTTCCCCGACGTCGGCGAGGGCATGGTGCCCGACCCGATGCGCACCGTCCCTCCGCTGCGCGGAGGCGGCACGGCCCAGTTCGAGAGCGCCTTCCTCGTCCCCGATGCCGAGATCAACACCTTCCGCCTGGGGCTGGAGACCTTCAACGGCGACGTGGTCTATTTCGAGACCCCATGACAGCCCCGTGGCAGCTCCGAGGACTGATGGGCCCGCATGGCCTCGGTCCTGCGGTGGACACTCGGCCGCCAACTGAGGCATGATCTACCTGAAACCCGCGGTATCAGACAACCGTGCGGGCACCGACAGCCCTCGATGACGAGATCGCGAAAGGTCACTGATGAGCAGCTACACCGAGCACGTCACCCGAGTCCTCACCGAGGACCGCGAGCACCCCGGACTGGGGACGGTGGCGGTGCTGACCTTCGCGCCGCCGGAGGGGGAGGAGCGCCGCCCCGCCACCCTCGGCCCCCTCTCGATCGACGCCGTCACCGGCGCGATCGCCACCGCCCTGGACCGCGCCGAGGCCGGCGAGATCCAGGCCATCGCCATGACCGGTGTCGGGAAGGTGTTCCTCGCCGGCGCCGACCTGTCGATGTTCGCCGACCCCACCGCGGCCCAGAACGTCGAGGGCATGACCCGCGCCGCCCACGACCTCCAGGTCCGCGTGCGCCAGAGCCCCGTCCCGCTGCTCGCGCACCTCAACGGCGTCGCCCTCGGCGGCGGCCTCGAGGTCGCCCTCATGGCCGACGTGCGCACCGCCGCCCCCGGTGTGCGAGGCATCGGCCTGCCCGAGACCAGCCTCGGCATCCTGCCCGGCTGGGGCGGCACCACCCTGCTGCAGTCCGTGGTGGGCCCCGAGACCGCCGTGCGGATGATCCTCGAGGACCCCGCCCGCGACAAGCAGCTCACCGCCGAGCAGGCCGAGGAGATCGGCCTGGTCGACGAGCTCGCCGCCGACCTCGGCGAGGCGCTCGAGCAGTTCGCGGCCCTCGTCGCCGCACATGACGACGTGGGCAGCGCCGACGCCGACGTCCTCGCCCCCGACGTCGCGGACGCCGCGGCCGATGGGTCCCCGCAGGCCGCAGGCATCTGGCCGGGCCGCACCGCGCCTCTGCCTGCCGCCGGCTCCCCCGAGGCCGAGGAGCTGCAGGACGCGCTCGACGCCCCCCACAGCCCCGCCGAGACCCGCCGCGCCTGGGCCGCCCGGCTCGAGGCGCAGGGCGCCCCCTCCGTCGGCCGCGCCCTCGCGCTGCTCCAGGCACTGCCCGGCTCCACCCTCGAGGACGCGCTCACCCGCGAGGCGACCTCGCTCGCCGAGCTCGTCCGCTCCGACGGCGCCGCCGCCTCCCTCTACTCCGCCGAGCTGCTGCGCCGCGGCAAGCCCGGCCGCACCCCCGTGGACGGGGCCCGCGAGATCCGCCGCGTCGGCGTGGCCGGTGCCGGCCTCATGGCCTCCCAGATCGCCGCGCAGCTCGCGCTCGGCCTCCAGGTCCCGGTCGTGATGCGCGACCTCGACGAGGAGATCGCCGCGAAGGGCCTCGCCAACGCGCGTGACGTCATCGCCCAGACCGCCGCCCGCGGGAAGCTCTCCGAGGAGGCCGCGACCGCGATCGCCAACAACCTCTCCGCGACCGCTGACATCGCTGACCTTGCCGGCTGCGACCTCGTCCTCGAGGCCGTCCCGGAGGTGCTGAAGATCAAGAAGGCCGTGTTCGGCAAGCTCGAAGGGGTCCTCGCCGAGGATGCCCTGCTGGTCACCAACACCTCCTCGCTGTCGGTCGCGAAGATGGCGGAGGATCTCCAGCACCCCGAGCGCGTGGTGGGCCTGCACTTCTTCAACCCCGTCGCGAAGATGCCGCTGGTCGAGGTGATCCACACCGAGGCGACGAACGAGCAGACCCTCGCCACCGGCCTCGAGGTGGTGCGCCGCCTGCGCAAGTTCGCGGTGCGCAGCGCCGATGCGCCGGGGTTCATCGTCAACCGGCTGCTGTTCCGTGTGCTCGGCGCCGTGCTCGCCTCCGTCGATGCCGGCGCGGACCCGGCCGAGGTCGACGCCTCGCTGGACGCGATGGGCATGCCCATGCGCCCCTTCGAACTGCTGGACCTCGTGGGTCTCGGTGTGGCCGACCACGTGGGCCAGGTGCTGGTCGAGGAGCTCGGCGACCGCTTCCACGCCTCGCCCGGACTCGGCCTCATGGCCCAGGGCAAGGCGCACTTCACCGAGCGCAGCCGGACCGCCGTGCACCCTGCGGTCTCCCCGACCGTCGCCCAGGTGTTCGGCGAGGGCGAGAAGGTCGCCGGGGTGGAGGCGCTGGTCGGCGAGGCCCTGCTGGAGAAGGTCCTGGACGGGCTCGCCGAGGAGATCGCGCTGATGCTCGAGGCCGGTGTGGTCGAGCAGCCGGAGCAGGTGGACCTCGCGATGATCCTCGGCGCCGGGTTCCCGCGCCACCGCGGCGGGATCACGCCCTACCTCGACGCCTCCGGTGCGTCCGAGCGGACCACCGGTGCTGCGTTCCACGGGGAGCGGTTCACCGCCGGACGCTGAATGAGCGCCAGCGGGCACTGATCGGGTGCGGGGGAGCGCGGCGTCGCACGAGGGGTGCGGCGCCGCGCTCTGCTGTGCGGGGAGAGGCGGTGCGGGGAGCGGCGGTGCGGGGTCAGATCTCGCGGTGACGTGCCTGGGGGTCCTTGGGACCCTCGGTCTCCGGGGTGCGCGGCGGGATCCAGGGATCCTCGGACTCGTCCACGGGGACGTCCGGGTTCACGAGCCTGGACTCGAGGGACTTGGAGTACAGGGGGATCGGGTCGGAGGAGACCTCGATCGTCCCGTCGATGTCCTGCCACTCGCCGCCGTCCACCGAGAACTGCCCGGCGAACGTGGTGGTGAGGGTGATGTCGTACCAGCCCTCGGAGGGGTAGGTCGCCGAGACGTCCTCCGCCGGGTACGGCTTGCCGGGCGTGCTCGTGGTGATCGTGTTGCCGTCCCCGAGGTCCCAGTGGAACGAGACGGGGATGGCGCGGACGGCGACCGGGGTGCCGAGCAGTTCGGTGTCCAGAGTCTGCACCTCCGGCTCCGCGTAGAGCACGTTGGCCATGTTCACCGGCAGCCAGCCGTCCGGCGGGCCGGCGCTCGCGACCAGCGGGGTGATGGGGAGTGAGGCGAATTCCTCCTGCGTCACGATGATGACGATCGGCTCGGGAGCTGCGCCGGGGGCGCCGGGGGTGCCTGCGGCGGGAGCAGCACCTGGCTGGCCGGGTGCGGCCGGGCCGAGGCAGGCGTAGCCGTTGCTCCGCTCAGCACCGGTGGCAAGGGTCCGGGTGATCGACTCGACCGTGCGCACGCCGCCGAGGGAGCCGCTGCCCGCGCGCCGCTCGGAGACGAAGTCCCCTGTCTGGGTGATCGTGTAGTTCGCGGTGTTGTTGCAGGCGTTGCGCGTGGCCGTGAAGGTGTTCCCCCTGCGCTCGAAGACGCCGTGGAGGGGGAGGGAGCGGTTGAAGGTGTGGAAGAGGATCTGCTGGGCGGGGTTGGAGGCCCGGGAGGACTGCGAGCTATCTCGGGCGTCTTGGCTTTTGTTGGAGGATCCGCGGTCGTTGGGGGACTGATTTCCGCTCCCCAGGAAGTTTGAGGATGGCTTGCATTCTCTTGATGACCTCGTTCCGGCCGTATGTAGTTTCTCGCTGTCGGCCGTTGCAGTCACCGCGGAGCTTTTTCCGGAGCGGCACTCGCCTGCGGCCAGCGCAGGTGACTGGGGGGCGGTCGCAGTTCCGGCGAACAAGAGTATCGCGCCCGCAAGGTTGAGGGCGGCCCGAAGTCTCATTACTCGAACACCTCAATACTGAGGCCGCTAATGACCCATCGACCCTCACTCCAATTTAAGCCAAACCCCATCTGGTAATAATTTTCTGGCACCTCTATTCTAGATCCCGTTTTGCCGTCAGGTTCGGTGTGCGGGGAAATTGTCGCCGAATATCCAATGATTGCCTCGTAGGTCTCGTCGGGGTCTGAGGGGACGATGTCTTCATAGGTGACCCGAGTCTCGGACCAATATTCGCCAATGTCGGACAGTTCCTCGATGTTTTCCAAATTGGCTTGGCAAGTCTTGCAGGATTTCTCGAAGAGCGAGGCAAGCTCATCGGTTTCGCCGGTTTGATACCCCCAAAGCATGGACGCCAGGAAGTATCGCGACGCCTGAATCGCCCCCTCCTCCGTGTTCTCGTCCATTCCCGGGTAGTCCGCCGGGTCGGGGGCCGGGATGTCGGACGCGGCAGTGGTGTCCTCATTCCCTCCACCGTCACTCGGCTCTGCATCGTCACCCCCGCTGCTCGGACTCGCATCCCCACCGCCGTCGCTCGGTGCATCGATGTCGATGCTGGGCGGGGCAGAGGTGACGGGGTCATCGCTCCCGTCGCCGCACGCGGCGAGTCCGAGGACGAAAGCGCAGGCAGCAGCGGCGCTGAGGAGGCGTCGGGGCATGGGGAGTGCCTTCCGGGGAGTGAAGCGGGTCACGGCCAACCTAACGGGGATGCCTGGCCGATCTCCACGGTTCGCCTCGATTGTGGACAACTTCGACCGATCCCTGCCCCGCCGGACCGGGGCGCTCGGACCGTCCCGTGACTCCCCGGCTTCGTAACCTGAACGCGACACTTCGGACACTGAATAGTTCCTGGACGCCCCGTACGATGGCGCGCACGGGCCACGGGGCTCGGCCAGTGCAGGTCGTGTCAGCAGAGAGGGGTCGGCGCCCGGACCGGCGTCGGAGCAGAAGATGTCGCAGCCACCGCAGAACGGGTGGGGTCAGCCCCAGCCGGAGGATCCGTATGGTCAGCAGTCCGGCAACGGCGGGTACGGCCAGGACCCCCAGGGATACGGCCAGCAGAATTACGGTCAGCAGGGCTATGAGCAGCAGGGCTACGGTCAGGGTTCCCCGGCCGGTGGCTACAGCGCCCAGTCCGCGGGCGGCTATGGCCAGCCCTCGCCCAACGGCTCCTACGGGCAGGACCAGGGCTTCGCGCCGAGCTTCGGCAACGAGGGCCAGCAGAACTTCGCCCCGCAGGGCGGGGCGCCGAAGAAGTCCATCAAGGTGCCGATCATCGTGTGCGCCGGCTGCGCGGTGCTCGCACTGCTCCTCATCCTCGTCGGCGGCGGGATCTTCCTGCTCGGCATGGGCGGAGGCGGCTCCGGCGGCGGCGACGAGACCACCACCGCGCAGTCCTCGACCGACGAGGCCACCACGGACGAGGCCACCACGGACGAAGCCACCACCGACGAGGCGACGACAGAGGCCCCCACCACCGATGAGGCCACCACCGAGGCTCCGACCACCGACGAGGCCACCGCCGCTGCCTCCGGTGACGGCAAGGGCACTCAGGACGCCCCGTACGCCCTCGGAGAGACCTTCACCGTCGAGGACGGCGAAGGGGGAACCTTCGACATCAGCCTCGGCGAGGTCAACTGGGATGCGACCGACGAGGTCATGGGCTTCTACGACGGGAATGAGCAGCCCGGCGACGACGAGACCTACGTGGTCGTCCCGATCACGGTGACCTACCACGGCGATGACTCCGCCGAGCCGGGCCTCATGACGATCGCCAGCTACGTCTCGAACGCCGGGAACTCCTACGACGAGCCCGGGGCGTACGTCGAGAACAGCTGGTTGAACATCGGAACGCTCCGCGACGGCGGCACCGCGACCTGGGACCTGGCCTTCATCGTCCCGAAGGACCAGGTCCAGGACGGGTACTTCACTGTCCGCCCGATGTGGAACTTCAGCGCCGACGACGTCTGGGTCGACGCGAGCTGAGCCCGGCTCCTCGACCCTCCGGCCCCGCGGCTGCGCTCAGCGCCGCGGGGCCGCCCACGTCTCGAGCCGTTCGAGGGCCTGCTCGATCGTCTCCCGGCTCTTGCAGAACGCGAGACGCAGATGGGCGGAGGCGTCCCCGGCCTGCCCGTCGCGGTAGAACGCGGACAGCGGGATCGCGACGATCCCGGCCTCCTCGGGGAGCCGGTCCGCGAGAGCGCGGGCGTCGGGCTCGCCGAGCGGGGAGGCGTCCGCGACGGTGAAGTACCCCGCCTGCGCCTCGTTGACCCGGAAGCCGATCTGGCGCAGACCCGTCGTGAGCAGGTCGCGACGCGCACGCAGATCATCGGTGAGGGTGTCGAAGGCGGCGCGGTCCATCGCCAGGCCTGCGGCGACGGCGGGCTGGAACGGGGCACCCGAGGTGTAGGTCAGCCACTGCTTCACCCCGGTGATCGCGGTGATCAGCTCGCGGCGCGCGGTGATCCAGCCGATCTTCCAGCCGGTGGCCGAGAAGGTCTTGCCGGCCGAGGAGATCGAGACCGTCCGGTCCTGCGCGCCCGGCAGCGCCGCCAGCGGCACGTGCGGCGCGGCGAAGGTGAGGTGCTCGTAGACCTCGTCGGTGACGATCAGGGCGTCGTGCCGCTCCGCCTCCTCGGCGATGGCCTGCAGCAGCGCGGCCGGAAGCATGAGCCCGGTGGGGTTGTGCGGGGTGTTCACCAGGACCAGTCGGGTCCTCGCCGTGAAGGCGGCGCGCAGCGCCTGCTCGTCGACGTCGAGCACCAGGTCACCGGTCGCCTCGTCGGCGCGGGTGGTGACCGGCACGGTGCGGTGCACACCGCCGGCCAGGCCGATCAGTGCCGCGTACTGGTCGTAGAACGGCTCGAGGGTGAGCACCTCGTCGCCCGGCTCCACGAGAGCCAGGACCGTCGCGGCCAGCGCCTCGGTCGCGCCCGTCGTCACGAGCACCTCGGTGGCCGGATCCCAGGTCAGGCCGTACCAGTCCTGCTGGTGCACGGCGATCGCGTCGCGCAGCACCTTCTCCCCGGCCCCCGGCGGGTACTGGTTGCGCCCGGCGCGGATCGCCTCGATCGCGGCCTCGGCGACGAGGGCGGGCGGGTCGTCGTCCGGGAAGCCCTGACCGAGGTTCAGGGCGCCGTGCTCGAGGGCGCGGGCGGACATCTGGGCGAAGATCGTGGGACGGGCCTGCCCGTCCACGAGCAGACCGGCAGCGGCGGCGGCGCGGGTCCAGGGGCCGGAGGTGTTCATGCGCCCGAGTCTCGCAGACCTCGGGGGCGCCCGACCGTGATCGTCCGCGCGCTCAGCGCTTGGGGAAGACCAGCCGGCCGTAGGTGACGTACCGGAAGGACGTCGAGACGATCTGGCCGATGAACGTGCCCGAGATGTTGTCCGCCAGCGGCGAGTCCAGCCCGAGCACGTAGCGGGAGAAGCCCAGGCATGCCAGCTGCAGACCGGTCGCGATGACGTTGACCAGGATGAACAGCATGATCGAGCGGGTCGTGTCCGGGCGGGGCCGGTCCCCGAAGGTCCACAGCCGGTTGCCCAGATAGGTCAGGCACGACGCCGCGGCGATCGTCAGCAGCTTCGCGGTCAGCGGGTTGCCGTGCATCAGCCCCTGACCCCAGCCGTGCGTGGGATGCCAGAACACGAGCAGGTTGTACATCGCCGCATCCAGCAGGAACACGAGCCCGCCGACGATGAGGAACTTGACCGTCGAGCTCAGGTGCTCGTCGAGCAGCAGCCGCGCGCGCTCGCCGAGGGAGGGGCGGGTCGACCCGGGGGCGGCCGACGGGGCCGCGCGGGTGCCCGACGGGTTTGCGGGTGCGGCCGACGGGGCCTCGCGGCCCGACACCGGCCGACCGGCCTCGCGCACAGTGGTGCCCGGGCTCGCATCTGACGAGGCAGGAAGCTCCGTCGTCCGTTCCGGGGTCGGCACGAGCGGCACTGTACCCGAGGCGGTACGATCGAGGTTCTGCCGCAGCGACGGGTCGGCGGCACCTCACACGAGCGGCGAGGTGCCCGGCCCTGGGAGCGCGCGGCACGGCCGCTGCGACGGGCGCGGTCTCCACGACGGAGCCCCGCCCTGGGAGCGCGCGGTCATCGCCGATGCGACGGCGCCGACGGCCTCGGGCCGCGGACGCCTGGGAGCGCGCGGCGTCCTCGAGGGCAGCACCATCCCTCGAGCAGCGAATCGAGAAAGGCATGCATTGACCCACGTCGCCCTGACCATCGCCGGTTCCGAGGCCTCCGGAGGCGCCGGCGCGCAGACGGACCTCAAGACCTTCCACCAGCTGGGCACCTTCGGCACCGCCGCGCTGACCTGCATCGTCTCCTTCGACCCGAAGAACGACTGGGGCCACCGCTTCGTGCCGGTGGACCCGCAGGTGATCGCCGACCAGATCGAGGCGACCACCGCGGTCAACGACATCGACACCGTCAAGATCGGCATGCTCGGCACCCCGGTCACGATCGACACGGTCGCCACCGCCCTGTCCGAGCACTCCTTCACCAACGTGGTGCTGGACCCGGTGCTGATCTGCAAGGGCCAGGAGCCCGGCGCGGCACTGGACACGGACAATGCGCTCAAGGAGAAGATCCTGCCGCTGGCCACCTACGTCACCCCCAACCACTTCGAGACCCTCGCGCTGTCCGGGATGGACTCCATCGAGACCGTCGAGGAGCTCGCCGAGGCCGCAAAGCGCATCCACGACACCTATGACGTGATCGTGCTGGCCAAGGGCGGCGTGGTGCTCGAGGGCGAGGACGCGGTGGACGTGTTCTACGACGGCGAGCAGACCGTCGAGCTGCGCAGCCCCAAGATCGGCGACGAGCGCGTCTCCGGCGCCGGCTGCACCCTCGCCGCCGCCGTCACCGCGGAGCTCGCCAAGGGCGCGACCCCGCTGGAGGCCGCCCGCACCGCGAAGGCCGTGGTCACCAGCTCCATCGAGCACCGCCAGTCCGGGCACACCCCCTTCGACGCCGTCTACCAGGGCGCTTACGAGGGCTGATCTCGAGGGCTGATCACCGTCGGCCCCGCCGGGCCGCGTCGCGGGCGCCTCACCGCCCCCGCGGCGAGGACCGCAGGAGATTCACCGGAGGGCGTCGCGCAGGCGGCGCCCTTCGGGCCGTTCTGCCCCGTTCACCGGGGTGATGACGGGGTATGTCCCTCGATCACGAATCTGTTCCGAAATGCGGTCCTCTGACCCGTCATGTGGACAGATGTCGCGCATCACAGCATTCTCAGGGGCATGAACGAGAGCACCACGCCGTCCGCGGGCCGCACGCGCCGCCCGGCGCCGAGCGGCGATCCGCTGATCTCCGTGCGCGGAGTCGACAAGTTCTTCGGCGACTTCCAGGCGCTGAAGAACATCGACCTGGACATCCACCGCGGCGAGGTCGTCGCCCTCATCGGCGCCTCCGGCTCGGGCAAGTCCACCCTGTGCCGCTGCCTGAACCGGCTCGAGACGATCACCAGCGGCGAGATCACCATCGACGGGGAGCGGCTGCCCGAGGAGGGCAAGGACCTCACCCGCCTGCGCGCGGACGTCGGCATGGTGTTCCAGAGCTTCAACCTCTTCCCGCACCTGAAGGCCGTCGACAACGTCACCCTCGGGCCTCGCAAGGTCCGCGGCGTCTCCAAGGCCGAGGCGGACAAGCAGGCGCTCGAGCTGCTGGAGCGCGTGGGCCTCGCCGACAAGGCGAACTCCCTGCCCACCGCCCTCTCCGGCGGCCAGCAGCAGCGCGTCGCGATCGCCCGGGCGCTCGCGATGAAGCCCAAGGCGCTGCTGTTCGACGAGCCCACCAGCGCGCTCGACCCCGAGGTCATCAACGAGGTGCTCGACGTGATGACCGAGCTCGCCGAGGCCGGCATGACGATGCTGGTCGTCACCCACGAGATGGGCTTCGCCCGGCACGTCTGCGACCGCGTGGTCTACATGGACCGCGGCGAGATCGTCGAGCAGGGCGACCCCGAGGAGTTCTTCACCGCCCCGCGCAGCGACCGCGCGAAGGCCTTCCTCAGCAAGATCCTCGCCCACTGACCGGCACCCCCTGACATGCGCCCCTGACAGCGCCCCGCACCCGGCGCCCCCGTTCCCGGAGCTCGCCCCGCGCGAGCACCGCCACCAGCTCCCCACCTGTCCCTGCACCGCCGTCCCACCGGACGGCACCGAAGATCGGAGAGATCCATGACCAGCACCAGCTTCCGCCCCGGCCGTCGGGCCATCGTCGCCGCCGCGGCGACCCTGCCCCTCGTCGGCCTCGCCGCCTGCTCCTCGGACACCGGCGAGGGCCCCGACCTCGGCGGCGGTGACAGCGGCGGCGACGCCAGCGACGGCGGCGGTGCGGGCGGCGACGCCTTCGCCGACGTGATCGCCTCCGGTCCCGTCGCCGCGGACGACGCCGTCGCCGCGAGCGCCTGGGCCACCGCCATCAAGGACAAGGACCAGCTCATTCGCGGCGGCACCCTCGCCAACCAGGTCTTCTCCCTCGCCTCCACCTCCGGCGGCCAGCCCACCGGCTTCGACGCCGGCATCACCCAGCTGCTGGCGAAGTACATCCTGGGCGAGGGCGGCGAGGAGAAGGTCGAGTACATCGACACCACCGTCGAGACCCGCGAGACCCTCGTCCAGAACGGCACCGTGGACTGCGTGATCGCGACCTACTCGATCACCCCCGAGCGTCTCGAGGTCATCAACTTCGCCGGCCCCTACTACCTCTCCGGCACCGCCATCCAGGTCCGCACCGAGGATGCCGAGACCATCTCCGGCCCCGGGGACCTCACCGGTCTGAACCTGGTCACCCAGGCCAACTCCACCGGCATCCAGGCGATCGAGGAGTTCGTCACCGATCCGGGCGACGTCCAGACCCTCCCGGACAACGAGTCCTGCGTCGCGGCGCTGAAGCAGGGCCGCGCCGACGCATACGTCCTGGACCAGGGCGTGCTGCTCGGCAACTCCGCCGCGGACCCCGACGTCACCGTGGTCGGCGAGCCCTTCGTCGACGACCCCTACGGCATCGGCCTGTCCCAGGACAACGAGGACGCCCTCGACTTCGTGAACACCTTCCTCCAGGAGATCATCGACTCCGGCACCTGGGAGCAGCTCTGGACCGCCACCATCGGCCAGGTCATCGAGGGCGACGCCCCCGAGCCGCCCGTCCCCGGCGAGCTGCCCGCCTGATCCCTGCCACCGCCGCCAGATCCCCGCGGCGACCGGCGCCGACGGGGACCCCGGCCGCACCCGGCCCGGTGGTCCCCGTCGGCCGTCCCCCTTCCGCACCGAGAGGTTCCAGATGGACGCCATCCGCGAGAACATCCCCCTGCTGCTCCAGGGCATCGGGACCACGGTCGCCCTGACCCTGCTGGGCTACACGTTCGCGCTCATCCTCGGCACCGTGCTCGCGGTCGCCCGGGTCAGCCCGATCCCGCCGCTGCGCTGGGCCGCCACCGTGTACGTCGAGATCTTCCGCAACATCCCGCTGCTGAGTCTGCTGATCCTGATCTCGTTCGGTCTGCCGGACGTGGGGCTGCTGCTGCCGTACTTCTGGTGCGGCGTGCTGGGGCTGACCCTGTCCTCGGCCGCGTTCGTGTGCGAGAACGTCCGCTCGGGCATCAACACCGTCCCCATCGGCCACGCCGAGGCGGCGCGCTCCATCGGGCTCGGCTTCTTCGGAACGCTGCGCTTCGTGGTGCTGCCCCAGGCCTTCCGCACCATGATCCAGCCGCTGGTGAACGTGTTCATCGGCACCGTGATCGGCTCGGCCCTGTGCTCCGCGATCGCCGTCCAGGAGATCACCTGGGTCACCCAGACCCTGAACATCCGCTACGCCCAGGCGGTGCTGATGTTCCTCATCGCCGGTGCCGTCTACCTGATCCTGTCTCTCGGCGGCGCGGCGGTGGGCAGCGCCATCGAGCGGGCCGTCGCCCCCGGCGGTCGCGGCCGCTCCGAGGCGACCCGCCGCCTCGACGTCACGGCAGGAGCGCAGGCATGAGCGCAGCATCGAACTCCTCCACCGCGACCCAGGTCCTCTTCGACGCCCCCGGGCCCAAGGGCCGCCGGCGCATCCTGATCCTCTCGATCCTCAGCGTCGTCGCGATCCTCGCGATCCTCGCCGGGGCGCTGTGGCAGTTCCACGCCAACGGCCAGCTCGACCCGAACAAATGGGTCGTCTACCTGCGGGCCGATTACATCGCCTTCCTCGGCCAGGGCCTGTGGGGCACCCTCAAGGTCACCGCGCTCGCGGCGGTCGTCGCCTTTCCCCTCGGGCTGCTGCTCGCGCTCGCGCGGCTGTCCCGCGTGAAGCTGGTCAGCACGCTGGCCGCGGTGTGGATCGAGTTCTACCGCGGCATCCCGATGCTGCTCGTGGTGTATGCGTTCCTGCTGGCCCTGCCGGCCTTCGGCGTCACCTTCCCGCGGTTCTGGATGCTGGTGATCCCGATGATCCTGGTCTCCTCCGCCTCCACCGCCGAGGTGTTCCGCGCCGGCATCAACGCCGTGGACAAGGGCCAGCACGAGGCCGCCGCCGCGATCGGCCTGGGCCGACGCGACGCCATGGCCTCGGTGATCCTGCCGCAGGCCGTGCGCCTGGTCCTGCCGAGCCTCATCCTGGCGCTGGTCTCGCTGCTCAAGGACTCCACCCTCGGCTACGTGGTCAGCTACAACGAGCTCCAGTTCCAGGGCAAGACCCTGGTCTCCATCACCCGCTACCTGGTCCAGACGTACCTCGTCGTCTCGGTGATCTACATCGTCATCAACTTCCTGCTCACCCGCATCGCCCTCGCGCTCGATGCCCGGATGAAGGCCCGCTCGGCCGCGAGCTGACAGGCACCACCGGCCCCGCGCCGGAGAGAAGGACCCTCCATGTGCCGACTGCTCGGCGTCGTCTCCCGCTTGGAGCACGCGCTGACCGAACTCGTCCCGGGCGAGCTGCCCCTGTTCACCGCGCTCTCCGAGCGCCACAAGGACGGCTGGGGCGTGGCCTCCTACCCGTCGGGCTCGGGGGCCGACGGGGGCGACGACCCGGCCCCGCTGCGGCCGCTCGTGCGGCACGGCATCGACACGGCGCTGGCCTCGAACGCCTACGGCGACGCGGTCGCGGAGGCACGCGGCGAGGTGATCGCGGTGCACCTGCGCCGCGCGAGCGTGGGCCTCGCCCTCGAGCTCGCCAACACCCACCCCTTCGTCGAGGGGGAGATGACCTTCAGCCACAACGGCCAGTTCGACCTCTCCGAGGAGCTTCGCGCGCGGATCCTCGCCCGGGGCGGCCGCACCCCGGCCGGCACGACCGACTCCGAGCTGTTCCTCTCGCTGATCACCGCGTGGGCCGACGAGCTCCCGCGGGTGGGCGGGAACCGCGACTGGGCGGGCGCGATCCAGCACGCCGCCGCCGAGCTCACGCAGCTCACCACCGAGCTGTTCGGGCGCCCGCCCGAGTCGCTGAACTGCCTGCTGACCATGCCGGGCGCCCTCGTCGCCTACGCCCAGCACGATCCCGCGCAGGCGCCCGAGGACCAGCCCGTCGAGGTGTATGACCTGCGCTGGCGCGCGGATGCCGACCGTGTGCTCGTCTCCTCGACCGGTTACCCGCAGGAGGGCTTCTCGACCCTCGCGCAGGGCGCGGCGCTGACCATCCACCGCGGCTCCCTCCGGGTCGAGGAGCACGCGCCGCTCACGGGCTGAGGCCGACGGCGGCCCGTCGGGACCTCGGCCTCCCGTCCGACCGGCCGGTCGTGGCCCCAGCCCCAACGCACCCCGCCGTCGTGCCCGGGCGGTAGGGTGGGCATCCCGGCGGCGAGAGCTCGTCGGCACGACCTGCTGGGAGGCCCCGTGATCGGTTTCGAGAACGTCCGCAAGGAGTACCCCGGCGGTACTGTCGCCGTGGAGGACTTCTCCCTCGACATCGCCTCCCACGAGGCGGTGGCGCTGGTGGGCACCTCGGGCTCGGGCAAGACCACGCTCATGCGCATGGTCAACCGCATGGTCGACCCCACCTCCGGCCGCGTCCACATCGACGGCGAGGACGTCGCCGGGATGGATCCCGTGCAGCTGCGGCGCTCGATCGGCTACGTCATGCAGGCCTCCGGGCTGCTCCCGCACCGCACCGTGCTGGACAACATCACCACCGTCCCGGTGCTGCGCGGCACCTCCAAGGCCGCTGCGCGCGAGCGGGCCCGGGAGCTCATGGCTACCGTGGGCCTGGCCGAGGAGCTCGCGACCCGCTACCCGGCCCAGCTCTCCGGCGGCCAGCAGCAGCGGGTCGGGGTGGCCCGCGGCCTCGCCGCCGACCCGAACATCCTGCTGATGGACGAGCCCTTCGGCGCCGTCGACCCGATCGTGCGCGACGAGCTCCAGGGCGAGCTGCAGCGCCTCCAGCGCGAGCTGAAGAAGACGATCGTGTTCGTCACCCACGACATCGACGAGGCCTTCCGCATCGGCGACCGCGTGGTCATCCTCCGCCCCGGGGGGATCATCGCCCAGGTCGGCACCCCGCAGGAGATCCTCGCCGACCCCGCCGACGACTTCGCCGCCTCCTTCGTGGGCGCCGACCGCGGCGCCCGCACCCTCCACGTCGAGCACGTCGACGGGCGCGACATCGTCGTCGACGCCGACGGCCGCGCCGCCGGGGTGCTGCAGGGCGGGCCGACGGGCGCGGGTGGGAGCGCCGGCGCGGGCAACGGGCGGCCGACGGGCGGGCCAGGGAGCCGGCCGACGGGGCAGGGCGCCGCGTGAGCTGGGTCCTCGACAACCTCGACGTGATCGCGGGGTACACCGGCGCGCACCTGCTCCAGGCGCTGCCGCCGATCGTGCTCGCCTTCCTGCTCTCCCTGCCGCTGGCGAAGCTCGCCAACGCCCGCGGCTGGCTGCGCACCGGCGTCACCACCGCCTCCGGGCTCATGTACGCGATCCCCTCGCTGCCCCTGTTCGTGCTGCTGCCGGGCCTGATCGGCACCGGCGTGCGCAGCCCCCTGAACATCGTCATCGCCCTGACCCTCTACGGCCTCGCGCTCATGGTCCCCACCGCCTCGGACGCCTTCCGCTCCGTGGGCCGGGACGTGCTCGGCTCCGCCACCGCCCAGGGCTACGCCCCATCCGCACGGTTCCTCCAGGTCGAGCTGCCGCTGGCCGGGCCCGTCCTCCTCGGCGGGGTGCGGGTCGTCGCCGTCAGCACGATCTCGCTGGTCACCGTCGGCGGCGTGCTCGGCGTGCCGAGCCTCGGCATGCTCTTCGTGGACGGGGTGCGCCGCGGCATCATCGCCGAGGTCGCCGCGGGCGTGGTCGTCACCGCCGCGCTCGCCCTGCTCCTGGACGCCCTGCTCGTCCTGCTCGGGAAGGCGCTCATGCCCTGGACCCGCACCGGCGAGGGGAGGCGCGCATGAACGAGTCCGGCAGCCCCTTCGTCCAGGCCTTCGTCTGGCTCGCCGACCCCGCCCGCTGGTCCGGTCCCGCCGGGATCCCCGTCCGCACCGCCGAGCACCTCGGCTACACCGCCCTCGGCGTGCTCGTCGCCGCGCTCATCGCGATCCCGCTCGGGCTGTACGTCGGCCACACCGGACGGTTCAAGAGCCTCGCCGTCGCCGCGGCCGGCGCCGCCCGCGCCCTGCCCACCCTGGGCCTGGTGACCCTGTTCGCCCTGCTCATCGGCATCGGGCTCACCGCCCCGCTGCTGAGCTTCGTGATCCTCGCGATCCCGTCCCTGCTCGCCGGCGCCTACTCCGCCGTCGAGTCGGCGGACCCGGCCACCGTCGACGCCGCCCGCGCCCAGGGCATGACCGAATGGCAGATGCTCACCCGCGTCGAGATCCCGCTCGGCATGCCGCTGCTGATCGGCGGGTTCCGCGGCGCGACCGTTCAGGTCGTCTCCACCGCCATGCTCGCCGCGTACGTCGGCAACGGAGGACTGGGCCGCTACATCTTCCAGGGTCTCGGCTCCCAGGACTACCCGCAGATGATCGCCGGATCGCTGCTCGTCATCGCGCTCGCCCTCGTCCTCGACCTCGCCCTGCTGCTGCTCCAGCGCGCCACCGCCCCGCGCGGGATCGTGCGCGCGTGACGGGGCGGGGCCCGTCCGTATCCCACCCCGCCTGCATCCCAGCCCGCCCCCACCTGCCAGCCCGCACGCCTACCCTGATCCCGTCGGCCGACCCCAGGAGAACCCCATGAGCACCCAGTCCACCCGCCGCCACATCCTCGGCGCGCTCGGCGCCGGCGGCCTCGCCCTCGGCGCCGCAGCCTGCGGCTCCTCCGACCCCTTCGAGGACGAGAACGGCTCCGGCGGCTCCGGCGAGGGGAGCGGCGGCGCGTCCGACGGAGGCTCCGGCGCCTCGGGCGGCGGGGGCACCCTCGCGATTGGCTCCCAGGCCTACTACTCCAACGAGATCATCGCGGAGCTGTTCGCCCAGGCCCTCGAGGCGGCCGGGTACACCATCGACCGTCAGTACCAGATCGGCCAGCGCGAGGTGTACATGCCGGAGCTCGAGTCCGGCGCGCTGGACATCTTGCCCGAGTACCTCGGCAACCTCCTCCAGCACTACGAGCCCGACGCCCCCTCGGCGAGCCCCGAGGAGATCCAGGCCGCCCTCGGCGAGGCCCTTCCGGAGGGGCTGCGGGTCCTGGACTTCGCGGACGCCTCCGACCAGGACTCCTACACCACCACCTCCGAGTTCGCGACCGAGAACTCCCTCACCTCCATCGGGGACCTCGCCGGCGTCGACGAAGACCTGAAGATCGCCGCGAACAGCGAGTTCGAGGTGCGGCCCTACGGCCCCGAGGGCGCGAAGTCGGTGTACGGCGTGGACGTGACCGTCGTGCCCGTCGAGGACTCCGGCGGCCCCCTCACCGTCCAGGCGCTCCTGGACGGGAACGTGCAGCTGGCGAACATCTACACCGCCGACCCCGCCATCGCCGAGAACGACCTCGTGGTCCTCGAGGACCCGGAGGCGCTGATCCTCCCGCAGAACGTGGTCCCCGTGGTCGGCGAGAAGGTCGACGAGACCGCCGCCGAGGCGATCAACGGCGTCATCGCTGCGCTCTCGGCCGAGGACCTCGTGGAGCTGAACCGTCGTAGCACCGTGGACCAGGCCTCCTCCGCGGACATCGCCTCGCAGTGGCTGAGCGAGAAGGGCCTGGTCTGATGCGCGTGGTCATCACCGGCGCGACGGGGAAGGTGGGCGGCGAGGTCGCGCGCCTCCTCGCCCCGGTCCACGCCGTGGACCTGCGCCTGGTGGGTCGCAGCCTCGAGCGCGCCCCGCAGATCGAGGGCGCCGAGCTGGTGCGCGCCGAGTTCTCCGACGCCTGCCGCGAGGCCTTCGCCGGCGCCGACGCGGTGCTGCTGGTCTCCGCCGGGGAGGCCGCCGACCGTCTCGACCAGCACCGCACCGCCATCACCGCGCTCGCCGAGTCCGGGGCGAAGCACGTGGTCTACACGTCCTTCCTCGGCGCCGGGCCGGAGGCCGAGTTCACCCTCGCCCGCGACCACGGCGCGACCGAGCAGATGCTGCGCGAGTCCGGGGTGCCCTGGACCGTCCTGCGCGACAGCTTCTACGCCGACGTGCTGCTCGACTTCGCCGGCCGCGACCGCGTGATCCGCGGCCCGGCCGGCAGCGGGCGCTGCGCCTTCGTCTCCCGCCGCGACGTCGCCGAGGTCGCCGCGCACATCCTGCGCAGCCCCTCCGCCTGGGCGGGCCGCACCCTCGGCCTCACCGGACCGGTCGCCGTCACCCTCGGCGAGGCGGCGCTGCAGATGACCCGCGCCCGCGGCGAGGAGTACGAGTACGTCGACGAGACCCTCGAGGAGGCCCGCGCGTCCCGCGCCCCCTACGGTGCGCCGGACTGGCAGGTCGACGCCTGGATCAGCACCTACACCGCCATCGCCTCCGGGGCGCTGGACGTGGTGACCGACGACGTCGCCGAGGTGCTCGGCCGCGCGCCGCGCACTCTGGCCGAGGCGGTCGCGGACCCGCTGTGAGTGGGGCGGGCATGAGCGTGGTCGTGCTGTGAGCGGGGCCGTGCTGTGAGCGGGGCCGTGCTGTGAGCGGGGCCGTGCCGGCCGCGCTGGGGAGTCAGCCCTCCTGCAGCGCGCCGAGGCGGCGCGAGATCGCGTCGGCCGCCTGCTTGGTGCACTGGCCGAGGACGGGCAGCTGCTCGTCGCCCGCACGGTAGAACGGCGCGGCGAGCAGCACGGCCGCGGCGACCTGCCCGCGATGGTCGCGCACCGGCGCGGAGACGGACACCTCGTCCTCCGAGGTGGCGCGGTCGTTGATCGCCCAGCCCCGCTCGCGCACCTCGGCGAGACGGTCGAGGTAGGCGGAGACCTCCCAGCCGTCCTCGAGCTGGATCGTGCCGGAGGAGACGAGCTGCTCGGCCTCGGCGGCCTCGAGGTGGGAGAGGAACACCTGCACCGTCGAGCTCAGCGCCGTGCGGTAGTGGCTGCCCAGGATCGAGGTGTGCTTGATCTGGTGGCGGCTCGGGACCTGCTCCACGGTCACCGCGGCCTCCCCGTTCCACACCGCGAGCGCCGAGGTCTCTCCCGTCAGCTCGGCGAGGGTCTGGAGGTCGTCGACGGCGACCTGTCGCACGTCCAGCTGAGCCAGCAGCGGGCCCGCGACAGCGATGAGGCCGAGCCCGAGGCGGAAGCGGCGCGTGCGAGGGTCCTGCTCGACCACGTGCTCCTGCTCGAGGGTCGCGAGGATCCTCGAGACGCTGGACTTGTGCAGCCCCACCTTCTCCGCGATCTCGGTGACGCCCTGCTCGGGCTCGTCCACCGTGAAGCAGCGGATGATCCGCAGGACGTTGACGATGACGGACGGGCCGCGGGTGCTGTCGCTGCGATCGCCGGCGGAGGTGCTCATCCTCGGATCCTAACGGCGTCGCGGTTCACGGCGTCGCGGGCGGCGATCGCCTTCCGGTAGGAGCGGAAGCCGCTCATGTCGAAGACGCCCGGCGGACCCCACACCACCAGCAGGCGGAGCTCCTCGTCGCCCTCGCAGGCCAGGTCGTGCGCGATGCCGATCGGTGCGCGCAGCGCGTCGCCGGGACCGAGGAGGTGCTCCGCCCCGTCCTGGCGGATGCGTGCCTGGCCGGAGAGGACCAGGTAGATCTCCTCGAGCGCGGGGTCGGCATGGGCGGGCATGCCCTCGCGGGCACCGGGGGAGAGGATCCAGGTCTGCACCCCGACCGGCAGCTGGGACAGACCGGCGAAGTGGTGGCGGATGCGCAGGTCCCCCTCGGCCTCGTGGAGGGTGTGGGCGAACTCGTGCGCGCCCGCGCGCTCGAGGGTGCTGTCCGCCGTGCTGTCAGGCGGGGCGGGATCCGACGGGGAGGGGGTGTGCGGGGTGCTCACGGGGAGTCCTTCCTGTCCCGGCTGCGCGGCCCGGACGCGGGCGGAGACGCTCCCCGCCCGGGACGGCGACGCCGGCCGACGCCGCCCGCGAGGGGCAGGGCGCCGACCGGCATCGACGGTGCGGCCTCTGATCAGGCGCTGATGATGTTGTGCTCGGGGCCGAAGGGGAACTTGGTGATGTCCTCCGCGCCGTCCTCGCCGACCACGAGGATGTCGTGCTCGCGGTAGCCGCCGGCGCCCGGCTGGCCCTCGGGCACGGTGATCATCGGCTCCATGGAGACGACCATGCCCGGCTCGAGCACGGTGTCGATGTCCTCGCGCAGCTCCAGGCCCGCCTCGCGGCCGTAGTAGTGCGACAGGACGCCGAAGGAGTGGCCGTAGCCGAAGGTGCGGTTCGGCAGCAGGCCGTAGCCGATGTAGATCTCGTTGAGGGCGTGGGCGATGTCCTTGCAGACAGCGCCGGGCTTGATCAGCTCGATGCCGGCCTTGTGCACCTCGACGTTGATGTTCCACAGGCGCAGCGACTCCTCGTCCGGCTCGCCGAAGAACAGCGTGCGCTCGAGGGCCGTGTAGTAGCCGGTCGGCATCGGGAAGGCGTTCAGCGAGAGGATGTCGTGCTCCTGCACCTGACGGGTGGTCGCCCAGTTGTGCGCGCCGTCGGTGTTGATGCCGGACTGGAACCACACCCAGGTGTCGCGCACCTCGCGGTGCGGGAAGGCCTTGGCGATCTCGCGGGTCATGGCCGCGGTGCCGGCCAGGGCGACCTCGTACTCGGTGACCCCGGCGTGGACGGCGTCGCGGATGGCCTCGCCGCCGATGTCGCCGATGCGGGCGCTCTCGCGGATCACCGCGATCTCCTCGGCGGACTTGATCATGCGCTTTCGCATCGCGTCCTGGGAGATGTCCACGAGCACCGCGCCCGGGAAGGCGTCCTGCAGGCGCTGGCGGAGCAGCAGCGGCATGGAGTCGTCCTCGATGCCCAGGCGCTTGGGGCTGGTGACACCGCGCTGGGAGAGGGCCTGCTGGAGCGCGTAGTAGTAGTTGTCGCGGTTCCAGTCGGTGTAGACGATGTTCTCGCCGTAGCTGGTGCGCCAGGGCATGCCCGCGTCGATGTTCGCGGTGATGGTGCAGGTGTCGTCGGCGGTGACGACCATGCCGTAGGAGCGGCCGAAGTACGTGAACAGGAAGTCCGAGTAGTACTTGATGCCCTGGTAGCTGGAGAGGATCACGGCGTCGAGGCTCTTCTCGGCCATGATCTCGCGCAGTCCGCCGAGGCGGCGCTCGAACTCTGCGTCGGAGAAGGTGAGCTGCTGCTTCTCGCCGTTGTGGAGGACCTTCAGGCGCTCGAGGTCGCTGACGTAGGTGGCGGTGTTGGCGTTCATGGGTGTCTCCTTCGAGGCAGGGGAGGGGTGGGGCCGGTCGGCCCCGGGATGGGTGGGAGTAAGAGGTTCGGGGGCGGCCGCCGGGAGCTGGGCCGATGGATGAGGAGCGAGGAGGCGTGGGGCCGGGTGCGGCCGACGGGGCGTTCCGCGGGCCGCACCTGCGCTCAGTTGCCGCCTGCGGAACGCTGCTCAGCGGCGTTCCAGGCGCGCTCCTCCTCGGCGGCCGCGGCCTTCGCGGCCTTCGGGTCGTAGGCGTCGCCCTGGAAGATCAAGGCGATGAGCCCGATGGCCGACAGGGTCATGATCAGGAAGGCCGGTGCGTAGGAGTTGTCGGTGATGGAGATCAGCCAGGTCGCGATGAACGGGGCGGTGCCGCCGAAGATCGCGTTGCCGAAGTTGAACGGGATGGAGAAGCCGCTCAGGCGCACCTGCGGGGGCACGGCCTCGATGAAGTAGACGGCGAAGGTGGAGTCGTTGAGGCTGAAGAGGGCCACGAGCGAGATCTGGATGAGCAGGACGCCCACGAATCCGGACTGCCCCAGCAGCACGAACGCGGGGTAACTGAGCAGGATTAATCCGACGGCGTTGATCAGCAGCAGGCGGCGCCTGCCGTAGGTGTCCGACAGCCACGCGCCCAGGAAGATCAGCGGCAGGTACAGGATCAGGGCCAGGGAGAGGATGACGCTGGACTGGAAGGCGCTCAGCCCCAGCTCCACTTCGATGTACGTGACCATGTAGGTGAGCACCAGGTAGTAGCCCGAGGCGTTCACTGCCATGATGAAGAGCATCCATAGCATGGACTTCCAGTGATCCCGGATCAGCTCGACCAGTGGCGCGGTCGCGACCGACTTCTCCTCTTCCATCTTCTTGCGGACGGGAGAGTCTGAGACCTTCGAGCGGATGTAGCGCACCACGATGGTGAGCACGGCGGCGAGGAGGAACGGGATCCGCCAGCCCCACTCCTGCATCGCCTCGGTGGAGAGCAGCCCGTTCAGAGCGGTCGCGGCGACGGAGGCGCCGAGGAACCCGGCCGACGTTGCCAGCGGAACGGTCGAGACCCAGCGGGCGCGCTTGTCCAGCGGCGCATGCTCGGCCAGCAGCACGGCGGCGCCCGAGTACTCGCCGGAGGCGCAGAAGCTCTGGAGCATGCGCGCGACCAGAAGCAGGATCGGGGCGGCGACGCCGATCGTCGCGTATGTGGGCAGCACGCCGATCGTGAAGGTCGCAACGCCCATGCCGACGATGGTCAGGGTCAGGGTGCGTTTGGGGCCGATGCGGTCGCCGAAGTGTCCCCAGAACAGGCCGCCGATGGGGCGGATCAGGAACGAGATCGCGAAGACGCCGAATGTCTGCAGCAGGGCGGTGGTCGGGTTGGCGTTGGGGAAGAACACCATCGCGATGGTGGTGGCGAGGTACGCGTAGCTGGCGTACTCGAACCACTCGATGAACGTGCCGAGCCCCACCGTGCCGACCGTGAGGCGGACCTGCGCGCGCGAGAGCCGAGGTCGGGGGACCGATGAGTCGGGGGCGAGGTCGGTGGCCATGGATGCTCCTGTCTTCCTCGAGCGTCGATGGTCGAGGGATGCCGGGACGCCTGAACCGCACGACGTCGAGTGTTGCATTCAAGTCAACTGCGTTGCATTGAGTGTGACGAGTGTTCGGCGTCACGTCAAGGGGGCCAGGCGAAGCGTCGGAACAGACTGCTCAGTAGGTGGTGACGAGGCGAGCAGTCCGGTGTCAGCATTGGCCATGTCGCCCGATGGAGCCAATGGGACGAAGACGGCTGGGTTCTCTCGCTGGGTGGACCGGCTGCGAGCGGCCATGCACTCAGGGGAGGCGTTAGACCTGAGGGGCGAGCCGAGGGCTCCGGAATTGCCGGAGTGTGGCCGAGAGGTCAGGTTCTCTTCGGGCTGGAGGATTCCTGACATCGAAGCTTCTCCTGAGTCGACACATATCCCCGCTTCAGCCATTCGCCGAGTGCTGCTCGATCCTGAGGTAGGGGCAGATCCTCGAGGGCTACGGATCCATGGAGCGGTCGTCGTCGGTGGACTGGAACTGAACGGCGCTGCCGTGCGATGCGCCCTCTCGGTAACGTGCAGCCACTTCGTCGAGGTGCCTGACTTCGGAGCGGCGACCTTGCCCGCGCTCTCTCTGAGTGGGTCTGCGGTTCCGGGGCTTCGAGCGGATGGAATCCGCCTTGGGGCAGGAGGGTTCAAGGCGGATCAACTCAGTGCGGAGGGCGTGGTGCGGGCAGTGGATGCCCTGATCTCGGGCTCGTTGAGGCTGCAGAACGCGGAGCTGAAAGCGGCGAGTGGGCCCTCTCTGTCTTTGGATCGAGCGCGGATAGACGGGGAACTTGATGCCGAGGCGCTCCACACATTTGGGCGATTCCATGCCCTGGGTGCCGTGGTCGGTGGGCAGGTAAACGTGCGCGAAGCGGTGCTCAATGGTGTTGGTGCAGCTGCTCTGTCCCTGGACCGAGCGCGCATCGGTGGCGGCCTCATCGCGACCGGGTTGAAATCGTCCGGGGCAGTTCGCGCCCGCGGGGCAGTCATCGCTGGACAGGTCAACGTCTGCGAGGCGCAGTTGCAGGGCGATGGCGATGCTGCGCTCTCCCTCGGGCGCACGCGCATCGAAGGAGGGGTATTTGCGCAACGACTTGAGACGGCTGGCGAGGTTCGCGCGATCGGGCTCGTGGTGGCAGGCCAACTGAATCTCCGAGAGGCCGTACTGGACGGAGCTGGAGGCCCAGCTTTGAACCTCGATCGGGCGCGGGTCGACGGGAACCTCATCGCCGAGGGTGTACGGGCGACGGGTGAGATCCGTGCTCGGGGCGCAGCTCTCCCCGGAGTGCTGAACATGGACCGCGCGGTGCTGGACGGGAGGGGCGGAATAGCCCTTACCCTCGACAGGGCGAGGAGCGGTGGAGGAATCTCTGCGCGAGAGATGACGTCGTCCGGTGGCGTCCGTGCTGTCGGAGCTGTTGTTGCTGGCCGCCTGGACCTCGAAGATGCGGTGCTGAACGCCGCGGAGATGGCGGCGCTGAATCTCAGGCAGGCAGAAATCGGCGAGCTGAGCATTCCAGGACTCGGTGAGCGCTGGGCAGGCGAGATGGAGTTCGATCATGCCACGGTGGCGGTTCTGGATTCCGGCGCTGAGCGCCCTGAACACCCGGCAGTGCTGAAGGCCTCAGGGTGGACACTCGGTCAGGTTACGGTGCACCTGAAAGCCGACTCGACGTCGTTTGGCGAGTGGCTTGCAGTGGGCGCGGACTTCGAATCGCAGCCCTGGGCGGAGGTCGCCTCCTTCTACCACCGTGTGGGGCAGCCCGGACATGCGAGAAGGATGCTCATCGAGATGGAGCGGCGGGCCACCGGCCGCTTGACTCCGACGCGACGCTGGCTACGAAGAATCCTGTATGGCGGAACAGTGGGGTACGGATATCGACCGATGCTCGCATTGATCTGGCTCGCGGTGATCGCCGCGGTCGCCGGAGTCCTGACTTGGTGGGCCCCTCGGGGCGCCTTCGTCAATGCGGACGATGGGTCCGCTTCGGACGCGGCTGTGGGGCCCACTCCCTGGGTGGTGGCGATGGAGGCCGCGCTCCCGGCGGTGGATCCGGTCGTGGACAACCCGTGGGAGCCGATACAACTGTGGATGCAGGTGATGTTCACGGCGCTGGGGGCCGCCGGTTGGCTTCTGGGCATCTTCTTCGTCGCGGGGGTCACCGGCATACTCCGCAAGACGAACTGATAGCCGCCGGGCGCCGAAGAGCCGCCCCGCTCAGAGCACCTTGCGGATCGAGGTCTCGAACTCCGCCACGTGCGCGCTGATCAGCTCCGCGGCGCGGTCGGCGTCGCCGGCGAGGATCGCGTCGAGCAGCACTTCCAGCTCGGTGACGTGGGAGTCGAGGTCCGGCAGACGGTGGGTCGCCATGCACCAGATTCGGGTCGAGAGGTTGTCCAGGCGCACCAGCCCCTCCTCGAGGTACGGGTTGCCGCCGGCGCGGTAGATCGCACGGTGCACGTCGATGTCCACCCGCATCGCGGCGCGCGGATCCGCGGCGCCCCCGTCGGCCGAACTCGTCGCGGCATCCCCGTCGGCCGAGCCGGCCGCGCTGCCCCCGTCGGCCGCGCCGCCCCCGTCGGCCGACGCGCCGGTGCCCGACCCGCCCGCCGTCAGCGCCTCGAGCCGGCTGCGCGCCCCTTCGAGCAGCGCCCGGGCGGCCGGGTCCGTGGCCCGGGCCGCCGCGCGGACCGCGACCGGCTCGAGCGCCGCGCGCACCTCGGTGATCGCGGCGAGGGCGGTGATGTCCACGTGGGTCGCGAAGGTGCCGCGACGCGGATAGGAGACCACCAGGTGGTCCAGCTCGAGGTGCTTCATCGCCTCTCGCAGCGGCGTGCGCCCCACGCCGAGCTCCTCGGACAGCCGACCCTCCTGCAGGGGCTCGCCGGGGGCGATGTCGAGCATGATCAGCCGGTCGCGCAGGGCGACGTACGCCTGCTCCGCGAGCGAGCCGGTGGAGGTTCCGGCGAGGGTGGTCATGTCTCTCCTGGGGTGGGTCGTGCCGGTGGTGCGGGGTCCATTGTCCGTCGGCGGCGTCCGCTCGCCGCGCTCCGGGAACACCGGAAGATCACGGAGGGGTCACGGTGAGAGAGGCGGTTGACGGCCGACGGGGGCCAGCCTACTGTGGCCCACACCTGATATATCAGTCGTCGATCACATCGGCGCCGCCCGGTCGCGGCGATCTCCAACGACGGAGGCCGCCGGGCCCGTCTCCGAAGGGACCTCCATGGCTGACCTTCTGCCCGAGCATCCTGATTTCCTGTGGAACAACCCCGAGCCCAAGTCCGGCTATGACGTCGTGATCGTCGGCGGCGGCGGTCATGGGCTCGCCACCGCCTACTACCTGGCCTCCCGCCACGGCATCACCAACGTCGCCGTGCTCGAGCGTGGCTGGCTGGCCGGCGGGAACATGGCCCGCAACACCACGATCATCCGCTCCAACTACCTCTGGGACGAGTCCGCGGCGATCTACGAGAAGTCCCTGAAGCTGTGGGAGCAGCTCCCCGAGGAGCTCGACTACGACTTCCTGTTCAGCCAGCGCGGCGTGCTGAACCTCGACCACACCCTCGGCGACGTGCGCGGCTCCGTGCGCCGCGTCGAGGCCAACAAGCTCAACGGCGTCGACGCCGAGTGGCTGGACCCCCAGCAGGTCAAGGAGGTGGTGCCGATCCTCAACATCTCCGAGGACATCCGCTACCCCGTCATGGGCGGCACCTACCAGCCCCGCGCCGGCATCGCCAAGCACGACCACGTCGCCTGGGCCCTCGCCCGCGCCTCGGACCGCATGGGTGTGCACATCATCCAGAACTGCGAGGTCACCGACATCATCGTCGAGAACGGCCGCGCGGTCGGGGTGGAGACCACCCGCGGACGCATCAACGCCGGGAAGGTCGCGATGGCCGCGGCCGGCCATTCGAGCGTCGTGGCGGAGGCCGCGGGCGTGCGCCTGCCGGTCCAGTCCCGTCCCCTGCAGGCGCTGGTCAGCGAGCTGTTCGAGCCCGTCCACCCCACCGTGGTGATGAGCAACCACGTGCACGTGTACGTCTCCCAGGCCCACAAGGGTGAGCTGGTGATGGGTGCAGGCGTGGACCAGTACAACGGCTACGGGCAGCGCGGCGCCTTCCACGTCGTCGAGGACCAGCTGGCCGCGGCCGTGGAGCTGTTTCCGATCTTCGCCCGCGCGCACGTGCTGCGCACCTGGGGCGGCATCGTGGACGTCACCGCGGACGCCTCGCCGATCATCTCCAAGACCGAGGTGGATCAGCTCTACGTCAACTGCGGCTGGGGGACCGGCGGCTTCAAGGCCACCCCCGGCGCGGGCTACGCCTTCGCGCACACCATCGCGAACGACGAGCCCCACGACATCAACCGGCCCTTCGCCCTCGAGCGCTTCGAGACCGGCCACCTCATCGACGAGCACGGCGCCGCCGGCGTCGCACACTGATCACCGGAGGCCCCTTCATGCTCCTCATCGAATGCCCCTACTGCGGCCCCCGCAACGAGGTCGAGTTCCACTACGGCGGCGAGGCCCACGTGCCCTACCCCGAGGATCCCTCGGCGCTCAGCGACCGCGAGTGGTCCGAGTACCTCTTCTACCGCGCCAACCCCAAGGGGATCCTGGCCGAGCGCTGGCAGCACTCGGCCGGCTGCCGCAAGTGGTTCAACGCCCTGCGCGACACCCGCACCTACCGCTTCGAGCAGGTCTACGAGATGGGTACCCCGCGGCCCGACCTGCCGCCGGTCCCCGAGATCCCGGCCGACGCCGCCGAGCCCGACCGCTTCGCGGCCGCGGCCGCCACCGAGGGCCGCACCGAGACGCCGCTCGCTGATTCCACCGGCGCCTCCGGCACCTCCTCCGCCGGCACCTCCACCACCGACCCCTCCTCCCGGACCGAGCAGAACGGGGACCACCATGGCTGAGCGCACCGACGCACGCCGCGGGCCCGCCCACGGGATCGACCCGTCGCGGCCGCTGACCCTCACCGTCGACGGCGAGACCGTCCCCGCCCTCGCGGGCGACACCGTCGCGAGCGCCCTGCTCGCCGCGGGCCGCCACACCGCCGCGGACTCGATGTACCTGCGCCGCCCGCGCGGCATCATGGCCGCCGGTCTCGAGGAGACCAACGCCCTGATCACCGTCCACGACCGCCGCGAGGACGGGACCGACGAGTCCATGCTCCCCGCCACCGCGGTCGAGGCCGTCGACGGGCTCGAGGCGAGCCTGCTGAGCGGCCTGGGCGTGCTGGACCCCCGCGAGGACACCGCGTACTACGACCACAAGCACGTCCACGCCGACGTGCTCGTGGTCGGCGCGGGCCCCGCCGGTCTCGCCGCCGCCCGGGAGGCCGCCCGCAGCGGCGCCCGCGTGGTCCTCATGGACGAGCAGCCGATCGCCGGCGGCTCCCTCCTCTCCTCGCGCGACCTGCGCATCGAGGGCAGGGACGCCATGGAATGGGCGGACGCGACCGTCGCCGAGCTGCGCCGCACCGGGGACGTCACCGTCCTCGCCCGCACCACCGTGTTCGGCAGCTACGACTCCAACTACGTCACCGCCCTGCAGAAGCGCACCGACCACCTGGGCCTCGCCGGCTCCGCGGAGCGCCCTGGCGTCTCCCGCGAGCGGGTCTGGCACGTGCGCGCCGCGCAGGTCGTCCTGGCACCGGGCAGCATGGACCGCCCCGTCGTGTTCGCGCACAACGACCGCCCCGGCATCCTGCTCGCCGCGGCCGTGCAGACGTACCTCAACCGCTACGGCGTCGCCGTCGGCGAGGACGTCGCGGTCCTGACCACCAACGACTCCGCCTGGGACGTCGTCGCGGACCTCCACGCCGCCGGGGTGCGCCTCCCCGTGGTCGTGGACTCCCGCCCCGAGCCCACCGCCCGCGCCGCCGCGGTCGTCGCCGCCACCGGCGTCGACGCCCGCTTCGGCTGGGCCGTCGTGGACACCGACGGGGACGGCGAGGGCGGCCGGATCTCGGCCGTGAAGATCGCCCCGCTCGGCGCCGACGGCGAGGTCGCCGGGCACGTCGAGACGATCGCGGCCGACGCGCTCGCGGTCTCCGGCGGCCTGTCGCCGCTGGTGCACCTGCACTCCCAGCGCCAGGGCCGGATCCAGTACGACGAGTCGCTGACCTCGTTCGTCGCCGTCCCCTCCGTCGAGGCCCAGCACCTCGCCGGCAGCGTGCTCGGCACCGCCGACCTCGCCGCCGCGCTCTCCCAGGGCGCGGAGGCCGGGGCCGCCGCCGCGACCGCCGCCGGGTTCTCGACCACCGCGCAGGTCCCGTCGGCCGACGCGCAGAGCGTCGCCGAGACGGCCGGCCCCGTGGCCGCCGCCCGGCCGCTGTGGCTGGTGCCGAGCCCGAGCTCGGGCCCCGTCGGCCGCGCGACCGAGGACCCCGAGGCCTGGCGCGAGCACTTCGTGGACCTCCAGCGCGACCAGACCGTGCGCGACGTGCTGCGCGCGCTCGGCGCGGGCATGAGCTCCGTCGAGCACGTCAAGCGCTACACCTCCATCACCACCGCGAACGACCAGGGCAAGACCTCCGGCGTCGCCGCGATCGGTGTCATGTCCGTGCTGCTGGGGGAGAGCGACCTCGGCGGCATCGGCACCACCACCTACCGCGCCCCTTACGCGCCGGTGTCCTTCGCGGCCCTGGCCGGCCGGCGCCGCGGGCAGATGTTCGACCCCGCCCGCATCACGTCCCTGCACCAGTGGCACCTCGAGCACGGCGCCGTCTGGGAGGACGTGGGCCAGTGGAAGCGCCCGCGCTACTTCCCCCAGGGCGAGGAGGACATGGACGCGGCGGTGCTGCGCGAGTGCGCCGGCGTGCGGACCTCCGTGGGCATCATGGACGGCACGACGCTGGGGAAGATCGAGATCCGCGGCGCGGATGCGGCGACGTTCCTCAACCGCGTCTACACCAACGGCTTCCTCAAGCTGCCCGTCGGCAAGGGCCGCTACGGCGTCATGACCGGCCCCGACGGCATGATCATGGACGACGGCGTGACCCTGCGCCTGGCCGACGACCACTTCTTCATGACCACCACCTCCTCCGGCGCCGCCAAGGTGCTGGACCACCTCGAGGAGTGGCACCAGACGGAGTGGCCCGAGCTGGACGTCGCCATGACGTCGGTGACCGAGCAGTGGACCACCATCACCGTCGCCGGGCCCCGCTCCCGCGACGTGATCGCCAAGGTCGCCCCGGAGCTCGACGTCTCCAAGGAGGGCTTCGCCTTCATGGAGTTCCGCGACACCGTCCTCGCCTCCGGCATCCCTGCGCGCATCCCGCGCATCTCCTTCTCCGGCGAGCTCGCCTTCGAGATCAACGTGGACGCCTTCTACGGCCGGAAGGTCTGGGAGGACGTGTACGAGGCCGGCCAGGAGTTCGACGTGGTCCTGTACGGCACCGAGACCATGCACGTGCTGCGCGCCGAGAAGGGCCTGATCATCGTCGGCCAGGACACCGACGGCACGATCACCCCCCACGACGCGAACATGTCCTGGGTGGTCGGCGCGAAGAAGAAGGACTTCATCGGCAAGCGGTCCCTGGACCGTCCCGACTCGGTCCGCGAGGACCGCCGCCAGCTGGTGGGCCTGCTGTCCAAGGACCGCACCACCCGCCTGCCCGAGGGTGCGCAGCTCGTCGCGGCGGGCACGCCCATCACCCCCGAGGAGGGGCCGGTGCCGATGATCGGCTGGGTCTCCTCCTCCTACGACTCGGCCGCCCTGGAGCAGCCCTTCGCCCTTGCCCTCGTGGAGGGCGGGCTGGGCCGCATCGGCGAGACGATCGTGTCCCCGCAGAACGGGACCCTCGTCGAGCTCGAGATCACCTCCCCCGTGCTGGTCGACCCCGAAGGAGCCCGTCGTGACGGCTGAGAACCCCACCCCCGCAGCGCCCGAGGACCCCTGGGCCCGGATCAAGCCGCCGAGCCGCGAGCCCGCACAGCTGGCCGAGCTCGACCAGATGCGCATCGGCCCCGCCCGCCACCTCGAGGGCCTCATGGCCTCGGCGGGCGTGGAGGGGGAGCGCGGCGTGTCCCTGCGCGAGCACGAGTTCGCGGTCCAGATCGGCCTGCGCGCCGTGCCCGGCTCCGCGAGCGCTGCGGCGCTCGAGCAGGTGCTCGGCGTGCCGCTGCCGACGACCCACGGCGTGGTCACCGGCGATCCGGACGGCCTGCACGTGCTGTGGCTGTCGCCCGACGAATTCCTCGCCGTCGACGTCTCCCGCCCGCAGACGCCCGGCGTCGAGGTGCCCTGCCAGGAGGCCCTCGCGGGTCTGCCCGGCCAGGCCGTGGACCTCTCCGCCAACCGCACCGTGCTGGTGCTCGAGGGCCCCGGCGCCCGTGAGGTGCTCGAGAAGTCCGTCGCGATCGACCTGCATCCGCGCGTGTTCGGCGTGGCCCGGGCCGAGGCGACCCTGCTGGGCACCGTCCCGGTGCTCCTCGTCCGCGCCGGGGAGGACACCTGGCGCGTGCTGCCCCGCGCCTCCTTCGCCGACCACGTCACCAAGTGGCTGGTCGACGGGATGACAGAGCTCGGCTCCACCTCCCCGGAGGAGGAGTCCGCGGCCGCCTCGGTGCGGCCGGCGCAGTACGCCTGAACGGGAGGCGACTGCGAGAACGTCGGCCGGCGGGTCCTCTGGGGAGAGGGGTCCGCCGGCCGACGCATGCTCGGGGGAGGGGCTCGTCGGCAGACGGGGGCCGGGAGCCCCGTCGGCCGACGGGCGTGCCGCCGACATACGCGCCCGCAGGGCGCTGACCAGGCATGTCGACCGTCCGGTCGCCGGATCCGTGACATCCGGGCGCGATCGCGGCAGGGTGGAGGGATGAGCAACGACCAGACGCAGCTGACCGTGACCCGCACCGTCGACGCCCCCGCGAAGGACGTCTTCGCGGTGCTGACCCTCCCGGCCCGCCACTCCGAGTTCGACGGCTCCGGGACCGTCCGCGCTGCCGACGACACCGAGCGCATCACCGCCTCCGGCCAGAAGTTCGTGATGAACATGCACGCCGACCACATGGGCGGCGACTACCGCACCCACAACTTCGTCACCGCCTACGACGAGAACAAGATGCTCGGCTGGCAGCCCGCCCCCGAGGAGGACGGCATCGCCCCCGAGGGGCCGCTGGGCTGGGAGTGGCTCTACACCCTCACCCCGCAGGGCAGCGACGCCACCGAGGTGGCGCTGACCTACGACTGGTCCGGCGTCGACGACAAGGAGCTCCTCCAGCAGGTCGGCTTCCCCGCCATCCCGCGCGAGGCGCTCGAGGAGTCGCTGAACCTCTTGGCCGCGACGGTCACCAAGGGCTGATTCCGCGGATCCCGCGCCGGCGGCGCCGATCTCTGCCAGGCTTGCGCCACGCGACGGCGCGTCCGTCGCGGGTGCAGGCGGCTCGATCGCGCCGCCGCGTGACCCCAGGAGCGCATCATGGCCGACGACACCCTCTCCGCCACCGACCCCGTGCCCGACGAGATCGTGCGCAGCACCCTCATCCGTGCGCGGCCGGAGACGGTCTACGGGATCATCCGAGAGCCCGGCTGGTTCATCAACGACGGCGAGTACCGCCCCCACGAGATCTCGGCCGACGGGGACCTGGTGCGCGTGGTCGACCCCGTCCACGGCACCTTTCAGCTCGAGATCGAGCGGCGCGATCCCCCGAACCGCATCGCCTTCCGCTGGCTCGGCGGCGGGATCGGCGACATCGCCGATGCCCCGCACAACACCGTCGAGTTCTCCATCCGCCCCGAGGGCGGCACCGTCGCCGACGGGGTGGTGCTCACCGTGCGGGAGCGCGGCTTCGCGAAGCTGGGCCTCGACGAGGCGGTACGCCGACGCAACTACGAGGAGAACCTCGCCGGCTGGGAGCAGCAGCTCGAGCTCGCGAAGGCCCTCGCCGAGAACGGGCGCGGCGGAAACGGGGACGGATCGAGCGAGGAGCAGGAGCGGTCTGAGCAGGACGGTTCGGCCGACGGCTGAGCCCCGACCGCGCCGCAGGTGAGCGGACTATCCTCGAGGGATGGGCAGGGTCACCGACAGCACGCGGATCCGCACCGTCCGGGTGCGGGAGGGACGGCTGTACGCCGGGCGCAAGAGCGACCACGTCGCCGTCGAGGAGCCGCTGGACATCCGCCTGAACGGCCAGCAGCTCTCGCTCACGATGCGCACCCCCGGCAACGACGTCGAGCTCATCCACGGCTTCCTCCACGGCGAGGGCATCATCCGCGACCGCGAGGACATCTCCGAGGCCCGCTACTGCGACGGCGCGGTGGTCGACGAGGGCAACGGCTTCGCACAGAACACCTACAACGTCATGGACTTCACGACCACCCGGCCGCAGCTGCTGCCGCTGGTCACGAAGAACTTCACCACCACCTCCGCATGCGGGGTGTGCGGCTCCGAGAGCATCGACGCGGTGCGGCAGAAGAGCCGCTACACCCTCATGCAGACCTGGACCGTCACCCCGCAGATCGTCCTCGCCGCCGCCCGGGCGCTCTCCGACCAGCAGGCCGTGTTCGCCCGCACCGGGGGAGTGCACGCCGCCGCGCTCGTGGACCTCGAGGGGAACCTGCTGGTGGTGCGCGAGGACGTGGGCCGGCACAACGCCGTGGACAAGGTGATCGGCTGGGCGCTGCTCGAAGACCGCCTCCCGTTGCGCGACTGCTTCCTGCTCGTCTCCTCCCGCGCAAGCTTCGAGATCACCCAGAAGGCGTACATGGCCGGCATCCCGATGCTCGCCTGCGTGTCCGCCGCCAGCTCCCTCGCCGTCGACACCGCCGAGGAGTTCGGGATGACGCTGCTGGGCTTCACCCGCGCCGGCGAGCACGGCGACGGCCGGATGAACCTCTACACCCACCCCGAGCGGATCGACCTCGCCGCCGCCGAGCGGTGAGCACCCTCATCGCAGCGCGAGCAGGCTCGCGGCCGTGATCTCGTCGACGACCACGTCGGTCGCGACCCCCGCGCGCAGCGCCGCCCGCAGCGGCAGCGCCTTGCGCGAGCCGGAGGCGACCAGCAGGCGCCGAGGGATCCGGGTGAGCTGATCGGGGGAGACCCCGGAGCCGCGGGCGTTCATCGTGATGTCGCGGAAGCTGCCGTCGGCCCGCAGGAACACCGTGCACACGTCCCCCACCGCCCCGTCGGCTCGCAGGGACTGCAGGTCCGCGGGGGTGAGGTAGTTGTGGGTGTAGAGGTGGCTGGGCACCTCGGCATCGAAGGCGCCCACGCTGAACACGGCCAGCGTGGTCTGGTGCTGGGTCTCGCGCACCCGCTGCACCGAGCGCTCGCGCCACATCGCCTCCCGGGTCTCCGCGTAGTCGAAGAACGCCGGGACCGGGAACTGGTGCACCGCCGCGTCCCAGCGGTTCGCGGCCCGGGCGAGCACGGTCGAGACGTAGGTGAGCCCGGAGCCCTCGACGTTGATCGCCCCGTTCAGCTGCACGATCCGCAGCCCGGGAACGGGGCGCGGGCGGATGGCGGCGAGCAGTGCGGCGAGCGTCGTGCCCCAGGCCAGCCCGAGCGTGGTGCCCGGCTCCAGCATCTCGTCCAGCAGCGCCGCGCCGCGCTCGACGACCACCTGCAGCCGCTCGCGCTCGCCGTCCTCCGGGCCCGTCGCCACCACGTGCACCCGCACCCCGTAGCGCGAGGCGATCCGCCGGCGCAGCTCCTCGACCCGGTGCGCCCCGGGTGGTCGCAGGGTGATCGTCACCAGCCCCGCCGCGCGGGCCTCGCGCAGCATCCGGGAGACCGTCGAGCGGGAGACCTTCAGGGTCGAGGCGATCGACTCCATCGTCAGCCCGTCGTCGTAGTACATCCGTGCAGCCTCGTAGAGCGCTGCGGGGCGTGATCCGAGATTCACGACACCAGTCTTGCACGTTCGTGCATCGCATTTGCTCGTCGCTGCGCATGCCGTTCACGATGTGCGTATGCGGATGCCCGTCGGGGCACCCGCAGGGATACACACGGCGGTGGCCCCACGGCTCCGCCCTCCAGACGGCGCCGCACCCCTGCCCGGGCGACGTCTCGACGACATGACGAAGGAGCGTGTTCGTGTCCGAACCGCAGCGGTCCGCCCTCACTCCCGCAGCCCGTGACGAGCACCTGGCGCGCCTGCGCGCCGCCACGGCGCAGACCCCCCTGGACGTGCTCGTGGTCGGCGGCGGGGTCAACGGCGCCGGCGCCGCCTTCGACGCCGCGACCCGCGGCCTCTCCGTCGGCCTCGTCGAGACCCGCGATTGGGCCTCCGGCACCTCCTCCCGCTCCTCCAAGCTCATGCACGGCGGCCTGCGCTACCTGCAGATGCTCGACTTCAAGCTCGTCGCCGAGGCGCTGCGCGAGCGGGACCTGCTGATCCAGCACACCGCCCCGCACCTCGTGAAGCCGATCAGCTTCGTCTTCCCCTTCTTCCGCAAGGTGATCGACCGCGGCTTCATCGGCTCCGGCGTGATGCTCTACGACGCCATGCAGTCCGTGGGCCGCAAGCGCGCCGTCCCCTTCCACCGCCACCTCCTGCACGGGAAGATGCTCGAGGTGTTCCCGGCCCTGGACGGCGAGAAGGCTGTGGGGGCGCTCGAGTACTACGACGCGCAGATGGACGACGCCCGCTTCGTGCTGATGCTGGTGCGCTCCGCCGCCCAGCACGACGCTGCGGTCGCGAACTACACCACCGTGGTCGACTACCTCCACGAGGGCCCGCGCGTGATCGGCGTGCGCGTGCGCGACGAGGAGAGCGGCGAGGAGTTCGACGTCCACGCCCGCGAGACCATCCTCGCCGGTGGAGTGTGGACCCAGGAGCAGCAGGAGCTCGCCGGGGCCGATGCGGGCCTCGAGGTCCTCGCCTCCAAGGGCATCCACATCACCGTCGCCCGTGAGCGCATCCCCGCCGCCCCGGACACCGGCATCATCACCCAGACCGAGAAGTCGGTGCTGTTCATCATCCCCTGGGACGAGTACTGGGTCATCGGCACCACAGATACCCCCTGGACCCAGGACCCCCGCGATGTCGGGGCCACCTCGGACGACATCGACTACGTGCTCGAGCACGCCAACGCCGTGCTCGCCGACGACCTCAGCCGGGACGACGTCATCGGCGTCTACTCCGGCCTGCGCCCGCTGCTGCAGCCGGTGAAGAAGGGGTCGGACAAGGGCTCCACGAAGGTCTCCCGCGAGCACACCGTGATGGAGGTCGAGCCCGGCCTCACCGCGATCGCCGGCGGCAAGTACACCACCTACCGGGTGATGGCCGAGGACGTCGTCGACTTCGCCCTGAAGGACTCCCAGCCCGGTCGCCCGAGCCTCACCCGCACGGTGCCGGTGATCGGCGCGCAGGGCTACGAGGCGCTGAAGCGCGACAAGCACGAGATCGCGCGCCGCCACGGCTGGGACGAGACCCGCGTGGACCGGCTCCTGTTCCGCTACGGCGCCCTGCTCACCGACGTGCTCGCCCTCGCGGACGAGGACGACTCGCTCGCCAACCCGCTCGAGCACGCCCCGCGCTACCTGCGCGCCGAGGCGCTCTACGCGGTGCGCGCTGAGGGCGCACGGCACCTGGCCGACGTGCTCGAGCGCCGCACCCGGCTGGACTACGAGACCCGGGACCGCGGCGTTGCCGCGGCCGAGGAGGTCGCCGCGCTCGTCGGCCCCGAGCTGGGCTGGGACGAGGCGACCCGCGAGCGCGAGGTCGCGGCCTACCGCGAGTACATCGCGGCCCGGCTCGAGGGAGAGACCACGCACAGCGACGAGCAGGTCGCCGCGCGTCTGGACGGGATCGCGGAGGTGCCGAGGACCCGTTGATCGTCGGTGCGCCTGGGAACGATCCCGGGGCGCACCGGGGACGCGCACCGTGCGCGTCCCCGGCGGCCCCGACGGCGGGGCCGCGAAGGGCAGCACCAGGATCCGCGCCGGGATCCGCGCTCTCTCCGAGCGGCAGGACATCCCGGAGCCCTCCCCATGCGGCGTCCCCGTCCCGGGACCGCCGCTCCCCAGAGGTCCTGGGCGGCACCGGAGACCGCTGCGCATCGACGCGCAGCAGTGAAGGAGAGAACGCATGGGCACTATCGGAACGATCTTCCTCTCGGAGATCGCGGGCACGGCGATGCTCACCCTGCTGGGTGGCGGCGTCGTCGCGAACGTGATCCTCGGGAAGACCAAGGGCAACGGCGGCGGCTGGCTGCTCATCAACATCGGCTGGGGTCTCGCGGTCTTCGCGGGCGTGTGGGTCGCGTTCCTCACCGGCGCGCACCTGAACCCGGCCGTCACCTTCGGCCTGCTGGCCAACGGCGCCTCCGAGTACGGCCCCGGGATCCCGGTGACCGCCGGCACCACCGTCGCCTACCTGCTCGCGGAGCTCATCGGCGCCTTCCTCGGTGCGGTGCTCGCGTGGATGACCTACAAGAACCACTACGACCAGGAGACCGACGCCGGCACCATCCTGGGAACCTTCTCGACCGGTCCGGAGATCCGCTCATACGGCTGGAACCTCGTCACCGAGATCATCGCGACCTTCGTGCTCGTGTACGTGATCATCATGTTCGGCAACACCCCGCACCAGCTCGGCCCGCTCGCGGTCGCCCTGCTCGTGGTCGGTATCGGCGCCAGCCTCGGCGGGCCCACCGGCTACGCCATCAACCCCGCCCGTGACCTCGGGCCCCGCATCGCGCACGCGATCCTGCCGATCCCGCACAAGGGCAGCAGCGACTGGGGATACTCGTGGGTGCCGATCGTCGGCCCCCTGATCGGCGGCGTCCTCGCCGGCCTCGCGGCGCTGGCCTTCTGACCTCCACCCCTGCCCGGGCGGGGTCGTCGGCCGACGGTCCCCGCCCGGGCCCCCGACGGCGCGACGACGCGCCGCCACTCTCGATCCATCACACGAAGGAGTTCCGATGAACGACGAGACCATGTACATCATGTCCATCGACCAGGGCACGACCTCGACCCGCGCGATCATCTTCGACCACGCCGGGCAGATCGTCGCGACCGGCCAGAAGGAGCACGAGCAGATCTTCCCGAAGTCCGGCTGGGTCGAGCACGACCCGATGGAGATCTGGAAGAACACCCGCGACGTGGTGGGCCAGGCGCTCGTGGGCGCCGAGATCAACCGTCACCAGCTCGCGGGCGTGGGCATCACCAACCAGCGCGAGACCGCGGTGGTGTGGGACCGCACCACCGGCGAGCCGGTGTACAACGCGATCGTCTGGCAGGACACCCGCACCCAGAAGATCTGCGACGAGCTCGCCGGGGACGAGGGGGCGGACAAGTACAAGGAGCGTGTGGGCCTGCCGCTGGCGACCTACTTCTCCGGCCCCAAGGTCAAGTGGATCCTCGACAACGTCGAGGGCGCCCGCGAGAAGGCCGAGGCCGGTGACCTGCTCTTCGGCAACACCGATGCCTGGCTGGTGTGGAACATGACCGGCGGCGTCGACGGCGGCGTCCACGTCACCGACGTCACCAACGCCTCCCGCACCATGCTCATGAACATCGACACCCTCGACTGGAACGAGGACATCGCGAAGGACATGGGCATCCCGCTGTCCATGCTCCCCGAGATCCGCTCCTCCTCCGAGGTGTATGGCACGGGCCGCAAGCAGGGCCTGCTCATCGACACCCCGATCGCCGGCATCCTCGGCGACCAGCAGGCCGCGACCTTCGGCCAGGCCTGCTTCGAGGTGGGCATGGGCAAGAACACCTACGGCACCGGCAACTTCATGCTGGTCAACACCGGTGAGGAGCTGGTGCGCAGCGAGAACGGGCTGCTCACCACCGTCGCGTACAAGATCGGCAACAACAAGCCGGTCTACGCGCTCGAGGGCTCGGTGGCGGTCACCGGCTCGCTCGTGCAGTGGGTGCGCGACAACCTCGGCATCATCTCCTCCGCCCCCGAGATCGAGGACCTCGCCAAGCAGGTCGACGACAACGGCGGACTGTTCATCGTCCCGGCGTTCTCGGGCCTGTTCGCCCCGCACTGGCGCTCCGACGCCCGCGGCGTGATGGTCGGCATGACCCGCTTCCACAACAAGAACCACATCGCCCGCGCGGCGCTGGAGGCCACGGCCTTCCAGTCCCGCGAGGTGCTGGACGCGATGGTCGCCGACGCGGCGAGCGACGGCGTCGAGCTCACCGAGCTCAAGGTCGACGGCGGCATGGTCATGAACGAGACCCTCATGCAGTTCCAGGCCGACATCCTCGGCGTGCCCGTGGTGCGCCCGAAGGTCATCGAGACCACCGCGCTCGGCGCCGCCTACGCCGCCGGCATCGCGGTGGGCTTCTGGGACGGCGAGCAGGACGTCATCGACAACTGGGCCGAGGACAAGCGTTGGGAGCCCCAGATGGACGAGGAGACCCGCGACCGCTACATGCGCCTGTGGAAGAAGGCCGTCGAGCGCACCCTGGACTGGGTCGACGACGACACCGAGGCGCTGTTCGGCTGACATCGCCGACCGCGCGGCAGGGCTCCCGGAGGGGGCGGAGCGCGTGAGTGGGGTCACAGGGGCGTAGGGTTCTCCCCATCCGGAGACAGCGCCGCCTGTACGGTGGCGCGTCGACTGCACCTGTCCCGATCCCCGTCCGCTCTCCCTTCCCCCGGGGCCCTGCCGCTCCTCACGCCGGACCCCGTCCCGGAGAGCCACTTCCTCGAGAACGGAGCTCCTGCCATGGAACTTGCCTTCAAAATCATCGCGCTGGTCGTGTACTTCGGCGCCATGATCGGCATCGGCCTGTACGCCTTCCGCAAGACCACGGACGGCGAGGACTACATGCTCGGCGGCCGCCAGCTGCACCCCTTCGTCGCCGCGCTCTCCGCCGGCGCCTCGGACATGTCCGGCTGGCTGCTGATGGGCCTGCCCGGCGCGCTGTACATGAGCGGCCTGGTCGAGGCGTGGATCGCCGTCGGCCTCACCGTGGGTGCCGCGCTGAACTGGGTCTTCGTCGCCCCGCGCCTGCGTCAGTACACGCAGATCGCCGGCAACGCGATCACCGTGCCGAGCTTCTTCGGCAACCGCCTCCATGACCGCAGCAACGTGCTGCGCATCGCCGCGGGCCTGATCATCCTGGTGTTCTTCACCTTCTACGTCTCCTCCGGCATGGTCGCCGGCGGCGTGTTCTTCCAGTCGATGTTCGGCGGCCCCTACCTCACCGGCATGCTCCTGGTGGGCGGCGTGACCATCCTGTACACCCTGTTCGGCGGCTTCCTCGGCGCCAGCTACACCGATGTCGTCCAGGGCCTGATCATGCTGGTCTCCCTCATCGTCGTCCCGATCACCGCGATGGTCGTCGTGGGCGGCCCCGCGGCGATGTTCGCCTCCGTGCGCGAGGTCGACCCCACCTTCGGCTCGATGGTCGCCGGCGGCACCTGGGTCGGCATCGTCTCGGCGCTCGCGTGGGGCCTCGGCTACTTCGGACAGCCGCACATCATCGTGCGCTTCATGGCGCTGCGCTCCTCGCGCGATGCCAAGTACGGCACCGTCGTCGGCATGAGCTGGATGATCCTGTGCGTGCTCGGCGCCGTGTTCACCGCCATGGCGGGCCTTGCCTACTTCCAGCAGAACCAGGACCAGCAGCTCACCGACACCGTCAACGGAGAGTCCGTGTTCCTGGACCTCGCCCAGATCCTGTTCCACCCGCTGATCGCCGGCATCCTGCTCGCCGCGGTGCTCGCCGCGATCATGTCCACCATCTCCTCCCAGCTGATCGTCACCAGCTCCGCGCTGATCGAGGACATCGTGGGCGGCTTCGGCGTGAAGCTAGGCGCCGTCCAGAAGCTCTGGGGCGGCCGCATCGGCGTGCTCGTCGTCTCGGTCATCTCCGTGCTGCTGGCGCTGGACCCGGAGAGTTCCGTGCTCGCCCTGGTCGCCTTCGCCTGGGCCGGCTTCGGCTCCGCCTTCGGACCGATCATCCTGCTGTCCCTGTTCTGGCGCCGCCTGACCGCCGCCGGCGCGGCCGTGGGCATGGTCGCCGGCGCCGTGGTCGCCTTCGTCTGGGGCCAGTTCCAGCCCGACGTCGACTGGGGCTGGTTCGGCGGGGAGCACCTCTACGAGATCATCCCCGGCTTCCTCATCTGCCTCGTGCTCGCCGTGGTGGTCAGCCTGTTCACCCCGCAGCCGGACAAGAAGGCCATGGAGGAGTTCGACGACATGGTCGACTCGCTCGCCACCGGCGAGGCCCGGGACCGCTCGGCGGAGGCCGCCTCGGCCTGATCCTGAGCGAGGGCAGCCCCGGCTCGGCGTGCGCAGTGCACTGCGGAGGGTCGGGATTGCACACTCTGCGCTCCTGGCGCGACGTCACCGGCCATATGGCTGTGAGGTCACGCCAGGAGCGCATTCTTTGCAGGCGACGGTGCGAAGTGGGCGGAGAGAGGCGTCCGCCACGGCGCGTTCAGCCCTCCTCGTCCCCGTCCTCGGGGTCGCCGAACAGCAGCTCCTCCGTCGCACCCGTCACCCCGGGCTGCACGGAGAACAGCGAGCCGGCCGCGGGATCCTCACCGTCGGGGAGGTTCTCCCGGCTGGTGGTGATGTACAGCGTCGCGAGGTCCGCGCCGCCGAAGGTGCAGGCAGTGACCTGGCGGGCGCCCACCTCGACCTTCTCCGCGACGCGGCCGCCCGCATCGAGGCCCAGCACCTGCCCGCCGCCGTACATCGCCACCCACACGTTGCCCTCCGCGTCCAGGCACAGCCCGTCGGGATGGCCCTCCTCCGCGGTGAGGTCCGCGAAGGGGCGCCGGCCGGAGAAGCCGGACTCGGCCGACCAGTCCATGACGTCGACGCGCCCCGTCGGGGTGTCGACGAAGAACGCGGAGGCGCCGTCGGCCGCGAAGGCGAGACCGTTGGAGATCGTGAGGTCCCCGAACTCGATCCCGGTAGTGCCGTCGGGGAGCAGGCGCCACATCGACGCAGCGCCCGGGCGCTGGTCATAGGTCATGGAGCCGCAGTAGAACGAACCGTCCGGTGCGACGGCGCCCTCGTTCATGCGCACGTCCTCGTCCCACAGCGGGGGGAGGCGGCGGATCGAGCCATCGGCGTCCTCCAGGGCGAAGCACTTCTCCAGCGCCAGCACCGCGCCGCCGCCATGAGCAGGGCGCACGCAGGCCACGACCGCGCCGGGCGTGGGCAGCCGGCGCGCGGACCCGTCGGGACGCAGCTGCAGCATGTCGCCCTCGAGCATGTCCACCCAGCGCAGCCCGCCCCAGGTCTCGGACCAGTACGGACCCTCGCCGTGGTGGGCGAGCGAATCGGTGATGCGGTCGGCGTGCATGGGCCCTCCCGGGGTCGTGTGCGAGTCCCCGGCGCGCGGTCGCCGGTGGTGCCACGGTACGGGGTGCGCACCGATGGTGCGTGGTACTCCTGCCGACGAGCCGCCCCGCCCTTACTCCGCCAGCGCCTTCCCCCGCTGCTCCGGCAGCGTGAACGCCGCCGCGGACGCGATCGCGAAGGCCAGCGCGAACACCACGAACGCCAGCACCTGACCGCCGGAGACCACGAGCACCGGCACCAGGAACGGGGCGATGATCGAGGCGAGGCGGCCGAAGGCGGCGGCCGCGCCGGTGCCGGTGCCGCGCACCGCGGTCGGGTACAGCTCCGGCCCGATCGCGTAGAGCGCGCCCCAGGCGCCGAGGTTGAAGAAGCTGAGGAAACACCCCGCCACGAGGATCGTCGCCTCGGAGTCGGCCATGCCGTAGCCGATCGCGGACAGGGCGGAGCCGGCGAGGAAGATCGTCAGCGTCCAGCGCCGGCCCAGCACCTCGATCAGCCACGCCGCGGCGGCGTAGCCGGGCAGCTGGGCGAGGGTGATGATCAGCGTGAAGGTGAAGGACTGGGTGAGGGTGAAACCGCGGTCCACCAGCAGCGTCGGGATCCAGATGAACGCGCCGTAGTAGGCGAGGTTGATGCAGAACCACACCGCCCACAGCCCGGCCGTGCGGGCACGCAGGCCCGCGGACCAGATGCCGCCGGTCGCCTCGACCCGGTCGGCCTCGGGGACGACGCCGACCTCGTCGGCCGCGACGCGCCCGTCCCCGTCGGCCGCAACCGCCACGGCAGTAGCACCGGACGCGCCGGCGGCGGACCCGTCGGCCGACGCCGCCTGCGGCTCCTCGATCCCGGCGCTCGCCTCGAAGTCGCGCACGATCCGCTCGGCCTCGTCGTGGCGGCCCTTCTTCTCCAGGAACCGCACCGATTCGGGCATCCCGAGCCGCACCACGATCGAGTAGGCGGCCGGGATCATGCCGAGCGCCAGCGCCCAGCGCCAGCCGGCCGGCCCCGAGGTCGCGACGAACGTGCCGATCACGGCGGCGAGGATCCAGCCCAGCGCCCAGAACGCCTCGAGCCACACCACCACGCGGCCGCGGATGCGGGCGGGGGCGAACTCGCTGACCAGGGTGGAGGCCACCGGAAGCTCGGCGCCGAGGCCGAGACCCACCACGAAGCGCAGTGCGATCAGCACGCCCACGCCCATCGCGAGCGCGGAGGCGCCGGTCGCGAGGCCGTAGATCAGCAGGGTGAGGGCGAAGACGCTGCGCCTGCCGATCCGGTCGGCGAGCAGGCCGCCCACGGTCGCGCCGATCGCCATGCCGGCGAACCCGGCGGAGGCGATGAGGGAGCCGTCGGACTTGTCGATGCCCCAGTGCACGGTCAGCGCCGCGATGACGAAGGAGATCAGACCCACGTCCATCGCGTCCAGCGCCCAGCCGATGCCGGAGGCGCCGAGCAGCTTGCCGTGCTTGCGCGTGAACGGCAGCCGGTCCAGGCGCTGGGAGCGGGTGAGGGGGCGATCGATCGGGGTGGCCGACGACTCGGGGAGAGCGGGGGAGGGGCTCATGGGGACCTCCGGCGGTGGGGGCAGGGTGGGCACATCATGGCGCACGCCCGCACGCACGTCATGCGACGCCGGTCACACTCGTCGGCCGACGGGGGCTCCCGGCGGTCGGACTCCCGACCGACACTCCTGGTCAGTCTGAGAAAAAGCCCTGAGGTCTCGGAATCATCTCGGATTGTGCGAGGGTCCGTGTCGTCTCAGCCGACGGGACGGGTCGGCCGACGGGACGGGGCGGTCGACGGGGCAGCGAGGGAACCAGTCAGCCGACGGGACGGGGCGGGTGCGAGAACATGTCGACCTCCGCTTCGCCGCGCAGCACCGCGAGGGCGCGCCGGGCGCGGGAGGCGCCCCAGGCGGAGAGCATGTCCGCCTGTGACTCGGCGATGAGCGCCCAGTCGTCCAGCTCCGAGGCCTGCGGCACGATCCGCGCCTCGAGCTCGGCGCGCGGGATGACCCCGGCATCGAACAGGAAGTGCACGCCCATCGGGGCGGAGTGCACGGGGCTCGAAGGCAGCCAGTCCACAGCGAGCAGCCGCCCAACCTCGACGTCGAGCCCGAGCTCCTCCATGACCTCGCGTTGGGCGCAGGCGCGGGCGTCTTCGCCGGGGTCCACGCCGCCGCCGGGCAGCAGCCAGTGCGCACGGTAGTTCGGCTTCTCGATGACGAAGCGGCCGTCCTCGTCCCGCAGGATCACGGCTCCGGAGGTGATGACCTTGGGGAGGGTGGCGAAATAGGCGGGGTCGGGCAGCAGTCGCGGCATGGCCTCATCGTGTCACCGTGCGGTGGCATGCGACCAACCGGTTCCGCGGGACCGGGCGAGGCGTGCCGGATGAGCGCTTCGCAGCCATGGTGATACGGTCATGCCCGCCGTATCATGGAGTGCATGAGCAGTGCGACCATGGATCCGGCCGGGGAGCTCGCTCGCGCCCTGCACCGCCGAGGGGACCCGATGAGCGCGAGCGCGTTCCTCGAGGTCCTCGGGGAAGTGGTCGGCGGCTCCACGGCACCCCTCACGGCAGGGGAGCGGGACTTCCTGCTCACCCACGCGGGCCTCAACGAGCAGGACCTCAGCGAGCAGGGACGGGCCGCGACGCAGCTGGGACTGGCGCGGGAGCGGTTCACCCTCGACGCCGCAGCCCTCGACGGTGCCCTGTCGACGGGCGAGGTCGCCGCGCTCCTCGGACGCGCCGAGGCCAACGTGCGAAGGTCCCGCCTCGTCGGCGACCTCTACGCCCCGAACCCCGGTGACCCGGCCGGGCTGCGGTTCCCGCGCTGGCAGTTCACGGCCGACGGGCGCGTGGTACCGGGGCTGCGCCGGATCCTCCCCGCCTTCCCGCGGGACACCCATCCGCTGGCGATCGGCCGATTCATGACGCAGGCCCAGGAGGAGCTGGAGGGCATGAGCCCGGTCGACTGGCTGGCCGGTGATGGCCCGGTGGAGCCTGTCCTCGCCCTGGTCGAGGACCTGGGGTACCTGTGAGCCCCTCGCTCCCGAAGGCGCCCCGCTCGCCGAAGGCGCCGCTGCGGCTGGGCCCGAAGGATGTCGTCGCATGGCGGGCGCCGCTGTGGCGGATCCATGCGATCGTGGGTCCGCACTCGGTGGCCTGGAACGAGCTGCGGGCGTTCGGGCCGGTCTCGACATGCCGGTGGGATCCGCACCCGGAGCCGCGCCGTCTGCATACCGCCGACGGTTCCCCGTTCAGAGGGCTGACTCCGGCGGTCGCCTATGCCGCAGCAGATCCCGACACCGCGTTCGTCGAGGTGTCCCAGAGCGGCATCATCACCCTGTCACCGGACCGGGCCCTCACGGCATGGGAGCCGACGAGCCCGCTGGAACTGCTGGACCTCACCGGCAGCGACTTCCTGATGCGCAACGGTGCGACCGACGCGCTGCTGTCGGCCCCGCGGTCGACGTGCCGAGCCTGGGCCAGGGCGATCTGGGAGCAGCTCGGGAACTCGATCAGCGGGCTGCTGACCCGCTCCACGTGGACCGGTGATCCCGTCATCGTCCTGTTCCCGATGGCGGCTGGTAAGTTCCCCGCGGCCCCGGCGTTCACCCGCAGCCTGGACCACCCCGATGTCGCGACCCTCGCGCGCCGCGCGGGCGGCCGCTTCGGCTGGTCCGTGCATCTCTAGACGGCATCATCGCCGGACGGCTTCATCCCCGCACGGCATCGGAGCTCGCGGCATCGCAGTCCGCGGCGTCCGTGAAGCGCAGCGCGGTGCCCGCCGCCGCCTGGGCGAGGGCGTCGAGGCCGGCGCGCGTGACGACCGCGATCACCGGATAGCCGCCGGTGGTGGGGTGGTCGGGGCCGAACACGACGGGCAGGCCCGAGGGCGGGATCTGCACGGCCCCGGGCAGCATCGGCTCGCTCGGCACGCCGGCGGCACCGTCCGGGACGGGCAGCGGCGGACCGTCCAGCCGCACGCCCACCCGGTCCGAGTCGGGGCGCACCGTCCACTCGGCCGCGAGGAACGCGGCGACCGCCGCCGCACCGAGCAGAGCGTCGCGCGGGCCGAGGCGGACGGGGACCAGGAGGGGTGCGCTGGGCGCGCCGGGGTCGGCTGTGTCGGCTGTGTCGCTGTCGTGCGCGTCGACGGCGTGCTCGCCGGTGATCTCGGCGGGCGGCGGCACCGCGTCCAGCCCGTGCTCCGACCCGACCAGCAGCACATCGCCCACCTGCAGCGGCGCGGGGCCGAGCCCGGAGAGCGTGTCGCGGCAGCGGGCGCCGAGCACCAGGGTGTCGGGGTCGGCCGCGGTCTCGCCGTCGCGGCGGATCCCGGCGACCCCACCGCGCACCGCGAGGACCAGCCGAAGCCCGGCTGCGGCGGGCCCGACCTCGAGCCGGTCCCCGGGATCCAGGGCGATCGCGCGCTCCCGGGCGTCCTCGGAGGCGAGGTCGACCGGGCCGACCTCCTCGTCGGCCCGTTCCACCGTGAGCGGTGCGAGCGCGCCGGAGATGGCGACGACGGTGGGCGCGGTGACCCGCAGCGCGAGCGGCCCGGCGACGGTCTCGAGCACGGCGGCGCCGGAGGGGTTGCCGACGGCGAGGTTCGCCCGGCTCAGCGCGCCGCGGTCGAAGGCGCCCGACGGGCTCACCCCGATCGCGGCCCGGCCCGGTCGGCCGCCGTCCTCGAGCAGGGTCAGCGGGCCCGGAGCGAGGACCTCGAGCGCCGGGCGGGCCTCGGAGGCGGGCCCGGTAGTGGGCTCGGAGGTGGGCGCAGCCCCCGATGCGGTGGCGGGCCTGGCCGCGGTGCCCGTGGACTCGCCGCGCCGCGCGCGCAGCGACGACACGGCCCGCTCGGGCATCGCCCCCGCCTGCAGGGCGCGTGCCTGCACGGCGCGGGCCTGGACCGCGGCCGCTTCCCGTGCGCGCTGGAGCGCGAGCGCCGGGGCGGACTGTGCGAAGGCGGAGGAGGGGAACGGCGCCCCGGCCCGGGGCGGGGTCGCGCGGGTGAGGGCGCGCTGGGGCGCGAAGTGCACGCGCGTCCCGGGGGTGAGTAGGGCGGGAGGGTCGCGTCGGACGTCGAACAGCGCCGCGTCGCTGCGCCCGATCAGCTGCCACCCGCCGGGGGAGGGGCGCGGGTAGATGCCGCAGTACCCTGCGGCGAGGCCGACGGCGCCCGCGGGCACAGCGGTGCGCGGCTCCGCGCGGCGCGGCACCTCCCAGGGCGGAAGGGCGGGGACGGGCGGGGCACCCGCGCCGGCGCGGCCGACGTCCCCGTTCGACCCGCCCGCGTCGCGATCATGAGGGGCGGCACCGGGCTCCGCCACCGGCAGCAGGTACGCGAACCCCGGTGCGAAGCCGCCGAAAGCCGCCTCCCACACCGTCCCGGAATGGGCGCTGATCAGGGCGTCCGTACTCATGCCGAGCAGGTCAGCGACCTCGCCGAGGTCCTCGCCGTCGTACACGATCCCGACGCTCACCTCGCCCACCTCGCCATGCGCATCCTCCGCGGCGGGCAGGTGCGCGAGCAGCGCGGCGAAGCGCTGCGGGTCGCGGCCCGAGGCACCGCGCAGCAGCAGCGTCCGCTCCGCCGGGACCAGGTCCGCCAGGTGCGCGGGGGCGAGGGCGCGCACCGCCGCGGCGGCTGCGAGGACGGCGGCGGGATCCGGGTACTCGGCCAGCAGGGCGGTCTTCCCAGCGCGGTGGACGGCGAGGGGAGCTGGGAGCAGGGAGGTGCCGGCACGACCATCGAGCGCCCGGTGCACGCCGGGCGTCTCGTCCGCGCCGCGCGCCCCGGGTGCTCCGATCGCTTCGACGCCGGCCTCGTTCACAGCGCCGCCCGCAGCTCCACGCCCGCACTCTCGAGCCGCGCGCGGATTGTGCGCGCGAGCGCCACGGCGCCGGGGGTGTCCCCGTGCAGGCAGAGCGACCGGACCGGGAGGTCCACCCAGGACCCGTCGGCCGCCCGCACCCCCTGCGCGGTCGCGATCGAGAGCGCCTGTTCGGCCACCGCGACCGGATCGGTGAGCACTGCACCCGGCATCCGGCGCGGGGTGAGGGTGCCGTCGGGCAGATACGCGCGGTCGGCGAAGCCCTCGAGCACCACCGCGATCCCCGCCTCCTGGGCGAGACGCACCACCACGGACCCCGGCGCGGCGAGCAGCGGCAGACCCCCGCCGAGCTCCACGAGCGCCCGCACCACCGCCGCGGCCTGCGCCTCGTGGTGCGCGAGCGCGTTGTACAGCGCGCCGTGGGGCTTCACCCCGGCCACCACCGCATCCTCTGCCCCTGCCATCGCTTGCAGTGCTCCGACCTGCACGATCACCTGGTCGGTGAGGTCTCCGGGGGCGATGTCCAGGAACCGTCGGCCGAAGCCCTGCAGATCCGGGTAGGCGACGTGTGCGGTGATCGCGACCCCGCGCGCGGCGGCGGCGCGGCAGGCGCGGCGCATGGTCCCGCCGTCCCCGGCGTGCCCGCCGCAGGCGACGTTCGCGGTGGTGACGACCTGCAGCATCGCGTCGTCGTCGCCCAGCGTCCAGCTCCCGAAGCCCTCGGCGAGGTCGGCGTTCAGGTCCAGCAGCGGCGCGGCGGCGGTCATTCCGAAAGGCTCCTTCGCACGGTGGTGGTCGCCCCATTGTCCGCCCCCGAGCACGGGGCCGGCGGCGTGCGCCGCGCTCCGGGCGGTCGCCCCCGACGCTAGGGTCGAGACCATGACCCCGCCCCCTGCCGACCCTGCCCCGACCGCGCGCGAGGACATCACGGCCGCGGACGACGTGCTCGCCCGCGCCACCGGAGGCGAGCCGGAGCTGCTGCTCACCCTCACCGACGAGCAGATCGCGGGGCTCGACGGCGAGGAGCGTCGGCAGTTCGTCGCCGAGCCCTGGCTCGAGAGCCGTTCCGAGGTGCGGGCCGAGGTCGCCGAGGCGGGGCTGCGGGCGCTGCTGGCCGCGGAGCGGGTGCGCGAGCTGGTCGACCCCACCACCGGGCGGCGGCGCTGGCAGGCCGAGCCGGAGATCGTCGGCTGCCTGTTGCTGCGCCGCACCGCGCCCACCTTCACCACCGCCGAGCGGACCGTGCAGACCCCGCACGGCCCCGAGGTGCAGCGCCTGCACCACTACGTCCATCCCGGCGGTGTGCTCGAGGAGGAGGTCACCCCCTCCGGCCTGCACCGCTTCACGCCCCTGCGTCCCGAGCAGGCCGCGGCGCGGCTCGCGGTGGTGGTCGATCGCGAGGGCGCGGCGGAGGTGCCTGCGGGCGGCCCGTCGGGCGACGGGGGAGCGGCCGACGGGGGCGCGGCCGACGGGGGCGCGGCCGACGGGGACCGCGGAGCCGAGGAGCGCAGCGGGACTGCCCGCAAGGAGACCGTGCGGACGGAGTCCGTGCGCGTCCGCGGCTCGGAGCTCGCCGCCGGGCATCCCCTCGCCGCGCGCCTCGCCGCCGCACAGGCGCTCGTGGTGCTCACCTCCGTGCGGGCCGACGACGGCGCGGTCCGCCAAGTCAGCGTCGCGACCTGCGAGGACGAGGTGCTGCTCATGGAGGCCGAGGACCCCGCAGCCGCGGACCCGCCCCTGCGCATCAGGTCGCTGGACTCAGGAGATGTGCGCGCACTCGCCGTCGAGATCCTCGGTGTCTGATGAGCGGCCATCGACGTAGCCCCCGCCCTGCAGGACCGCGCCGCGTCCGGCTCATGAACGACTACGGCGCCGGCTGGCCGCTGTGGGACGAGGAGGGCGGGACCGGGCCGAGGGACTGGGTCCTCTCGCCCGCTCTCGAGGAACGACTCCTCGCCTGGGCGGCGAACTTCGATGCCCACTTCGTCCACGAGCACGGATTCCCCACCGAGGAGATGGCGGTGAAGCACCGTGCCGAGGGCGAGGCGCTGCTGCCGTGGCTGCGCCGGGAGCTCGGCGAGGGCTACGAGGTGGTCGCCGACTTCTGGGAGGCGTGACGGCGCGCGCCGCTCAGGCCCCCGGCGCGGTGGCCCGCACCCACCGCTCCAGCACGTCCTCGAGCCGGCCGTGCAGGCGCACGGTCGCGTCCGGATCGGCGCGGGTGGGGCCGTCGTTGAGGATGAAGGTGGGCTTGCCCTGCCGGCCCGCGGCGCGCACGAACCGCAGTCCCGACTGCACGGTGAGGCTCGAGCCGAGCACGAGCAGCGCGTCGGCCGCCTCGAGCGCGGCGAAGGCGGAGGCGACCACCTCGCGCCGCGCCGACTCCCCGAAGAAGACCACATCGGGCTTGAGGATCCCGCCGCACAGCGGGCACGGCGGATAGCGGAAGGTGCTCGTGCGATCCACCTCCGCGTCGCCGTCCGGGGCCTGCGCCGCGTCGGAGGCGAGCTCGGGCAGGCGCGCGGAGAGCTCGGGGTTCATCGTCAGCATCCGGCGGTGCAGCGCCTCGCGGGAGGAGAGCGCGTCGCAGCCCTGGCAGCGCACCCGGTCCAGCCGCCCGTGCAGGTCGACCACCGGATGGGAGCCGGCTGCGGCGTGCAGCCCGTCGACGTTCTGGGTGATCACGGCGGTGACCTCGAAGGCCGAGGGGCTCAGCGCCGCCAGCAGCCGGTGCGCCGCGCCCGGCCGGGCCGAACGGAACTGCTCCCAGCCCACGGTGGAGCGTGCCCAGTAGCGGCGCCGGGCCAGGTCGTGCCCCATGAACTCCTGGTAGGTCATGGGGGAGCGGGGCACCGCGTCGCGGCCGCGGTAGTCCGGCAGGCCCGAGCCGGTGGACATCCCCGCGCCCGTCAGCACCGCGACCGGCCGGCCGCGCAGGAGCGCGAGCGCCGCGTCGATCTCGTCGTCGGGGCTGCGCAGCCCGTAGTCGGCTCCCTCCATCGGCCCCCATGCGGGCAGGCGCGGTCCGCCGCGGGTGGGGCCGGGCGCATCCAGCGGCCGGGAGGTGGCGGTGGCGAACCAGCGGCCGACGTCCGCGGCCCCGAGGTCGGCGCGGGGAGGCGTGCTCATTCCTCGAGGGTAGAGGGTTCCCCGTCGGCCGCATCCTCGTCGGCCGGGCCCCCGTCGGCCGACCCGTCGCCGTCGGGCTCCCCGCTATCGCGCCGCGAGCGCAGGCGCTGGGTCGCGAGGCCCACGACCGCGAGGATCCCGATCCCGGCGACGATCGAGGAGTAGATCCGCACGAAGCCCTCGAGCGCCTCGCCGCCGGCCTGGCCGAAGAAGTACCCGGCCACCACGAACAGGGCGTTCCAGACCCCCGACCCCAGCCCGGTGGCCAGGGCGAACAGCCACGCCGGCATGCGCTCGATGCCGGCCGGGATCGAGATGAAGGTGCGCACCATCGGCACGAACCGGGCGATCGCGACGGCGGGGAAGCCCCACCGGTCGAAGAAGCGCATCGCGGCGTCGACGTCGTGCTCCTCGAGCAGCGGCAGGCGTCGGACGAGGGCCTTCGTGCGGCGCAGCCCGAGCGCGCGGCCCACGGCGTACACCCCGAGCCCGCCGAGCACGGAGCCGAGGGTCGTCCAGAAGATCGGCACCAGCACGCTCTGCCCGTTCGCGGCGGCGGTGACCCCGGCGAAGGGGAGCAGCACCTCGCCCGGGATCGGCGGGAACAGCGCCTCCGAGGCGATGACAAGCGCCGTGCCGGGCCCGCCGAGGAACTCCATCAGCGCGATGGCCCATGAGGTGAAGTCCACCGGGGCCTCCCGTCCTGGCGCGGCGGGTCCGGGGCGGGGCGAGCCGCGCGGGCGCCGGGTGCGTGCTGCTGGCGCGAGCACCGTAGCCGCCGGGAATGGAGGGGAGGTGAACGGGGCGTGGCGGTTCCCGGGCGCGGGGCCCGGACGCGTCAGGTACCAGTGATCAGAAAGCGGGGGAGGCTTTCCGGATCCGGCGCCGGGACCCGGCGCGGACGGCCGCGAGGACGAGCGTGTGCACGAGCATCACCGCGGCGACGGCAAGGCCACCGCCGGTGATCAGGAAGTACACGACGATCGAGCCGGTGTAGCTCTGCCAGATCCAGGGGATGGAGGTGAGCAGGCCCGGCACGAACAGCGCAGCGGTCGCACCGAGGAGCACCAGGGCGGGCAGGAGCATGGCCCAGGGCGAGAACCGCGTCAGCGCCGCGGTCACCCACAGGACCACCGCGCCGGCGATCACGAGCCCGGCGAGCAGCGGCGTGGTCTGCGCGGTGAACGTGACCATCGAGAGGACGGCGTTCTCGGAGTGCCCGTAGAGCAGCATGCCTGCCCCGAGGAGCAGCAGGACCGGGAGCGCCACGAGCCCCAGCAGTGCGGGGGCCGCCCCCGCGGCGGGCCGACGTCGCGCCACGCACAGGGCCACGCCGAACCCGCCCATCAGCGGCAGCAGCAGCTGGGGCAGGGCGGTGTACACCAGCGTCGTGACCTCCATCGGGAAGAGTCCGGGGAGCATACGCATGCCGTCGATGAGGAGCATGGGCATGGCCGACAGCGCGATCGCCCCGACGGCCAGCAGACTCACCAGCATCAGCCCGGCCGAGCTCGCCAGCCCCGTGACGACGACGGAGACGAGCAGCAGAGCGCCGATGCCGAGCAGCACCGTGGCCTGGACCCCCTCCGGCGTGCCGAGGAAGGCGGTCGCCGAGGTCCGCAGGTCCGCAGGCATCCGCGCCACCGGGAACCAGCCGTCGGCCCCGTAGCCGAGAAGGACCAGGCCGAGCGGCGTGACGAGCAGGGCGTACACCGCCGTGATGAGGCGGGCGAGCCAGCTCGAGCCGTGGCGCGGGCGCACCGGGATCGGGGTGGTCGCGGGGGCCGGTTCATAGGTGCGCTGAGGGGCGAACTGCTGGTGCTCGGCGCGCTCATGATCCGTCGCGCGCTCCTGCGCGGACGGGTCGACGGCCCGGAACTCCCGGGTGGGGGTCTCCTGGACGCGCAGCTCCTCGGTGGGCGGCTCCTGGCGGGCCAGCTGCTCCGTGCGGGGCTCCTCGGCGCGGGGCGCGCCGGTGACGGCCGCGTCGGTCGTGTATGCGTCGGCCGCGCGCGAGTCGGTCGCGTACGAGTCGGTGCCGTCCGACGGGGGCCGTCGGTCCTCTTGGCCCGTGGGGTCCGTGCCCATGGTGCTCCTCCTGGTCAGGGATGACCCGGCGCCGACGCACGGGTCCTGTGGCTGAGCATAGGGGGAGCGGAGCCAGCGGGCGGGGTGCGCGGGCGGATGCCCGAGCGCGGGTCGCGGTCGACGGGGCACGCAGCCGACGGGGCACGCAGCCGACGGGGCTCCCGGCCGACGGGATCTGCGGCCGACGGGATCCGCGACGGGATCCGCGACGGGGCGCGGGTGACACCGTTGCCCTCTACAGTTCCCTCATGGGAACCATGGACAGCGCCCGCGAAGGTGCCGCGAACGTCGAGAGCGCGGCCGAGAACGTCGCTGAGCACCCCGTGTTCGAGAACATCGCCCGCGGCGGCTTCGTGATGAGCGGGCTCGTGCACGTGCTCATCGGTCTGATCGCGCTGCGCGTTGCTCTTGGCGGGTCCTCGCAGGATGCCGACCAGTCGGGCGCCCTGCGCGCCATCGCGAGCGCGCCCGGCGGGAACATCCTGCTGTGGATCGGCGGCCTCGCCATGGTGGCGCTCATGATCTGGCACCTCGCCGAGGCCTGGTTCGGCGCGAAGTGGGAGGACGACACCAAGAAGCGCGTCAACCACGTCGTGAAGACCGTCGGCAAGGCGGTGGTCTACGGCGCACTCGCCGTCACCGCGCTGCGCTTCGCCGCCGGCGGCAGCAGCGACTCCGGGGAGCAGACCTCCGAGCTCACCGCCGGGTTCCTCGGCAACCCCGCGGGCCGGATCGCGATCGTCATCGCGGGCCTCGTGGCCCTCGGCATCGGCGGCTATCACGTCGTCAAGGGCATCAGCCGCGGCTTCGAGGACGACCTGCGCCTGCCCCGCGGGCAGAAGGTCGCCGGGGTCGTGGTGGTCACCGGCGTGATCGGCTACATCGCCAAGGGGCTCGCGCTGATCGGTGTGGGCATCATGTTCGCCTGGGCCGGGATCGGCTCCGATCCGGAGAAGGCCACCGGCATGGACGGCGCGCTGAAGGCGATGGTGTCCCTGCCCCTGGGCACTGTGCTGCTCGCGGTCGTCGGCGCGGGGCTGATCCTGTATGGCGTCTACGCGGTGCTGAGATCGCGGTACGCGCCCATGTGAGCCTCGAGGGTGGGGGCACCCTTCGGTGTACTGACAGTTCCTCCTTCACCCGCCGTGACCGCTCTACGGTGAGTGGCGTGGAGCATCGAGCAGAGGTTTCGGAGTTCCTGCGCACCCGCAGGGACCGGATCACTCCCGAGCAGGTGGGACTCGCCCCCGGAATGCGGCGGCGGGTGCCGGGCCTGCGACGGGAGGAGGTCGCGATGCTCGCCGGCGTCAGCGTCGAGTACTACGCGAAGATGGAGCAGGCGACCTCACCGGAGTCTCCGCCGAGGTGCTCAACGCGCTCGCCCGCGCGCTGCGGCTGGACGAGCCGGAGATCGACCACCTCGCCGATCTCGCACGCGCCGCCGGTCCGTGCCCCCTGCGCTCGCTGAGGAACCGCACGGGCGGTGAGGGCCAGGATCTTGGCCGATTTGAGATCGAAGTCTGCGGAGGCTGCGGTGACGGCCGGCAGTGGGATGCGGCCGGACTCGCGGGGCACGGCCGGGGTCGAGGCGTCAACGGAGCAGTACACCGACCGTCAGCGCCGGTACGTCACCATCCGGTACAGCAACTCGTTCTCCGCCTCGTGCCATCCCTCGTCGGGGTCGGCGGCGGAGACGGTGAAGTCCTCGGGGATCTCGGGGGCGAGGGTGTCCCCGTCGACCTCGAGGTCGATCTCGGTGACGACCAGCAGCTCGGCGACCTCGATCGCGTCGGCGTAGATCGAGCCGCCGCCGATCACCCAGGTAGTGCCGTCGGGTCCCGCCTCGGTCGCGGCGAGCTCGAGTGCCTCGGGCAGGGAGCGGGCCCGCACGGCGCCGGGCAGCTCGATCGAGTCGTCGCGGGTGATGACGATGTTCGTGCGGCCGGGCAGCGGCCGGAACCTCGCGGGGAACGAGTCCCAGGTGCGCCGCCCCATGACGACGGGGGAGCCGGCCGTGGTGCGGCGGAAGTGCCGCAGGTCCTCGGGCAGGTGCCAGGGCATGGTGCCTCCGGCACCGATCACGCCGCCGCGCGCCTGCGCCCAGATCATCCCGATGCGGGGGCTCCCGCCCCCGTCGGCCGCGCTCACACCGCCACCGGCGCCTTGATGCCGGGGTGGTGCTGGTAGCCGACGATCTCGATGTCCTCGAGCGTGTAGTCGAACAGCGAGTCCGCGCGGCGCAGCTGCAGGGTCGGATAGGGGTGGGGCTCGCGCGAGAGCTGCCGGGTGACCTGCTCGACGTGGTTGACGTAGATATGGCAGTCCCCGCCGGTCCACACGAAGTCGCCCACCTCGAGATCGGTCTGCTGGGCGATCATGTGGGTGAGCAGCGCGTAGCTGGCGATGTTGAAGGGCACGCCGAGGAACAGATCGGCGCTGCGCTGGTAGAGCTGGCAGGAGAGCTTCCCGTCGTGCACCTCGAACTGGAACAGGGCGTGGCAGGGCGCGAGCGCCATCTGCGGGATCTCGGCCGGGTTCCACGCCGAGACGATGAGGCGGCGCGAGTCGGGGTTGGTGCGGATCTGCTCGACCACGTCGGCGATCTGGTCGATCACGCCACCGTTCGGCGCGGGCCACGACCGCCACTGCGCGCCGTAGACCGGGCCGAGGTCGCCGTTCTCGTCCGCCCACTCGTCCCAGATGGTGACGTCGTGGTCGTGCAGGTACTGCACGTTCGTGTCCCCGCGCAGGAACCACAGCAGCTCCACCACGAGCGAGCGGATGTGCACGCGCTTGGTGGTGATCAGCGGGAAGCCCTGCGAGAGGTCGAAGCGGATCTGCTTGCCGAAGAGGCTGCGGGTGCCGGTGCCGGTGCGGTCGCCCTTGGCGTGGCCGGTCTCCATCACCTCGCGCAGGAGGTCCTCGTAGGGGGTCGGGATCGTCGGCGGGGTGGTGGGGGCCATGGGGTCGATTCTCGCACTCGCGGACGGGCCGAGGGGAGGGTGTGACTGAGGCGGCGCGTGGCCCGACTCTCGGCCCAGCACCCTGGGATCACTGCTCCTCACCCTGTGCGACAGAGCTCGCACCGAGGGCCAGACGGTGCGGGACGGTGACCGTCCGCGGGGGTCCGTCGTATCCCTCGATCCTCTGCATGAGCATCTCCAGCGCCGAGTGGACGAGCAGATCCTTGTCCGGGCTGATGGAGATCAGCCCGGGACGCGAGTAGGCGGCATCGGGGAAGTCGTCGAAACCGATGACGGCCACCTCCTCCGGGACGCGGATGCCTGCCTCGTGCAGTGCGGAGAGCGCACCCTGGGCCAGGTCGTCGTTGCCGCAGACGATCCCGTCAAGGTCGGAGTGGGTGCTCAGCAGCGTGCGCACCGCGTCGTGGCCGTCCTGACGGTGCCACCTCCGGAGCATCGGCGCGGGGGCGCCGGCCGACGGGAGCCCGGCGAGGTCGAGCGCCTGCCGGAAGCCGGCGAGTCGCATCGCCGACGAGCTGTGCGTCTGGTCCGGCGCGATGCTGCGATCCGTGCTGCCCAGGAACGCCAGCCGACGACGGCCGAGCGAGAGCAGGTGCGCCGTCGCCTCGGCGGTGGCGGCGGTGTTGTCGATCCGGACGTAGTCCGAGCCCGGGGGCAGGCTCGACTGCGAGAGGTGCTCGCCGATGAAGACCGTCGGCTGGTCCACACGCTCCATCGCGGCGAGGTACTCCTCGCCGACCAGCAGCGGGTTGAAGATGACGCCGTCGCCGATCCGTCGCCGGAAGCCGCGCAGCACCTCGATCTCCTCATCGCGCCCTGCGCTCGTGCTGTGAAGGAGGACGGTGCGGCCCTGGGTCTGGGCGACGTCGACGAACCGCTGTGCGAGATCGGCGAAGTAGTCGAAGCGCAGCGAGGGGACGGCGAGGGTGAGGATCCCGCTGGACCCCGTGCGCAGCTGCTGGGCCGCGAGCTGGGGCCGGTAGCCGGTCGCCTCGATCGCGGCCTCCACCTTCGCCCGCGTGCTCGCGCTGACGTGCGGATAGTCGTTGACCACGTTCGAGACCGTCTTGATGGAGACCCCGGCCAGCTCGGCGACATCCCGAAGTGCGGGAGGGCGTGGACGGCCGCGCGCGGGGGGAGGGGTCATGGTGCGGATTGTGTCATCGACCCGCGTGATCGCGGCGTGGATCGCTCCCGGGTGACGCTTGTGCGTTCTGGGGGCCGGAGAGCGCTTGACGAGGGGCAGAACGGCGTGGTTCGCCGTTTCCAATGTTGCAGAGACGGTGTCGATCGTGCGTCGCCGCGATCGGACAGGCCGCTCGCCCCGCTGCACGCTCTTTGGCACGGACCCCCTGAAAGGACGTCGATGTCCGCCACCGTCTCCATCACCCTGCCCCACGATCTCGTCAGCGTTCTCGGCGCCACCACCGCCGGGTCCCGTGCGGACCTGCCGCGCGCCGGGCGGACCGACGGCCCGGCCCGCGTGGTCATCGACCTGGACCTGCCCGGCGCGACGATCTCCCGCCACGTCTACGGCCACTTCGCCGAGCACCTGGGCCACTGCATCTACGGCGGCTTCTTCGTCGGCGAGGACTCGGAGATCCCGAACACCCGCGGGATCCGCCAGGACGTGGTCGAGGCGCTGCGCGCGCTGCGCATCCCGAACCTGCGCTGGCCCGGCGGCTGCTTCGCCGACGAGTACCACTGGAAGGACGGTATCGGCCCGCGCGCGCAGCGCCCGCGGATGGTCAATTCCCACTGGGGCGACGTCGTCGAGGACAACTCCTTCGGCACCCACGAGTTCATGGACCTCGTGGAGATGCGCGGCACCGACGCGTACATCAGCGGCAACGTCGGCTCCGGCACCGTGCAGGAGATGAGCGAGTGGATCGAGTACCTCACCCGCGCCGACGACTCCCCGATGGCGGCGCTGCGCCGACAGAACGGGCGGGAGGAGCCCTGGACGGTGCCGTTCTCCGGCATCGGCAATGAGTCCTGGGGCTGCGGCGGGAACATGCGCCCCGAGGACTACGTGGCACTCGCCCGCCAGTACTCGACCTTCGTGCGCGAGCATGCGGGGAACCGCCTCACCCGCATCGCCGCCGGCGCGAACAACGATGACTATGCGTGGACCGAGGCGCTCATGCGCTCGGCCGACGGGGGCCGCGCGCCCTGGCAGGCGATCTCCCTGCACCACTACACGTCGACGGGCCCGGCCTCTGTCTCCCGCGGCTCCGCCACCGAGTTCAGCGAGGAGGAGTGGTACCTCGCCCTCTCCCGCGCCACGCGCACCGAGGAGCCAATCGCCCGCCACTCCACCGTCATGGACCGCTACGACCCCGAGAGGTCCATCGGCCTGGTCCTGGACGAGTGGGGCACCTGGTGGGACGTCGAGCCCGGCACGAATCCGGGCTTCCTGTACCAGCAGAACACTGTCCGGGACTCCCTGGTCGCCGCGCTCCACTTCGACGGCTTCCACCGCCACGCGGACCGTCTGGTGATGACCAACATCGCCCAGACCGTCAACGTGCTCCAGGCGATGATCCTCACCGATCCCGATTCCGGCGCGCTCGTGCTGACGCCGACGTACCACGTATTCGCGATGAACGCCGGTCACCAGGACGCCTCGGCACTCGCCGCGTACCTCCTCCTGCCCGAGGAGCCGGAGGTCGTCGACGGGCGGGCCCTTCCGCGCGTCTCCGCCTCCGCCTCGCTCGCGGCCGACGGGGGCTCGGCCCTCGTCTCCCTCTCGAACCTCGACGCCTCCGCGCCGCGCACCCTGGTGCTCGACCTGCGCGGCCGGGAGGTCACCGGGTACGAGGCGACGGTGCTCACCGGCGAGACGACCGCCGCGCACAACGACCCCGATCACCCGGACGCCGTTGCCCCCGCGCCGCTCACCTCGGTGGTGGCCCACGAGCGGGGCCTCGAGGCCACCCTGCCGCCGCATTCGTTCGCGACGGTGCGGCTCGAGCTGGGGTGAGTCGTGTGGAGCGGGTTCGCGATGAGAGCAGAATCGAGCGATGAACACGCAGACGGACACGCCGTCAACCCACCGCGCCCGACTGCGCACGCTGCTCGGCATCGCCGAAGGGCCCGCCGGCGGCTCTCGTCTCGAGGGCATGCCCGAGACCGCCCGCCCCGGCGTGCCCACTGAGGTCACCGTCCGCCCTGTGCATGGTGCCCCCATCCCTGCCCTGCTCCTTCGTCCGGACTCGGCGACGAACACCGGCGCCGCCGTCGTCCTCGTCGCCGGGCACGGCCGCGGCATCGACGACCTCGTCGCCACACACCCGGCCGACGGCTACCACGACGCCCTCGCGCACAAGCTCGTCCGTGCCGGCATGACCGTGCTGTGCCCGGAGATGATCAGCTTCGGCCGGCGCCGCGTCCCCCGTCGGCCGGGCGAGGCACCCTACGAGGAGGCCGAGAACTCCTGCGGCATCGACGCGGCCCGGTACCTGCTGCACGGCCGGCCCGTGATGGGGGCGCGCGTGGCCGATGCCCAGGCCGCCGCCCAGGCCCTGGCCAGGGTCCCGGGTGTGGATCCGCAGCGGATCGCCGTCGTCGGCGGCTCCGGCGGGGGAGCGGTCGCGCTGATGCTCGCCGCACTCGACACCACGATCGCCGCCGCGCTGGTCGCGAACTACTTCTCGAGCTTCGCCGCCAGCATCGCCGCGATCCGGCACTGCCCCTGCAACATCGTCCCCGGCCTCCTGCCGGACCTCGAGATGGTCGACATCGCGTCTCTCATCGCGCCCCGCGCCCTCGTGCTCGAGGCGGGGGAGCGGGACCCGATCTTCCCGATCGCTGCGACCCGCGAGGCGCACCGTGCGCTCGGCCCGGTCTGGGAGGCATGGCACGCTCCCGCCCCGGAGCTCGTGGTCACCGAGGGCGGCCATGCCTTCCGCGCCGAGCGCTCCCTCGAGCTGCTCGCCGCCCGGCTCGCCTGATCCCTGCCACCGCCCCGCACCCTGTCAACGTGACAAGATCGCGGATCTCGCTCGGGGGTATGGGGTGAAGGCCACTTCCTGACGTACGGTGAGTGCCGTGCACGCTGCTGCACCTCCGCCAGGCTGTCCAGCGGCGCGCCGGACCGACAGGGTCCGGGTGCCAGGGCGCTCGCCGAGGGACGCGCGCGGCACGCTGAGACCTCAGTCCATGTCCCTTCGACGATTGTGAAGACCCCTATGCCTGTTGCGCACCGCAACGACCTGAACGCACCCCAGCGCCTGCCCAAGAAGGGCCTGCGCATCACCCCCCTCGGCGGCCTGGGGGAGGTGGGCCGCAACATGACCGTCTTCGAGCACAACGGCAAGCTGCTGATCGTGGACATCGGCGTGCTGTTCCCCGAGGACCACCAGCCCGGCATCGACGTGATCCTGCCGGACTTCACCTCGATCCGCGACCGCCTCGACGACATCGTCGGCATCGTGCTCACCCACGGCCACGAGGACCACATCGGCGGCGTGCCCTACCTCCTCAAGGAGCGCGCGGACATCCCGCTGTACGGCTCGGAGCTGACGCTGGCGTTCATCGCGGCCAAGCTCAAGGAGCACCGCATCACCCCGAAGCTCATGCAGGTCAAGGCCGGGGACCGCCAGCAGGCCGGTCCCTTCGACCTCGAGTTCGTGGCGGTGAACCACTCGATCCCGGACGCGCTGGCGGTCTTCCTCCGCACCTCCGCCGGCACCGTGCTGCACACCGGCGACTTCAAGATGGACCAGTTCCCGCTGGACGGCCGGATCACCGACCTGCGCGCCTTCGCCCGCCTGGGCGAGGAGGGTGTGGACGTGTTCCTCACCGACTCCACCAACGCCGAGGTCCCCGGCTTCACCATGTCGGAGCGGGACCTCACTCCTGCGATCGACCGCGTCTTCGCGACCTCGCCGCGACGCATCATCGTCTCGAGCTTCGCTAGCCACGTGCACCGCATCCAGCAGGTCATCGACGCCGCCCACGCCAACGGCCGCAAGGTCGCCTTCGTCGGCCGCTCGATGGTGCGCAACATGAAGATCGCCCGCGAGCTCGGCTACCTGTCGATCCCCAAGGGCGTCGTCGTCGACTTCCGCAAGATCCAGTCGATGCCCGACAACAAGATCACCCTGATCTGCACCGGCTCCCAGGGCGAGCCGATGGCGGCGCTGGCCCGCATGGCCAACGGCGACCACCAGATCCAGGTGGGCGAAGGCGACACCGTCCTCATGGCCTCCTCGCTGATCCCCGGCAACGAGAACGCGATCTACGGGATCATCAACAAGCTCATCGACCTCGGCGCGAACATCGTCCACAAGGGCAACGCCAAGGTGCACGTCTCCGGCCACGCAAGCGCCGGCGAGCTCGTGTACTGCTACAACATCGTCAAGCCCAGGAACGTCATGCCGGTGCACGGCGAGTCCAAGCACCTGCACGCCAACGCCGAGCTGGCCCGCATGACCGGCGTGCCGGACGACCGCGTGGTCGTCGGCTTCGACGGCGTGGTCGTGGACCTCGTGGACGGCAAGGTCAAGGTCGCCGGAAAGGTCGACGCGGGCCTGGTCTACGTGGACGGCCAGACCATCGGCGCCGCCACCGAGGACACCCTCGCCGAGCGCCGCCTTCTCTCCGGCGGCGGCGTGGTCACCGTGGTCGCCCTCATCGACCCGAAGACCCACAAGCCGGTCGAGCCGGTCGAGTTCCTCACCAAGGGCTTCGTGCACGACAAGAAGACCTTCGAGGGCGCCTCCGCCCAGGTTGAGAAGGCTCTCGTCCAGTCGAAGGCCGACGGGATCGACGACATCGCCGAGATCGAGAAGATCGTGGTCGACACCGTCAGCAATCACCTGCGCCGTACCTACCGCCGCGAGCCCGCGGTCATGGCAGTCGTCATCGATTCCTGAGTCGCGATGCGGTGAGAGCCTGAGCCCTTCGCGGCCGACGCGCTCCCAGCCCCGACGCGCCCCCTCCGAGCTCCGGCTCGGCGGGGGCGCGTCGTCATTCGTTGCGGCGCGGCTGCTCTGCGCGGCCGGACCCGCTCAGCGCCCCTCCGCCATCCACTCCGGGGCCGGATCCCCCTCCGGATCCCAGCTCTCCACCGCCTCGACCAGCTCCGTCACCGGCCGGGCGCTGTCCAGGTGCAGCACGGGCTTGCCGAGCCGGCGCAGCCAGCTCTGGTGGCCGGCGAGGCTGCGGCCGGCGAAGGTCGGGTCGTCGTAGCCGCGCGCCCACTCCAGGAACTGGCGCTGCGCCTCGCGGTCCACGTCGGTGCCGTGCCCCCGCAGCGCCTCGCGGGCGAGCAGGCGCCGCATCCGCTCGCCCGGCTCGAGGGTCACGAACACCACGGCGTCGCAGCGGGCCACGATCTCGTCGCCCCAGCCCACGAGCGACCCGGACAGCACCCACGCCTCGCGGTCCACGAACATCTCCCGCATCAGCGCGACGCGCTCGGAGATCGGACGCTTCGCGGTGAACGGCGGGGTGGTGGGGTGCCAGAAGTAGTCGTCGGTGTCCGCGTGGGGAACTGACCAGCGGTCGGCGAGGGCCCGGCCGAGCGAGGTGGTGCCGGAGCCGCTGGCGCCGAGGACGTGGACCCGTGAGCGTCGCATCAGAGCATCATCGCTGGCCGCGCCCGACACGCACAACCCGCGGAGGTCACTGGTAGGACACGAACCAGGGCCGCGGCTCCAGCGCGTAGGTCTCCTCGGGGGTGAACATCGGGGTGTCCTCGTCGATGAAGTTCTTCCACGCCATGAAGATCCCGCCGGGCAGGTCCCTCTGCAGCGCTTCCCAGGTCGCCATCTTGTCCCCGGGATTGCCGTGCCCGTCCGCGTGCAGGGTGATCGCGAGCTCGGGGCGGGAGGTGTCCACGTCCTGCCGGTCGGAGATCATGCGCAGGTTGAACTGGTGCAGGATCAGCACCTTCTGCGGCAGGCCGTTCTGGGCGGTGAGGTCGGCGAGCCAGGTGATGACCTCGTTGATCTCCGCGGCGGGGACCGAGCCGATCTGGACCATGTGCCGCTGGCCGGGCTTCAGCCGCCACTCGGGATCCAGGGCCAGGCCCACGTGCGGGTTCAGCAGCAGCTCCTCGTACTTCTTGGCCTGGTCGAGGAAGTGGGTGGTGCCGGGCTGGAGGTCGAGGACCACGTACACCCCGGCCTCGCCGGCTGCGTCCACCCACTCGCGCAGGCCGTCGATGCCGAGCTCGGTCGAGTAGTCCCCGTCGGCCCCCGCGGCGGCCGACGCGACCGTCGTGATGATCTCGAACGCCGGGATCACCTGCTCGTCGGAGAACTCCTCGTAGTCCGCGGCCATCTGCTTCACGCGCTCGATGGTCTCCTCGAGGCCCTGCTCGCCGAGGATGCCGAGGGAGGGGGTGTGCGGGGTGCCGTACGCGGCGATCATGCGCCGGCCGGGGAAGGCGGTGATCCCGCCGCCGGGCAGCTCGGAGGTCGTGGTGGTCACCCGCGAGACCACGGACGGGAACACGTCGGAGCCGCCGAAGGTGTCGCCGAGGGCGAGCACCCCGTGGGTGGGGTCCTCGGTCGCGGCGTCGCGCACGACGGCGACGGAGTCGCTGGTGCGGCCGACGTCCCCGCCCGGCGCCTCGGCGACGGTTCCGCCGACGGCGGTGATGACCGCGGTCGCGAGGCCCTGCGCGGGCACCTCCTGGTCGGGGTCGAGGAACAGGGCCACGGGCACCTGATGGCCGTCGCCCTCGACGTCGGGCAGGCCGGGCTCCTCGGCGGTCAGGTCGATCTCGGTGATCTCACGGTCTCCGGCGAGGTCGCCGAGGTCGGTGCCGGCCGACGTGATCAGGGTGCCGGCCCCCAGCCGGTCCAGCTCCTCACCGACCGCGCCGCCCGTGCCGATGAGCAGAGGTAGCGGGAGGGACTGCCCGTCCAGCAGCGACAGGAAGGCGTCCAGGTCGGCCTCGGGGGTCACGATCGCGGCGTCGGCCGAGGCGTACAGGGCGGCGCTGAGCGCGACCGAGGTCGCGGTGAGCTCGTCACCCGGCAGCACGGCGGTGGCGGGCGGGTCCGCCACCAGATCCACGCCGATCCCGCCCCCGTCACCGTCGTCGGTGCAGGCGGCGAGGGCGCCCGCGAGGGCGAGGACGGTGGCGCCTGCGAAGGTCCTGCGGGTCACCCGGAACGGTCCGCTGCGTGCTGCTGTCATCAGAAGGGCTCCCGTCGGCCTGCGAACTCCCTCGGTGTCCATAGTCGCAGACCCCTGCCGCGAGGGGGGGGGAGGCTCGCAGCCGGTCGGCCCGCTCGCTGCTGCCGGCCCCTCTGCGGAGGGGCCGGCACATGCCGCCTCAGGCCGCGAGCGCCGCCAGGTCCACGCGCACAGGGGCGAGGTCCGTCAGCTCCACCTCGAGGGCGCAGTTCCCGTGGCGCACCCGGTGCACGCCGAGCGCGCCGGGGCCGAGAGCACGCAGGGCGAGCACCGTGACCGCGCCCTCCGACCAGGTCATGTCGACCGCGATCCCGGGCCGGGCCCGCAGCCCGCGCACGGTCCCGTCGGCCATCGCCGCAGGCAGCGCGGGCAGCAGCGCGATCTCCCCGCGATGGCTCTGGACCAGGCACTCCGCGAGCGCGGCGACGATGCCGAAGTTCCCGTCGATTCGGAACGGGGGATGTTCGGAGAACAGGCTGGGGTACAGCCCGGTCCGGTACAGCCCGGTCCGGTACAGCCCGGACCGATCCCGCTCGCCCTCGCGCTCGGCGGGGCGGAGGTACAGCTCCAGCAGTGCCTGCACCCGCTCGGGCCGGCCGAGCCGCGCCCACAGGCACGCCTTCCACACGAGCGACCAGCCGGTCGCCTCGTCCCCGCGCGCCAGCAGCGACCGCTCCGCCGCGGCCTCCTCCGCAGGGCTCGTCGCCTGCTCGCCGGGGTAGAGGAAGCCGAGGTGGGAGACGTGCCGGTGGTGCGGCTCGACCTCCGCGAGATCGTCGCGATGCCACTCGAGCACGCGCCCGTCGTCCCCGATCCGCACCCCGGGCACGAGGCCCAGCAGGGAGGCGGCCTGCTGGACCACGGGGTCGCCCGTGCCCCCCAGCCGCTCCGCGGCGGCGATCACGTGCTCGACCGCCTCGCGCAGCGCCGGGAAGCTGCGCGCGGCGAGCTCGTCCTCCGTGGCGCCCTCGAAGCGGGACAGGGAGTCCAGCTCCCGCTCGAGCCACAGCCCGGCCACCGGCCAGCTCGCCCAGGACGCGTCCCCGCACCGGGCCGGTGTACCCCCAGGGATCGGTGTTGTGGTGCGCGGTCCAGCCGTCGGCCCCGTAGAGGCGGTGGGCGGTCTCCCGCCCGGGCTCGCGCAGCATCGCCACGAACTCCCCGGGCGCGGCGGAGGCCTCGGGGACGTGGGCGATGCCGGCGCCCCAGTGGTTCATCTCGAGGTTGATGTTCGTGGTGTAGTTCGAGGACCAGGGCGCCTCGAGCTCGGCCTTCCAGATCCCCTGCAGGGTCGCGGGCGGCAGGCCGGGACGCGACGACGCCGCCAGCAGGTAGCGGCCGTAGGCGAAGACGGTGGTGAGCTGCTCGGACTCCGGAGAGCCGGTGAGCCGGTGAGCTGCAGCGACACCTCGTCCGTGCCGGGTGCGGGATGGGCGCGGTGCCGGGTGCGCAGCTTTTCCTCGCCGCGGGCGAGCGCGGCGGCGGCCTGAGCGCGCGCCTCGGCGAGCACAGCGCGCAGGTCCCGGTTCGGCGCCCTGCCGAGGCCCTGCCAGCTGGTCGCGATGGCGCACACGACGAGCAGCCGTTCGGCCTCGCGGCGCGCGTGCACCACGACCGCCGCGCGCGTCGGCCCGTCTGCCGCCCAGGCGATCTTGTGCTCGTCGCGGAAGTCCGCGGCGCGGAGGTCCGACGGGACGGGCAGCACCAGGTCGAGAGCGGCCTCGTGCGCGGGGTCGGGGACACCGGCCTCGGAGTCGACGGCCCCCGCGGAGTCCAAGCCCGCGGAGACGTCGGTGCGCATCTCCTCGAGCAGCGGCGACGTCCACTCGAGCACCACGCGGTCGCCCTCGGGGCAGGGGAGGGCGTGCACCAGCACCTCGTCGGCCCGGCTGAGGAACGAGACCTGCTCGCCGTCGCTGGCGGTCACCACGTGCTCGGACCGCTCGAGGTCCAGGACGCGCTCGACCGACGGGGCCGACCCGTCGACCGCAGACTTCGCGGCGCCCGGCCCGTCGGCCGGAGAGACCGCATCGGCCGCGGAGCCCCCGTCGGCCGCAGAGTCCCCGTCGGCCGAGCCGCCCCCGCCCTCGAACCGGACCACGAGGTCCCCGAGGGGGACGTACGCCTGCGACAAGGAGGCACCGAGTCGTTCGATCTCTCGCTGGGCGCCCGCCGCGTCGCCGGACTCGAACAGGGCGCGCGAGCGGGAGAGCGCGGTCTCCGCGTCGAGGTGCGAGGTGCGGTGGGGGGCGTCGACGTCCGGGGCGCCGGACCAGAGCGTCGACTCGTTCAGCGAGAAGCGTGCCCGGGCGGGATCGCCCCAGGCCATCGCCCCGATCCGGCCGTTACCGAGGGGAAGCGCGTCCCGCCAGCTTGTGGCCGGGCCGTATCGGCGGAGTGCGAGGGGAGAAGTCACGGGAGGCCCTTCCGAGGGGGGCGAAGGCTGGGTCGTGAGCGGTGCGGAGGTGGCGAGGGGTCGGGGGGCGCCCTGGTCGTGGCGTCGTCCTCGAGCGCGGTGTCCCGTGCAGGGAGACGCTGAACTGTCTTCGTAGGCGGGACGATATGAACTCGACCACAGCGTGCCATCTATTGCCCCGCCGACAGGTGGCGACTCGTGCCCGGCATGCGCTTGCCGAACCCGCTGTCCCCATGGTTGAATACCCGAGATGGAAAGCGGTTACCGCCCGCGATGAGGCGCGGCGGGCCCCCAGCACGGAAGAGAGCACCTCCCATGACAGAACGCAGGATCGGGATCATCGTCAACGGCGCCACCGGGCGCATGGGCTACCGCCAGCACCTGGTGCGCTCGCTGCTCGCGATCCGCGAGCAGGGCGGGGTGGAGCTGGCCGACGGGGACCGGCTCATGCCCGACCTGCTGCTCGTCGGCCGCAACGAGGAGAAGCTGCGCGGCGTCGCCGAGAAGCACGGCCTGGCCAGCTGGACGACCGATGTCGACGAGGCGCTCGCGAACCCGGACTACGAGGTCTACGTCGACGCGCTGGTGACCAACCTCCGCGTCGCGAACCTCAAGAAGGCGATCGCCGCCGGCAAGGCGATCTGCACCGAGAAGCCCACCGCCGAGTCCTTCGAGGACGCGCTCGAGCTCGCGCGCCTGGCGAAGGAGGCCGGGGTCGTCAACGGCGTCGTCCACGACAAGCTCTACCTCCCCGGCCTGCTCAAGCTGCGCCGCCTGATCGACGCGGGCTTCTTCGGCGAGATCCTCTCCGTGCGCGGCGAGTTCGGGTACTGGGTCTACGAAGGCGACTGGCAGAGCGCCCAGCGTCCCTCCTGGAACTACCGCTCCGAGGACGGCGGCGGCATCGTCGCGGACATGTTCCCCCACTGGAACTACGTCATCGAGGAGCTGTTCGGCCGCGTCGAGGACGTCTACGCCCAGACCGCCACCCACATCGGCACCCGCTGGGACGAGAAGGGCCAGGAGTACACCGCCACCGCCGACGACGCGGCCTACGGCGTGTTCCGCCTCGAGGGCGGCACCGTGGTCCAGATGAACTCCAGCTGGGACGTGCGCGTGCACCGCGACGAGCTGGTCGAGTTCCAGGTCGACGGCACCGAGGGCTCCGCCGTGGTGGGTCTGCACGGCGCCCGCATCCAGCCCCGCGAGGCGACGCCGAAGCCCGTGTGGAACCCCGACGTCAAGGACGGCCACGACTACCGCGCCGACTGGATCGAGGTCCCGGACAACGCCGCCCCCGACGGTTTCGACAACGGCTTCAAGGTGCAGTGGGAGGACTTCCTGCGCCACTACATCGAAGGACGTGAATACCCCTTCGACTTCCTCTCCGGCGCCCGCGGCGTGCGCCTTGCCGAGGCGGGGCTCGCCAGCTCCGCCGAGGGTCGCCGCATCACCCTCGACCCGCTGACGGAGGTGTGAGCATGAGCGAGTCCCTGCAGCTCACCCTGCTCGACGAGGACGGCTCCCTGCGACGCCTGGACGTCGACCCCGCCCCGGCCTTCGCGCCGCCCACCGCGCCGCTGCGCTCCCGCGTCGTCTACGCCGCGGTGCACGTGGTGCCGAAGGTCCACGGCGACAACACCCCCGGCGCCCCGGCGGACGTCGACTGGGACCCGACCCTCGCCTTCCGCCGCACCATGTGGTCCCGCGGCCTCGGGGTGGCCGACGCGATGGACACCGCCCAGCGCAACATGGGCCTGGGCCCCGCGGCGACCCGCGAGCTCATCTCCCGCACGGCCGAGGCCGCCCGCGAGGCGCTCGCCGATCCCGCGATCGCGGCGGTCTTCCGGCCCGGTGCGACGGTCGCCGACCTCGTCGTCGCCGGGGTCAACACCGACCAGCGCAGCGAGAGCGCGCTGAGCCTCGACGAGATCGTCGACGCCTACGTGGAGCAGCTGCGCGCCACCGAGGCGAGCGGCGCCGGGGCCGTGCTCATGGCCAGCCGCCATCTCGCGGCCGCCGCGACCTCCGCCGCGGACTACGAGGACGTCTACCGCCGCGTGCTCGCCGAGGCCACCGCGCCGGTGGTCCTGCACTGGCTCGGCACCGCCTTCGACCCGCAGCTGGCGGGCTACTTCGGCAGCGACGCCCCCGAGGTCGGGGCGGAGACGCTGCTGCGCATCATCGGCGAGGACCCCGCCCGCATCCGCGGCGTGAAGATGAGTCTGCTGGACGACGCCGCCGAGATCGCCGTGCGCGAGCGCCTACCCAAGGGCGTGCGCATGCTCACCGGCGACGACTTCCACTTCTCCCACCTCATCGTCGGCGACGGCACCTCGACGGGAGAGGCCGACGAGGCCCAGGCGCCGGGGGAGTACTCCGACGCGCTGCTCGGCGCCTTCGCCGCGACCGCGCCTGCCGCGTCGGCCGCCGTGCAGGCGCTCGACGCCGGGGATCCTGCGGAGGCGCGGCGCATCCTCGACGCCTCCGAGCAGCTCGCCCGGCACGTCTTCTCCGCCCCCACCTACCACTACAAGACCGGCGTCGCGTTCCTGGCCTGGCTGAACGGACACCAGCAGGCCTTCCAGATGGTGGCCGGCATGCACTCCGCGCGCAGCCTGCCTCACCTCTCGCGCACCCTCGAGCTCGCCGCTACCACCGGCAACCTCGAGGATCCGGCCCTCGCCGCCGAGCGCTGGCACGCGATGCTGGCCGTGAACGGGTACGACGTCACCGGCGAGGGTGCGGGCAGCGAGAACGCCGACCAGCTCCAGGGAGCTTCCCGATGACCCCGCAGACCGCCGGCCCCGCCCCGCGCCTGTCCATCAACCGCTGGACCTGCCGCACCACCCCTCTGCAGGACTTCCTCGAGGCCACCGCTGCCCACGGCATCGAGGCCGTGGGCCTGTGGCGTCAGGACGTCGAGGAGGTGGGGCTGCCGGCCCTGCGCCGCCGCGTCGACGACGCCGGACTGCGCGTGACGAGCCTGTGCCGCGGCGGGTTCCTCACCACGGCCGACGAGACGGACCGCGCCGCGGCGCTCGAGGACAACCGCCGCGCGATCGACGAGGCGGTCGCCCTCGGTGCGCCCACGCTCGTCATGGTCGTCGGCGGACTGACCCGCGAGGACAAGGACCTCGTCGCCGCGCGCGAGCGCGTCACCGAGAACATCGCGACCCTCGCCCCGTACGCCGAGGACGCCGGGATCACCCTCTCCCTCGAGCCGATGCACCCCATGTTCGCGGCCGACCGGGCAGTGCTCTCCACCACCCACCAGGCCCTCGACATCGCCGAGGCCGTGGGCAGCGACGCCGTGGGGGTCGTGGTGGACACCTACCACGTGTGGTGGGACCCGGCCCTGGCCTCCGCGATCACCCGCGCCGCCGAGACGAACCGGCTGCTCTGCTACCAGGTGTGCGACTGGAACCTGCCGCTGGCCGCCGAGCCGCTGTTCTCCCGCGGCTACATGGGCGACGGCTTCGTCGACTTCCCCGCGATCACCACGCTGATCAGGGACGCCGGATACACCGGGGACATCGAGGTCGAGATCTTCAACGAGGACGTGTGGGCGACCCCGGTCGAGGAGTCGCTCGGGATCGTCAAGGACCGCTACCTGGAGCTCGTGCTGCCCCACGCGTGAGCGGGGCGGGTGGGAACTGAGAGGACGCCGTCAGCGCTCCCCGCGCTGCTCCTGCTCCGCGCGCCAGCCCTTCTCCTTGGCGATGTACTCGTTGTCCTCGGAGACGAGGGCGGCGATCTCCTCATCGGCGTGGATTCGTCGCACCTCGAGCTTCATCCCGGGGCCGAGCGGGCAGCGCACCGCCCACGACTCGGCCTCCTCGCGCGAGGCGACCTCGAGGATCCACCAGCCGTTGAACAGCGACTCGGTGGGGCCGTAGGCGCCGGTCGAGACCGACGGCGGGGTCTGCGAGAAGTCGACCACGAAGTTCGCCTCGTCGGCCGCGTCGGAGAGGCCTTCGCCCGCGCGGAGGACGTCGGCCTGGATCATCGCCTCGTTGAAGGCGCCCATGGCGTTGACGACCTCCTCGAAGTCGACGTCCTGCGAGGCCGCGAGGGCCGCGTCCGTCGCGCGCATGATCAGCATGTACTTCATCGCAGCTCCTCAAGGGCCGGTGGTCGGGGCGAGGTGCCCCGTGCCGCGTTCAGCGTAGGGCCCGGGGCCGACGCTCGCACCATGGGCGAGGGGGCCGACGGGCTCGTGAGGCCTGGCGCCGCCAGCGAGGGATGCGCGGCGGACGCGGCGCGGAATCTGCAGGATCCAGGCTAGGGAGTCTGCAGAATCCGGGCTAGAAGGTCTGCAGGATCCGGGTTAGGACGTCTGCGAGATCCAGGCTAGAAGGTCTGCAGGATCCAGGTTAGGATGTCTGCAGAATCCAGCCCAGCGCATCTGATGGAGCTGGTTCACGAGGTGCGGATCGTGCGTTGCGGGTGATCTGCCTGCGCCGATGCTTCGCCATGACAGGCAGAGGGGGCAGATGGATACGGGTCAGGAGCTCGGTCGGGCGTATCGCCCACGAATCATCGATCTCGCCGTGCAGCGAGCGCTCGAGGCCGCAGGGGCCGTCGTGATCGAAGGTGCACGTGCCAGTGGGAAGACGATGACTGCGCTGAACGCGGCGCGCTCCTACGCCTTCGTCGATGACCCCCGGACCCGCCAGCTCCTGGAGATCGCCCCCGAGGCTCTACTGGAGGGTGAGAGGCCGCGCCTTCTGGACGAGTGGCAGGTGGCCCCTGACATCTGGAATCTGGTGCGGCGAGCGGTCGACCGCTCGGAGTCCGCGGGGCAGTACCTGCTCACTGGGTCCGCATTGCCCGCCGACGACATCACCCGGCACACGGGGGCAGGGAGGTTCCTCCGGCTGCGACAGCGGACGATGAGCTGGCACGAGAAGCGCGATGGCGAGCCGGGACGGGTCAGCCTCATGGCTCTGTTCGATGGTGAGCGCCCTGCCGCGTCGACGGGAGGGGAGCCGGCGATCGAGTCCGTGATCGACGGCATCGTGCAACCCGGGTTCCCTGCGATGACCGCGCTCGACCATGCGCAGTCCGCACAACGACTGCGCGGATACATCGACGAGATCGCTCGGACCGACGTGCGCCGGCTGAGCGATGTGCGCCACGGTCCGGACGCGATCCGCCAGCTGATCCGCTCATTGGCCCGCTCCACGGCCTCGGAGGTCACATACGTGACACTCGCCAAGGACCTTCGGGCCATCGCTTCGAGTATCTCCGCGGAGACCACCCGCGGATACGTCGAACTGCTCGAGCGCCTCTTCGTCGTCGAGGCGCAGCTGCCCTGGGCGCCGGCTGTGCGCTCGCGAGCACGGCTGCGTCGATCGCCCAAGCTCCATCTGGTCGACCCCTCTCTGGCCGCCGTTGCACTCGGTGCGGGGCCGGAGGCGCTGCTCGCCGACCTGGAGACGCTGGGACTGCTGTTCGAGAGCGCCGTTGTCCACGATCTCCTCGTCCTCGCCTCGGCCCAGGACGGGGAGGTGAGGCACTACCGCAACTCCAACGGGAAGGAGATCGACGCGATCGTCCTGCTCCCGGACGGGAGATGGGGGGCCGTGGAGATCAAGCTCGGGGGCGGACAGATCTCCGCAGGGGTGGCATCGCTCCGCGCTGCGATCGAGGAGATCGACACGAGCGTGGTGGGGGAGCCGGCGTTCTCGCTGGTCGTCACGGGCACCGGGCCTGTGCTCACCGCGGGGGACGGCACCGTGACCTGCTCGCTCGGCGATCTCGCGCCCTGACTCGGCCGCCCGTGCCAGCCCGGTCGGTCAGCGGCTCCGGCGGGCTTCCCGCTCCCAGAGGAACCCCGTGACGCCGGCGACTGCCAGGCCGATCGCGACCACTGGCGCGAGGATCATCCCTGACCTGTTGCGGACGTCCAGCGGATCATCGCCCGTCGCGGACGCTGCGATCGGCCCGACGACGCTGAGCGTGACGGCCACGAGCCACATCGCCACGTAGGGGAGTGGGCCGCGTGCAGGCGCGTTTCGCTCGGCGGGGGTGGTGCGGTCGGGGCCGGAATGTGTCATCGCGCGGCGCTCAGTGCCGTCGACTCTCGCAGCACCACGTCGCCGCGCACGTGCACCACGTGGGCGTTCGCCACCCCGTCGGCCGACGTGCCGTCGCCGCGCGACGGGCCCGCACCGATCGAGGAGCCCCCGTCGGCCGTGTCGTCACCGTCGGCCGACGCGCCACGACCGCCGGAGCTCTCGCGCACCCAGGCGACGGCCTGCGCGGCCATCTCCGCGAGCGGCAGGGCGATCGTCGTGAGGGACGGGTTCGCATCCGCCGCGGCGCTGACGCCGCCGAAGCCGGCGACGGCGACCTGGCCGGGCACGTCGATGCCGCGGCGTCGCAGCTCGCCGAGTGCGCCGAGGGCCATGACGTCGGCCGGGGCGAACACGCACAGCGGCAGGTCCTCGGCCGACGGGGAGTCCTCGAGGTGCTGGGCCAGGCGCGCGGCGAGCTCGAGGCCGCCCTGGCGGGTCAGCCCCGCGGCGATGCTCAGCTCAGGCTCGATCCCTGCCTCGGTGAGCGCCTTGACGAAGCCGCCGGTGCGGTCGCCGGCCGACGGGATGCCCGTGATCCCCTCGACCACGGCGAAGCGGCGGTGCCCCTCCACGATCAGCGCGTCGGCGAGCTCCTCGGCGGCCTCGGCGTTGTCCGGGGCGAGGGTCCGGCCCATCCCGAGGGACTGTCCGAGGCCCACCACGGTCCCGCCGTTGCGCTCGAAGCCCTGCAACAGCGTGCTGATCGAGGCATCCGCCTCGACGCCGTAGCGGTGCGAGCCGACGAGGATCAGCGCATCGACCTGCTGCGCGATCAGCGCCCGCAGCGCCCGGATCTCGGTGTCGATGTCACGGCCGGTCTGGGTGAGCAGCACCTGGGACTGGGTGGCGAACAGCTGCTGCTGGATCTCGCCCGCGATCGCCGCGAAGTAGGGGTCGTCGATGTTGTGGACGACCAGGCCGATCAGTCCCGAGCGGGAGCGGGCGAGGGCCTGCGCCTGGGCGTTGGGGACGTAGCCGAGCTTCGCGGCGGAGGCGCGGACCTTCTCGGCCACCTCCTTGCCCGGCACGCGGGCGGAGCCGTTGAGCACCCGGGACGCGGTGGCGAGGGACACGCCGGCGTCCTGGGCGACGTCGCTGAGGCGCACGGCGGGCACGGGGACTCCTTCTGGGACAGCACCGGGAAACGCTGTCCCGGTGCCGCTCAGCATAGCGTCGCGCTCCCGCCCCGCCTGGTCTTCCGTCGAGGAGTCACACAGTGGTCTCCGCCGCCCGGACCCTCGGCGCCAGGGGTGGGTGTGCGTACTCGTCGCGCTTCGAGGTGCCGACGCCCATGCGGGCCATGCCCGAGGCGAGCCCGACCGCTGCGGCGACCCCGTCGACGACCGGCACGCCCAGCGAGGCGCTGAGACGGTGGCAGAGATCCGCCATCCCCGCGCAGCCGAGCACGACCACGTCGGCCTCGTCCTCCTCCACCACCGTCCGGCACCAGCCGAGGATCCGTTCGTACGCCTCGGGTCGGGTGTCCTCGAGCTCGAGGACCCCGAGCCCCGAACCGTACGCCGCGACCAGGGCGCCGTCGGCCCCGTAGCGATGCGCGATGTCCCGTGCCCGGCCGAGGGTCCGCGAGAGCGTGGTGACGATCCCGAAGGTCCGTCCGGCCAGCATGGCGACGTGCATCGCCGCCTCGGCGACGCCGATCACCGGCACATCCACGAGCTCCCGGGCGGCGTCCAGGCCCGGATCGCCGAAGCAGGCGATGATGTAGCCGTCGCTGCCGCCCCGGGCGAGGTCGTCCTGGATGAGGGCCTGGACCGCGGCCGCCGCCCGGATCTCGTCGCTGTGGGACTCGATCGCCGCAGGTCCGTCCAGCGGCCCGGGGCAGAGGGCGCGGATCTCGGTGTCCGGTGCGGCGACCGACCGGGCCGCGTGACCGATCTTCTCCGTCATCGCCGCGGAGGTGTTCGGGTTGATGATCGTCAGGCGGATCATCGGTCCACTCCCTCCGGGAGGGAGGCTGAGGTGCCGACCTGGGAGGCGTGCGAGCCCTCGTCGGCCCAGGAGCTCTCCGAGGTGCCGTCGGAGATCCCGCGGACCTCTCCGTCCAGCTGCGGCACCTGCGGCCGGACCCGCTCGAGCACCGTGAACAGGATGAACCCCAGAGCGCAGCCGATGAACCAGCTGAAGTCGCTGATCGAGGCCCAGGCCTGCGGCATCAGACCGGCACCGCTGAGGCCGCGAGGCAGGATCGCCACGGCGATGGTGGGCAGTCCTGCACCGAGAACGGCCGCGATCGCATTCGGGTTCACGCCGCGCCGATACCAGTACGGTCCGGTCTCCTCCATCGAGTACATCGCCTCGACCTTGATCCGCTGCCGGGCGACGACGTAGTACCCCGAGATGAGGATGCCGAACAGGGGACCGATGAGGGCCGAGAGGATGCCGAGCGTGTAGTGGATCGCCTCGTCGTTCGAGTACCAGTTCCACGGGGTGAGGATCACCGAGCCGACGGCGGCGATCATCCCGCCGGTGCGCCAGGAGATCTTCTGCGGTGCCACGTTCGAGAAGTCGAAGGCGGGGGCGATGAAGTTGGCGACGATGTTGATGCCCACGGTGGCGGTGACGAAGGTGAGCCCGCCCAGCAGGATCGCGAACCAGTGGTCGATGCGCTCCACGGTGTGGATCGGGTCGGTGATCAGCTCGCCGAAGACCGGCACGGTGGCGGAGGCGGTCACCACGGTGAGGATCGAGAAGAACAGGAAGTTGACGGGCAGCCCCCAGAAGTTGCCCTTCTTCACGGCGTCGTAGCTGCGCCCGTAGCGGGAGATGTCGCCGAAGTTCAGCATCGGGCCGGAGAAGTAGGAGACCACGATCGCGATCGCGGTGATCATCACGGGGATGGAGGCTGCGAGGCTCATCGAGGGGCCCGAGGAGAGGTTCAGGCTGATGTTCTCCCAGCCCGCCTGCGAGACCATGTACACGGCCAGCACGATCATCACGACGTACACGGCCGGACCCGCCCAGTCGATGAACCGTCGGATCGTGTCCATGCCCTTCCAGAAGACCGCCACCTGGGCGACCCAGAGGATGCCGTAGGAGATCCAGCCGAGCGCATCCAGGCCGAGGAAGCTCGGTTCGAGCAGGGCCGCGGTCGAGGGGATGAACTTCAACAGCACGATCGTCAGCGCCTCGGAGGCGAGGTAGGTCTGCACCCCGTACCAGGCGATCGCGATCACGCCGCGGATCACCGCGGGCAGGTTCGCTCCGCGCACGCCGAAGAGGAAGCGGTTCACCACCGGGTAGGGCGCGCCGGTGCGCTGGCTCGGCTTGGCGACCAGGTTCGCGAAGAGCTGCACGATGAGGATGCCGACGATCAGGGAGACGAGCACCTGCCAGCTGGCGATGCCGAGGGCGAACAGGGAGCCCGCGGTGACGTACCCGCCCACCGAGTGCACATCGCTCATCCAGAACGCGAAGATGTTGTAGCTGGACCACTTCTGCTTCGTCGGAGGAAGCGCTGCGAGATCCTCGTTGGTCAGCCTCGGGTCAGGAGCGGTCGGAGCGGAGGCGACGGGAGGAGTCATCGGAGGAAGCGGGGGCGGGGCGATGGCGTTCAAGGCAGGACCTCTCGCGGAGGGCGCGACGTCGAAGCGGCGGCGCGGGAATGGGCAGGGTGGAGCAGAAGGGGTAGGGGAACGGGGTGGCACAGGACCGGCGGGACGGGGCCCGTCAGGCTGAGGTCGTTGATGTGGCCAGCGCGGGGCGCGGCTCCGCTGCGGCCGAGGGGGACGACGGCGGGGCGTCGGACGCCGACGGCAGGGCACCGGACGGCAGGGCGTCGGACGGCGAGGCGTCCGACGGGGCGTCCTCGGTCGAGGCGCGGCGGGCACCCGCGTACACCTCGCGGTCCAGCTCGCCCTCGGCGTGACTGACCAGCATCGCCACGACGGTGTCGCCGTTGACGTTGAGGAAGGTGCGCAGGATTCCGGTGAACCAGTCCACGGCGATCAGCAGACCCACCGCCTCCAACGGCAGACCCATCGTGGTGGCCAGGAACATCGCCACCACGGGGAACCCGCCGGGCACGGTGATGGTGCCCATGTTCAGCAGGATCGCCAGCGCCATGCCCAGCACGATCTGGCCCACTCCCAGCTGCATGTCCCCGGACTGCGCCAGGAACATCACCACGATCATGTAGTTCAGGACCGCGCCGTAGGAGCCCATGGTCATCCCCAGCGACAGGGTGAAGTTCGCGATCCGCGGGCTGACGCCGATGCGCTCGATCGCGGTGCGCAGCACGGTGGGGAAGGTGACCGCCGAGCTGGTGGTGGTCACGGCCACCGCCGTCTGCTCGGCGAGGTGGGCGGGAAGGCGCAGCGGGTTCAGGCCCGTGCGCAGGGAGACCACCACGACGAACAGGACCGTCAGGATCGCCACGCCCAGGGCCGTGGTGCCGAGGTAGGCGAGGCCGGAGAGGACGACGCTCGCGCCGACGGTGCCGGTGAGGGCGGCCAGCAGGCAGAACACGCCGATCGGGGCGATCAGCATGACCAGCCGGATCATGCCCAGCAGCACGCTCTGCAGCTGGGTCGCGAGCTCCAGCACCAGTCGGTTCCCGCTGGTGGCCACGTAGCGGTTCAGGGCCAGGCCGAACAGCACCGAGAACACGATCACCGGGATCATGCTCCCGGCGGACATCGCCTCGAACACGTTGGTGGAGACGAAGCCGAGCAGGGTGTCCTGCCAGGTGGTCGCCTCGGCGGCGGAGGCGTCCAGACCCGGATCCGCCACGCCGCTGAGGTCGATCCCGGCGCCCGGGCGGAGGGTCGCCGCCAGCACCCAGGCGAGCAGTGCGGAGATCAGCGAGAACCCGAGCATCCAGCCGACGGTGCGGGCGGCGAGGCGGCCGGTCCCGGCGCCGGCGAGCGAGCCGGTGCCCACGACCACCGAGGCCATCACCAGCGGAACGATCGCCATCTGCACCAGGCGGATGAACACATCGCCGAAGACCTTCAGCTCGCCGGCCGGTTCCCCGACGATCAGGCCGACCGCGGCCCCGGCGATGGCGCCGGCCGCGATCAGCACGGCGGGGTGCTTCCAGAACGTCATCGGGGTCCTCCAGATCGAGCGGTCGAAGTGGCTCGAAACTATGGAGGCAAGGGTGTGCAGGCCCGGTCGAGGGGGTGGCGTGACCGTCTCGTGATCAGCGTTCCGCTCCCGTGAGACATCGGTTCCAGGGCATGCCGGAGGACCGCTCCGTACTGGCCAGGCCGAGGAGCGGGGGTCCGTTCCCGTCGTCGCGGAACGGTGCAGTGGGGTGGGTGGGGGACCGTCCCATGCCACCTCGCCCGGGGAATGGTGCGGTCCGGTACAGGATCGCTCCGGGCCACGGCGTGCACGGGCTTGCGGGGCATGGCCCCGCGGTGTGTCCATCAGTGGCGGACCGAGGTCTGTCCCAGCGGCCGACGGGGGGTCGGCGCAGTGGCCGAAACGACGGCTCACGCCTGGGGCGGAACTGGTCTAACCAGTGGACGAATCCAGCGTAGCACGCGGCGGTGGGCCGCGTCAGTGCTGGTGATCGCCCATTCCTCTCGTAAGGACGTCAGGCGCGCGGTCAGAGTGGTCCGTCCGCTGTGCCACCATGGGCCGATGGACATCACCGCGGAGCGCCCCGACCAGGGTCTGGCTCCTTCCCGGCTCGGCGCCGAGCTCGCCGGCCTCCTCGAGACGCGGATCCGCGCGGGCGAGCAGCCGGCCGGCACCTTGCTGCCCTCGGAGCGAGCCCTGTCCGAGCAGTACGGGGTCTCACGGGCCACGGTGCGCCAGGCGCTCTCCGAGCTCGAGGCCAAGCACCTGATCGCTCGCCGGCAGGGCCGCGGCACCACCGTGCTGGGCCCGCCCTCGGAGGCCGCGGACCTGGCCTCGTTGCTGGCCGCCACCCCGCCCGAGGTGCGTAATGCGATCGAGCTGCGCCGCATCGTCGAGCCGGAGATCGCCCGGCTCGCCGCCCAGCGCGCCCTCCCCTCGGACCTGGTGCTGCTGCGGCGGGCGCTCGAGACCACCAGTGAGCACCTCGACCCCGAGGAGTCCGTGCGCCGCGACGTCGAGTTCCACCACCTGCTCGCCCGCGCCTCCCGGAATCCGCTGCTGCCGGCACTGATGGAGTTCGCCGCTGCCCAGACGGAGGGGGAGCGGCTCGCCTCCCACAGGACCGTCGACCGCCGCCGCACCTCCCTCGCGGGTCATCGCGCGATCCTGGAGGCTGTCCGGACAGGGGATGCCGAGGCTGCCCGTGCCGCCATGGATGCCCACCTCGCCGAGGTCCAGGAGATCAGCACTCCCGGGAGGTGAGCGCAGAGCGCCGGAGCCGTGCGGGTGTCGGCTTGAGGAGCGCAGCTTCACTGAGCAGCGCGCGCAGCCTCACCGAGCAGCTCGCGCAGCGTCGCCGCCTCGCGGGGGAGCAGGTCGGGATCGTCGCCCGGGATGAACTCGAGCAACGCATCGCGCTCGCCGCCGTTCTCCCGGTCGTGCGCCTGGAGCAGCGTGAACACCTCGCGCCACAGGGAGGAGCGCTCCGCGAGGGGAAGGCGCTCGTGCCCCGGCCACCAGGAGAAGACGTGGATGCTCGAGGTGCGGGGGAGGACCTCGCGCAGAGTGTCGAGCGCGTCGGCCTCCGGCATGTCCTGGTGCGGCTGCCAGTAGGAGCGGACGTTCACCTCGCCCACCTCGTCGAGCAGGCGCAGGGTCGAGCCGATCTCGTCGGTGAGCGTGCGGCCGTGGAACTCGAGCCCCAGGTCGACGCCCTCGGCGTCGGCGCGACGGGCGAACGCGGCGAGGCGCGCGACCAGGCGGGCGCGCTGCTCGGGGCCGACGTCGGCCGAGCCCGCACTCCCCGCCCACACCCGGATCCGGGGAGCGCCGAGCGCGAGGGCGGAGGCCAGTACGGCCTCGCCCTCGGCGGCGACCTCCTCGACGGCGCCCTCGAAGCGCAGGTAAGAGCCGTAGGACGCGACGGCGAGCCCGGCGTCCTCGGTGGCCTTCCTCGCGCGACGCGCTGCGTCGACGTCACCTGGCGGGACGTGCACGTCCCCGGCCCATTCGATGCACTCCAGGTCCGCGTGCGCGGCGAGCTCGACCACGCGCGGCACGTCGAGACCACGGAAAGTCACCGAGCAGAGGCCGGGGCGGATCATGGGGCTCCTTCACGAGGTGAGGCGAGGGGTCGCGCGATTCGAGCGTAGCCGCGAACGCCCGACACCGCGGTCGGCGCTCTTCACCTCTTCGACCTCGCTCCGTACGCTGGGCCCCGTCCCCGACGCGAAGGAGCACACCATGACCGAGCAGTTCTCCGACGAGCAGTTCTCCGACGAGCAGATCGACGACGGACAGGTCGGCGCGGACCGTGAGGAGGCGCGCGACGCCGCAGCCGCCGAGCAGGCCTGGGACGATCCCGACGCCGCGTTCCCGTCCGGCCTCGGCGCGGACGACGCGACCGCCGCTGAGCAGGGCAACCGTGATGGCGACGAGATGGCGGCCGAGGGCTATGACCCCGGCGAGCTCGCGGACCTCGCCGGTGACGACCAGGACCTCGACGAGCTCGGCGGGGTGCGCCGGGACGAGTCCGCCGCGGCGGTCGACCTCGACGGCACCGACGGCGGGGAGGATCCGCTGGCCGGCGAAGCGATCGGCTGACACCCCCGGCGCTGACCCCGCCCCGACCCCGGGGCAGGGGTGCAGTTCATGTCGCTATTCCGCGAAATAGCGACGCGAACTGCACCCCTCGAGGCCCCTGGAGCGTCTCGCACCCGCGACGGCGCAGCACCTCCCGACAGCACCGCGGCCCGGCACCCCATCAGGGGTTCCGGGCCGCGGCGTCGGCAGGGGAGAGGCTCACGAGGTCAGCGACCTTCACTCGCGCGAGCTCAGCGACCCTTCAGCAGGTCGCCCATCGGGACGAAGTCGGAGAACTCCGCGTCCAGCGCGGGGCGCGACGGGGCGCCCACGGTGACGGGCTCGCCGGCCGCATCGGCGGCAGTCTCCTCGGCCACCTCCGCACCCTCCGGCAGTCCGGCGCGCAGCATCGTCGCGAGCTCGCACGCGGCGCGGCGCACCCGCGTCGCGAGCGGCTGCTCGTCGGCCTGCCCCTCGGTGTCGGCGCCGAAGTCGGCCGAGGCCGCGAACATGACCGTCGGGACGACCTCGGACTTGAGGTAGCCGAACATCGGGCGGATCGCGTAGTCGATCGCCAGGGAGTGGCGGGCGGTGCCGGCTGTCGCGCCGAGCAGCACCGGCTTGCCCTTCCACAGGTCGATGTCCAGCGCGTCGATGAACAGCTTGAACAAGCCCGAGGGGCCGACGTTGAAGATCGGCGTCACGGCGATCACCGCGTCGGCGGCGCGCAGCTGCTCGACCACCATGGCCAGGCGTTCGTTCGGGAAGTGGGTGAGCAGGCCGTCGGTGAGGTCGTGCGCGTACTCGCGCAGCTCGATGGTGCGCACCTCGACCTCGGCCCCGTCGGCCGAGAGCGCCGCCGTGGTCTCACGGCTCAGCTGGTCGGCGAGCATGCGGGTAGAGCTCGGGGTGGACAGCCCCGCCGAGACGGCGAGGATCCGGTAGGTGCGGGTCGCGGGAGTGCTCATCGCTGCTGGTCCATGTCCTTCTTGTCCTCGGCGCGCAGGCCGGTCCAGTTGTCGCCGGTCTCGAACCGGTAGGAGTCGTCGAAGGCGCCCCGCTCGGCCTCGGCGGCGGCGACCCGGCCCGCGTGGGTGGGCGCCTCGGGGACGTCGGCCGGCTTGCGGGCCTCGAGCTCGCGGCGCAGCACGGGAACGACCTCGGTGCCCAGCAGCTCGATCTGCTCCATGACGGTCTTGTGCGGCAGGCCGGCGTGGTCCATGAGGAACAGCTGGCGCTGGTAGTCGCCCACGTGGTCGGCCATGGTCAGGTAGCGCTCGACGACCTGCTCCGGGGAGCCGACGGTGAGCGGCGTGGCCTTGGTGAAGTCCTCCATCGAGGGGCCGCCGCCGTAGACGGGGGCGTTGTCGAAGTAGGGGCGGAACTCGTCGACCGCGTCCTGGGAGTTCTTGCGCATGAAGGCCTGGCCGCCGAGGCCGACGATCGCCTGGTGCGCCTTGCCATGCCCGTAGTGCTCGTAGCGCTCCCGGTACAGCTGGACCATCTGCTTGGTGTGGCTCATGGGCCAGAAGATGTTGTTGTGGAAGAAGCCGTCGCCGTAGTACGCGGCCTGCTCCGCGATCTGCGGGGAGCGGATCGAGCCGTGCCACACGAACGGCGCCACACCGTCCAACGGGCGCGGGGTGGAGGTGAACTGCTGCAGCGGGGTGCGGAACTGTCCCTCCCAGTCCACGACGTCCTCGCGCCACAGCCGGTGCAGCAGCTCGTAGTTCTCGACCGCCAGCTCGATGCCCTTGCGGATGTCCTTGCCGAACCACGGGTAGACGGGGCCCGTGTTGCCGCGGCCCATCACGAGGTCGACGCGGCCGCCGGTGAGGTGCTGCAGCATCGCGTAGTCCTCGGCGATCTTCACCGGGTCGTTGGTGGTGATCAGCGTGGTCGCGGTGGAGAGGATGATCTTCTCCGTCTGCGCGCCGACGTAGGCGAGGGTGGTGGTGGGGGAGGAGGTGACGAACGGCGGGTTGTGGTGCTCGCCGATCGCGAAGACGTCCAGGCCCACCTGCTCGGCGAGCTTGCCCTGCTCGACCATGGACTTCAGGCGCTCGTTCTCGGTGGGCACCTTGCCGGTCAGGGGATCGGGGGTGATGTCGGCGATGGTGAAGATTCCGAACTGCATGATGGTGGGGCTCCTCGGGTGGATCTCGGAAGATAATTCAACTTTAAACTACTTTCGAGTGGAGACGCAAGCGGCATGTGGCGCCGGTCGCTCGCAAGCGGCCGACGGGGCGGTCCGTCCGCCCCGAATGTGACCCGCCGGTCACCGGTGACTGGCAGGATGGCGTTCCATGACGCGAGAAAGCATCGAGACCCTGTTGGACGCGAGCCGGCTGTCTGGCCTGGAGACCACCGCGCGAGGTCGGGTGCTCGCCACCGTCGCCCGGCCCGACGCGAAGGGCACCTCCTACCGCCGCACCCTGGTGGAGCTCGACGGGGAGCGGATCCTGCCGCTGACCCGGGGCAGCGCCTCGATCGGCTCCGTCGCCGCCGCGGAGGACGGCACCACCTTCTTCACCGCCAAGCGCGTGGGCGAGGACGGCGAGGAGGCCGAGGACGCCCAGCTGTGGGCGCTGCCCGTGCGCGGAGAGGCCCGCGAGCTCGCCTCCCGCACCGGCGGCTTCGGCAGCCTGCAGGTCGCGGGGAACCGCCTGATCGCCGTGCTCGAGGTGCACTCGCAGGCGGCCGACGAGACCGAGCACGCGGAGCTCACCGGCGAGCGCACGAAGGCCAAGGTCAGTGCGGCACTGCACGCCGAGTTCCCGACCCGCTACTGGGACCACGACCTCGGCCCCACCCGTCCGGTGCTCGCCGTCGCCGAGCTGCCCGAGGACCTCTTCAGCGCCGAGGCGACGCTCCCGCCTGGTGCGGAGGAGGTTGGTGCGGGCTCCGAGGACGGCGCGGGCGCCGCGAGCGCGCCCGACGCGGACACCCCGTCGGCCGCCGTTGCCGAGCCCCCGTCGGCCGACGCCGACCCCACCGCCGAGGACCCCGCCTCAGACGCCCCGCGCCGCCAGGTCCTCCACTTCCGCCACCTCGCCCTGCCGCCCGGCCGACTGCGCGAGGTCACCGTCGATCGCGCGGGCGAGCGGGCGCTGGTCGCGATGTCGGACTCCCGGGGCGACCTGCTCGCCGCGAGCGACCTGTACCTCCTGGACCTCACCGGCGACACCCCGCCGCGCCTGCTGCGGGAGGCGACCGCGCAGGGCGAGCACTCCCCGGGCGCGTTCAGCCCCGACGGCACCCGCGCCGTGATCGTGCGCGAGCAGCACTGGAGCGGCGAGGCCGCCCTCGACGTGCACGCCGAGGTGCTCGACCTCGCCACCGGCGAGTCCACCGATGTGTGGCCGGAGCTGGACCGGTGGGTGCACCCGGAGTGGCTGGACGACAGCACCCTGGTCGCGACCAGCGACGACCAGGGCCGCGGCGCCGTGTGGTCCGGTGCGGTCGATGCCGCCGCCCCCCGACTGCTCACCGGCGGTCCGGGCCAGGACCTCGCCTTCTCCTCACTCTCCGTCGCCGGCGGCCGGCTGATCGCCCTCGCCTCCGGGATCTCGGTCGCCCCGCACCCGGTGCGGATCGACCCCGTCACGGGCGAGGTGACTGCGCTGCCGAACCCGGCCGACGAGGTGCCCCAGCCCGGCACGCTCACCGAGGTCACCGCCACCGCCGAGGACGGCACCGCCCTGCGCGCCTGGCTGCGCCTGCCCGACGGGGAGGGCCCGCATCCGCTGGTGGTCTTCGCGCACGGCGGCCCGTGGGGCTCGTGGAACGCGTGGACCTACCGCTGGAACCCCGGCCCCTTCGTCGCGGCGGGCTACGCGGTGCTGCTGCCGGACCCCGCGATCTCCACCGGCTACGGCCAGGCCATGATCGAGCGCGGCCAGCACGAGCTCGGCGGCGCGCCCTACACCGACATCATGGCGCTGACCGATGCGACCGTCGCCCGGGACGACATCGACGAGACCGCGACCGCCTTCGCCGGCGGCTCCTACGGCGGGTACATGGCCAACTGGGTCGCCGGGCACACCGGCGAGCGGTTCCGCTGCATCGTCACCCACGCCTCCCTGTGGGACACCGAGTCGATGGGCCACACCACCGACAACGCCGGCTGGGAGCGCTCGATGCGCGCCCAGAACCAGCTCTACAACCCCAAGGCCTCGGTCGCCGAGATCCGGGTGCCGATGCTGGTCATCCACGGTGACAAGGACTACCGAGTCCCGATCGCGCAGGGCCACGCCCTCTGGTACGACCTGCACGAGTTCTCCGCGACCCCGCGCGACGAGCAGGGCCGCACCCGCCACCGCTACCTGTACTTCCCCGACGAGGGCCACTGGATCCTCGGCCGCGGCAATGCGCAGGTCTGGTACGAGACCTTCCTCGGCTTCCTCGACGAGCACGTGCGCGGTGCGCAGTGGGAGCGGCCCGCGACGCTCGGGTGAGCGCCGGGGCGGGCGTCGTTCCGGCGCTCGCTCCCCGTCTCGGGGGCTCGGACTGCAGGCCTCAGACGACCGCCTCCGCCGCGGCGTCCCAGGTGCTGCACGCCTCGAGGCTCCCGCCGCCGTCGCGACCCGCGGCGACCCAGGCCGCCCGGGTCGCGGGGGAGGGCTCCCCGGCGGTGGCGGGGGCGGCCTGCGCCTCGACGGAGGCGACGAAGCCTGCGACGCGGCCTCCCGGGCGGACCCCGTCGGGCATCCCGAACGCGGCCGCGGAGGACAGGCACGAGACCTGCAGGGCGTAGCGGCGCTGGGCCTCCTCCGCGCGGGTCGGGTCGTCCGCGAGCGCGATCAGCAGCGCCCCGAAGTAGCCGTCGAGGTCCGCGCTGGCCAGGGCGAAGATCGAGTACGAGTAGGACAGGTGCCACATGTACAGCTGCGACGCCTCCTCGGCCGAAGCGTTGGAGAACCCGGGATCCCAGGCGGCCGGCCAGTACAGCGTGTTGTCGTCGTGGCACACCACCGGCGACGCCTCCGAGAAGCGCACCGGATCGCAGGCGGCGGCCTCCGGCAGCGCATCCACGGTGTAGACCACGATCGCGGGGCCCTCGAAGTCGATGCCCTGCGGGTCCAGCGCCCCGGCCCACATCTCCTCCAGGCATGCCGCACCTGCCTCGAGGTAGCCCTGCAGCTCGGCCTCGGGCACGGCCCCGCCTGCGGACTCCGGCAGGGCGCATTGGTCGACCTGCGGCAGCTGCGCGCTGACCAGCGGGTTGTCGGCGAGGACCTGCTGCAGCTGGTCGGCGTCGCCGCCGGGCACCTGGTCATCGCCCAGCGGCTGCCACACGCCCGGCTCTGTGGCGGGTTCCGCGTCGCTCTGCTCGGCGGAGCTGCTCGCGGTCGCCACCGGCTCGGGATCGCTGTCGCGTCCGTTCAGCCATACGGTGGCGAGCCCGCCGCCGACGCCGAGAAGCAGCAGCAGCGCGCAGCCGAAGGCGATCGCCGGCACGAGCAGTCCGCGCCGCCGCGGGGAGCGCGTCGCGTCGATCCCCGGCGGGGCGGACGGGGAGCCCGGCCCGCCGGAGCCCGTCCCACTGGAGCCCGTCCCTCCGGTTGTGGTTGCGCGCGCGGGCGCGGCGGGTGTGCCCGCAGGGGATCCGGCAGACGAACTGGCGGTCGGGGTCCCCGCCCGCCGGGGCGTGGCCGACGAGGCTGAGGGAGACCCGGCCGACGGGGAAGCGCTGCGGGCAAGGGTGGCCGAGAGGCCCGCAGAGGCGGGCGACGCTCCAGACAACGCGGCCGGTGCCGCGCTGTGCGGTGAGGCGGAGGACGGCGTCCCGGCAGGGCTGCTCCCGGACCGCCTGCCCTCCGGCTGTGCGCTCGAGACCGACGGGGCCGACGCCCACGGATCGGAGGCCGGCAGCACCCCGGGGGCGGAGCTCTGCTGGTCCTCCTCGAAGCGCGGCCTGCGGTCGAAGCGCTGGATCGGGGCGTCGTCGGGGACGATCGTGCGGGCCAACGGGACCTGCGCGATGAAGTCGTCACCTGCGGGAGCACTGCCGTTCGCGGGCTCGCACGCGTCAGTGTGGTCGAGCTCCGAGGGGCGGCGGGCCACGGTGTCCTCGACGTTGCCCGGCCGGCGCTTCACTGTGTCCTCGACGTCGGGGGCGAGGGGAGAGCCCGAGAATGCGGCCTGGGCGGCGGATGGGCGCAGGATCGTGTCTTCGTCGGGCAGATCATCGTCCGTCGGGGTCGGGGCCTGGGCGCCCGGCCGACGGTCCAGGGTGTCCTCGTCCACCTCGGTCTCGTCGGTCGCCGTCTCGTCGGCCGGATGGTCCCAGGGTGCGCGGGCTCCGCTCTCGTCGGCCGTGCCCGACCTGCCGACATGCGACGGCCCGCCGCCCGCCCGCAGCCCGGGGGCCGGGCGCAGGACGGTGTCCTCGAGGTCGGGCTCGTCGGGCCCGTGGGTCCCCTCGCTCATCCTGCTCCTGCCGACGTTCTGCTGGTGGGGCTCGCCCTCGCCCGCCGTGCGGCGGGGAGGACCGGTGCGGGGAGGCGGATCAGGTGACCTGGTCCGCGTCGGCCGTCCAGGTGTTGCACGTGGTCAGGTCGCCGCCGGAGCCGAAGCCGGCCTCCAGCCAGCGCACCCGCGCCTCGGGGCTGATGGTGCGCGGGGGCGTGCCCTCGGTCCAGCTGGTCGGATCGGTCAGCGCGTCGCGCAGCTCGGAGGTGGGCTCCGCCGAGGACGGCATCTGCATGGTCGAGGCCGCGGCGATGCACTGCCACTGCAGGTTGTATCGGCGCCAGGCCTCGATGCCGCGCTCCTCGTCGGTGCCCTCGAGCTGGTCGGCGAGGGTCGTGTAGTAGGTGCCCAGCGAGCTGTTCCACGACACCGCCTGTGTGTACATGTAAGCGAGGTCGAAGAGGTACGCGCCCGGGATCGCGGCCTCGTCCTGGATGCCCACGCCCGTGCCGTAGCCCTCGGGCCAGTAGATGGTGGAGTTGAGGTTGCACATGCGCGGCTGGTCGGCGCTGAAGTTCGACTCGCACGGCGAGTCCGAGGGGATGTCCGGGTGCGTGTAGACCACGACGGTCGGCGAGACCCAGGGCAGCTCGCGATCGGAGCTGGCGGTGGCCCAGACCTGGTTCAGGCAGGTCGTGGCGGCGTCGAGCACGGCCTGCTGCTGCTCCTTGGTGGGCTCGGACGGGGTGGCCGGCAGGTCGCAGCTGCCGACGTCGGGCAGCTTCCCCGCGCTGAGCGGGTTGTCGGCCATGATCGCCCAGAGGTCGTCCGCATCGCCCGGCGGGACGTCGATCTGCGAGATGACCGTGAAGCCGCTGCCCTCGTCCTCCGGAGTGCTCGTCGCCTCCGTGGGCGAGGTCGTCTCCGGAGGGTTGGTGGTCCCGGTTGCTGTGGGCGGCTCGGTGGCCGCGGTGGACGGATCGCCGCCGGCGGCCGGCTCCCCGCTGCGGAGCGCCAGGAACGCGACCCCGCCGCCGACCACGAGGATCAGGACGACGACGCAGCTCGCGGCGACCGCGAGCAGCGCCCACGGGCGCTTCTTCTGCGGCGGCTGCGGCGGCGGACCCTGCGGGCCGCCGGGGCCGCCCGGACCCTGAGGGCCGCCATAGCCCGGACCCTGAGGGCCGCCATAGCCCGGACCCTGAGGGCCGCCGAAGCCGGGTCCCTGCGGTCCGCCGAAGCCGCTGTTCTGGGGAGCGCCGTAGTCGTTGCCCTGGGGTGCGCCGTACCCGTTGCCGTGAGGGGCTCCAGAGCTGTTGCCCTGCGGGGCGCCCTGCCCGGAGCCCTGCTGCTGCCACGGCTGCTGCCACTGCCCGCCCCCGTGCGAGCCCGGCTGCCCCGGCTGACCTGACTGCCCGCCCTGCTGGCCTGGCGGACCGCCCTGCTGCGGCCCTCCGGGACCACCCCACCCTGAGTTCGACATCGGCTTCCCCTCGCTCGCGCCACCTCGTTGCTCCGGGAAGGATATCTGTGCAGGCCGCGGCGGGGGAGGCGGTCTCGGAGCCCGCGGGCGTCCGACGGGCCGGTGACTCGCGGGTCACCAGGCCCTGACGTGCGACGTTCGCGGAGGAGGGGGAGCGTATCCCGATGCGGTCACGACTCCGGGCAGGGCGGGGGCGGTCGGCGGCTGTGGGAGGCGCCCGGTGCCGCCCGTCGGTGGCGGGTGCAGATCCCGAGGTGGCTCGGGGCCGGGCCCTCTCCGTGCGGAGTGTCCGGGCATGCGAACGGCCCCTGACTGCGAAACCGCAGGTCAGGGGCCGTTCGTTCGGCGGAGGATGGGGGATTTGAACCCCCGAGGGCGTTAACCCAACACGCGTTCCAGGCGTGCGCCATAGGCCGCTAGGCGAATCCTCCAGCGCTCAACATGAGCGGTGACCAGAGTACCTGAGAGGCCAGGTCCGCGCGAACCGAGCGGACGCAGGTCACACTCCCTCGCCCGAGGGGTCTCCCGAGTCCTCGCCCGAGGCGTCTACCGAGCGCGCCGCCCGTGCCGGTCCCGGGCCCGTGGAGTCCCGCACCCGCAGCACCGGCTCCGCGATGCTGCGCGAGTCCGTCACCCGCCCCTCCCTGCGCTCCTGCACCATCCGCGCCGCGATCCGCCCCATCTCTTGGCGGGGCTGGTTCACGCTGGTCAGGTGCGGGCGCACGGTGAGTGCGACCGCCGAGGAGTCGTAGCCGACCACGCTCAGCTGCCCCGGCACGGCGACGCCCAGATCCGCCGCGCGGTGCAGCACCCGCACCGCGGCGATGTCGTTGGCGGCGAACACCGCGGTCGGCGCGCCAGGGTCGCCGCGCCGCAGGCCGCGCAGGAGCATGTCGATCCCGGCGTCGGCCGAGTCCGGGCCGATCACCTCGACCCCGTCCTCCAGCCCGAGCCTCCGCGCCTCCGCGAGGAAGCCTGTGCGCCGCACGGCCGGACCGGGACGGCTGGACAAGGTCACGTGCGCGAGGCGGCGGTGCCCGGCCTCGACGAGGTGGCGCACCGCGAGCGCCGCCCCGACGGTGTCGTCCGTGATCACCGCGTCCGTACCCGGCACCGGATCCTGCATCCGCCCGATCACCGTCACCGGCACGATGCGGCCGGCCCGCTCGAGCGCCGCGGGCGGCAGCCACGTGGTCACGGCGATGATCCCGTCCACCTCGAGGTCCAGCAGGCGCGCCAGCTGCCGCTCCAGGTGCGCACTGTCGCGGCGGCCGTGGGCGATCACCACCCCGGCGCCGAGCCCCTCCGCGGTCGCCTCGATGCCCGCGATGACATCGGTGTGGTAAGGGTTCCCGAGGTCCGTGGGCAGCACCCCGAACAGGGAGGCCGCGCTGCGGCGGCGCCGGTACCCGAGCATTCGCGCGGCCTCGAGCACGCGGGCCCGGGTCGCCGGCGCGATGCCTGGGCGGTCGTTCAGCGCCATCGACGCCGCGGCCGACGACACCCCCGCGGAACGTGCCACCTCGGCGAGCGTGGGGCGGGGCGCAGTGGTGGACACCTCACCGGTCTACCAGGCGATTCCTGCACTGTGACCGGCACTTCTGAAGACTTTCAGTCCCTGACCCGAAGGCGTGGCAACCGGTTCATCCTCCGTTCATGGCACGCCTGCCGGACCGGCCTAGCGTCGAGGACGTGACCCCCGCTCCCCGCTCCCTCGAGCCCGCCGCCACCCTGCCGGAGGTCGGCCTCGACGCCCCGTCGGCCGACGCCCATGCGGATGACGACTCGTCGGCCGACGCCTCCCGGCTCCCGGCCCCGTCGGCCCTCCTGCTCGACTTCGGCGGCGTCGTGGTCACCACCGTCGCGCGCCTCACCTGGGCGCGCGAGCTCGCCGAAGACGTCGTGGACCGCGCCGCCGCGCTCGAGGTCCCGCTCGATCCCGCCCTGGTCGAGGAGTCCCTGCGCGCCGGCCGGACCGCCCTGTCGCTGTGGAAGAACGCCGCGTCGCGCCGGCTCGAGCCGCGCGAGCTCGCCCCGGCGGAGATCGTCGGCGACTTCCTCCTCGCCGACCTGCCCGCCGCCGTGCGCGCCGCCCTCACCCTCGAGGCCGAGGACCTGCTGGCCACCATGGCCGTCCTCGTCGCCGAGCACCACCAGCGCCCCGGCATCGCCGAGCTGCTCACCGAGTGCTCGACCCGCGGCATCCCGCTCGGCATCGTCTCCAACGCCCACTCCGGTCGCGCCCACCGCCGGATCCTCGCCGACCTGGGCCTGGACCGGTGCTTCGGCGTGCAGATCTACTCCGACGAGGTCGGGATCCGCAAGCCTCATCCCGGCATGCTGCGCCTCGCGGTCGAGGCCCTCGGCATCGCCCCCGCGGACGCCTGGTACGTCGGCGACACCTTGGACCGCGACGTCGCCGCCGGACGCCGCGCGGGCGTCGGCGCCGTGGTGATCACCCGCGACCGCCGCACCGACCACCCGCCGTTCCCCGTCGCCGAGGTCCCCGACCTCGTGCTCGACACCCCCGAGGGCCTGGTAGCGGCCCTGCGCGGGGCGCTCGCGCGCGCGGCCGACGGGGCTGCCGCCGATGTGTGGGCCGCCGACGGCTCCGCCGCGGCAGAGGTCGCCGAGGCGCAGGGCGCGACCCCGCGGACGGACGTCGCGCAGGCCGCCTCCGAGGCAGGCGTGTCATCGGCTCCGTCGGCGCGCCGCGGCCGGCCGGCCGTGCTGCTCGACCACGGCGGCGTGATCACCCTCTCCACCCCGAACCCGCACCGCGACGGCGAGGTCGGCGCGCTGATCGTGGAGCTCTCGGAGCGGATGGGCCACCCGGTCGACCTGGAGACCGCCTCCGCCGCGGTCGCGGCCGGCTGGGACCGCCACCGTGCCCGCAAGCGCGAGCGCGACGCGAGCGACGACCCCGCCCACCGTCACGACGAGATCGACCCCGCCGTGCTGTGGGGCGACCTCGTCGGCCGCGACCTCCCCGAGCCGCTGCGCGCGGCGCTGAGCCTCGAGGCGCGCGGCCTGTCGCTCGCCCTGCACCGCGCGAAGTCGGTCCCCGCCCCGCGCCCGGGCGCGCTCGAGCTGATCGCGTGGTGCCGCGCGCACGGGATCGTCGTCGGCATCGTCTCCAACACCGTCTCCGGCCGCGGGGTGCGCGAGATCCTCGCCCGCTACGGCGTGGCCCGCGACCTCGGCCCTTCCGCGTACTCCGACGAGATCGGGGTGCGCAAGCCCGGCGGCGCCATCTTCGAGGCTGCGCTCGCCGGGCTCGACACCGCCCCGGCGGACGTCGTCTACGTCGGCGACAAGGCACTGAACGACGGTGTCGGCGCGACCGCGGCCGGGATCGGCACCGTCTGTCTGCTGCGCGGCGGGAAGGACGCCGACGAGACCCTCGAGGCCGCGCTCGTCGCCGGCGAGGCTTACCACCTCCTGGACTCCCCGGAAGACCTCATCGACCTGCTCTCCGCGCGCCTGGCCGAGGCGCGCCCCTGAACCCGGCGCCGGGCCCCGGCGCCGTCACCCGCCCACCCCTCCGCACCGACCGAGTCCTTCCCCGCCCCACCGACTCAGCCCGCACGAGACCCTCCGCACCCGCCCCTGAAGGAGCCCCTTCATGTCCACCCAGATCCCCCCGCGACCGGCCGAGGACAAGCGTCCCGCCGGCACCGCCCAGTCCGGCACCGCCCAGTCCGGCACCGCCCCGTCCGGTACCACCCCGTCCGGAACTGCCTCTGTCACCTCCGTGCCGGCCCCCGTCGAGCCCGCCGCCGACCAGCGCCGCGGCACCCTCCGCGGCAGCGTCGACGGCCTGCGCTCGGTGGAGCTGTCCACCTCGCAGAAGCTCATGATCTTCGTGCTGTCGATGTCCCTGTTCGGCCTGTCGAACATCATCCTCGAGATCATCCCCGACCCCTCGATCGGTCCCGTCGACATCTCCGTGTCCTACATGGTGTTCGTGCCGCTGACCATCGCGGCGCTGTTCTCCCCGTTCTGGGCCGCGCTCGGCGCCCCGCTGGGCGAGATCGTGTTCACGGACCTGCTCATGGGTGACTTCTCCGGGCTCGCCGAGGTCGAGGGCTACCTGCAGATGTTCCTCGCCGTCTACATCGCCGGCTCCCTCATCCGCAATCCCCGCAGCCGCACGCAGATCTTCCTCGGCGCGATCGTGCTGGTCCTGGTCGACAAGATCCTCTCCATGGTCGTGGACCTGGGCAAGGTGTGGATCGGCGTCGAGGACGCCGAGCTCGTCGAGGGCCTGCCCCAGTCGATGATCGCGCTCGAGCTGATCGGCCTCGGCGTGGACGTGGTCATGTCCGGCATCCTGCTCGGCGCCCTCCCCGCCATGTGGCTGATCCCCGCCCTGCACGGCAAGATCGAGCCGCTCATGGGTATGCGCCCGCGCGTCCCCGGCGAGCCGATCCCCGGCCAGGCGAGGAACACCCCGCTGTTCGTCGCCTTCGCGCTCGTGCTGGCGGTGGTGTCCTTCGGCTTCGCCTTCCTCGAGGCCTTCGACCTGTCCGCCGGCGCCTTCGAGCCCGACTTCATCGTCCAGTTCGGCGACTGGTTCATCCTCGTCTCCGTCCTCGCGATCGCCCTCGTGCTGGGCGTGGCGATCCTGCTGTTCCGCGTCTCGCAGAGCTCGCGCCGCACCGGCGACGACGCCTGAGACCGGAGCCCGCCGTGCAGACCGTTCCCCCGACCACCGCCCCGTCGGCCGCGCCTGCCGCGACCGTCGCGACCGAGGTGCCTGAGGCGCCCGCCGCGTCGGCCGTGCCCGCGACTGGGGGGGCGCCCGCCGCCGAGGCGCCGCGCGACAGCGTCATCGTGGTGAAGGACCTGTCCTTCCGCTACCCGGGCACCGACCGCGACACCCTGCGCAACGTCGACCTCACCATCGAGCGGGGCGACTTCGTGGCGGTGGTCGGGGGTAACGGCTCGGCCAAGACCACCCTGTGCAAGACCTTCAACGGCCTCGTCCCGCACTACTGGAACGGTGACTTCGCCGGCTCCGTGCACGTGGACGGCGTCGACACCTGGGACTCGTCCGTCGCGGAGCTCTCCATCCGCGTCGGCTACGTCTACCAGGACTTCCAGAACCAGCTGGTGCGGCCGACGGTCCGCGACGAGGTCGCCTTCGGCCCCTTGAACTTCGGCCACGCCGACTACCGGGAACGCACCGAGGAGGCCCTTGCGCAGCTGGGCATCTCCCACCTGCGCGACCAGTTCGTCTGGCAGCTCTCCGGCGGCCAGGCCCACCTCGTCGCCCTCGCTGCCGTGCTCGCCCTGCGCCCCGAGGTGATCGTCGTCGACGAGCCCGTCGCCGAGCTCGACCCCGCCCGCGCCCGCGAGATCTACCAGCGCCTGCGCGCCCTGAACCGCGATCACGGCATCACCGTGATCACCATCGAGCACCACGCCGAGTTCATCGCCGAGTTCGCCCGCAGCGTCGTGCTCATGGCCGACGGCGCCCCCGTGTGGCACCTGCCCGTCGCCGAGGCGATGGCCCGCCACGAGGACCTCGCCGCCCACGGCGTCCCCGCCCCGGACGCCGTCGCCCTCAGCGCCGCTGCCGGCGCCGACCCGGTGGCGCTGGACGCCCCCTCGGCCGCGGAGGCGCTGCGGGACGTGGTGCTCGCGGCACCGCGGGTCGCCGAGGGGTCGGCGCCCGAGCCGGCCCCCGTCGGCCGCGGCGAGGTCATCGCCTCGCTCGAGCACGTCCGCCACGGCTACCGCTCCGTCGCGGGCGGCCTCTCCACAGTTCTCGACGACCTCTCCCTCGAGCTGCACGCGGGGGAGCGGGTGGCACTGGTCGGCACCAACGGCGCCGGCAAGACCACCCTGATGCGCCTGCTCACGGGCCTGATCGTGCCCCGTGCCGGGACCGTTCGCGTGGACGGGATCGACACGCGCAGCCGCTCCGCCGCGCGGATGGCCGACCACGTCTCCTACCTCTACCAGCACCCCCAGCAGATGTTCCTCAAGGACACCGTGCGCGAGGACATCGCCCTGTTCCCTCGCGACCGGGGCGTGGCAGACACCGAGCAGATCGTGGACCGGGTCATGGACCAGGTGGGCCTCGCCGCGCTCGCCGACCGCGACGGCCGCACCCTCTCCGGCGGCCAGCAGCGCCGCGCCACCCTCGGCATCGGCCTGGCCATGCAGCCGTCCCTGCTGCTGCTGGACGAGCCGACCTCGAGCCTGGACATCCGCTCCCGCGACGACGTCACCGCCATGCTCGCCACCCTCTCCCGCACCGTGCGCTGCGCCGTCGTCGCCACGCACGACATGGAGCTCGTGGCCACCTGGGCGACCCGCGTGATCGTGCTGGACCAGGGGCGGGTGCTCGCCGACGTCACCCCGCGCGAGCTCTTCTCCCGCCCCGAGGTCACCGAGCGCGCCCGGCTCATCCCGCCGCAGGCCGCCCGCATCGCGCTCGAGCTGGGGCTGAACTCGCTGCCGCTGACCGCGGCGGAGATGCGGGCGTGGCTGCCCGATCCCGCGGCGGGTCCGGGGACTTCGGCGGCGGGCCCTGCCGCGCCTGCTCCCACCGCTGCGACCGAGGAGGCTGTCTGATGGCCCGCCAGACCCATGACGTGCTCAGCGTGGACTGGGTGCGCCTCGAGCTGCTGCGCACCGCCTACTCCACCCGCGGCGGACTCTTCTCCCGCATGGACCCCCGCGCCGTGCTGGCCTGGTACCTCGTCATGGCGATCGCGCCCTGGCTCACTCACGACACCGCCGTGCTCGCGCTGCTCTTCGCGATCGGCGTCGTCGCCGTGGCCCTCGCCCGGGTGGGGCCGCTGGTGCTGGGCCTGTTCCTCATCGGCCTGCTCGGCAACGTGCTCGGTCTGTTCATCGCGTCGATCCTCTTCGGCGGCAACCTCGACACCCTCGTCGCCCTCGCCGAGCTGAACCTCAAGCTCGGCGCCGTGTCCATGGCGTCCATGGCGGCGTTCGTGTCCCTGGACCCCGAGAAGCTCTCCGACGCGCTGCTGTGGTTCCGCGCCCCCGAGCTGCTCGCCTTCGGCGTCAGCTACGGCTACCGCATGCTGCCGATTCTGGTGGACGAGTACGTCACCGTCTTCGAAGGGCAGCGTCTGCGCCACGCCCCCGTGATCCGCCGCGGCGTGCTCGGCTGGAGGGTGATCTGGCAGTGGTGCCGCCTCGCCGTCACTGCGTTCTACCCGATCATGCTCAACACCGCCAAGAACATCCGCACCACCGTCGAGGCGCTCGAGACCCGTGGCTTCACCTACGGCGCCTCGAACCCTGCCGGCCGCGCCCTCCGCCTCGCCTACCTGCGGATCAGCGCGCTGGACGTCGCGGTCGTCGCCGCGACCGTGCTGCTGGTGGTCGGCGCCTACTGGGCCGGGGGAGTGCTCGCGGGCTGAGCGGGGGCGCGGCCTGCACATGAGGCGCCGCTGTCCTCCGGGGCAGGGTGCCTGGTGTGTCGCTACAGGTGAGGCGTAGCGACGCCTCAGGCACCGTGACCGCGGGATGGCGACGCGTCAGGCACCCTGGTGCGCCGCCGTGCCCTGTCCTCCGGGGCAGGGTGCCTGGTGTGTCGCTACAGGTGAGGCGTAGCGACGTGTCAGGCACCGTGACCACGGGATGGCGACGCGCCAGGCACCCTGGTGCGCAGTCAGTCGCCCTCGGGCAGCAGCTCGGCGATGAGCGCTTCGACGCGGGAGCGGATCTTGTCCCGGATGGGCCGCACCGCCTCCACGCCCTTGCCGGCCGGGTCCTCGAGGACCCAGTCCTCGTAGCGCTTGCCGGGGTGGAACGGGCACGCGTCGCCGCAGCCCATCGTGATCACGACGTCCGAGGCGATCACCGCGTCGTCCGTGAGGATTTTCGGGCGCTGGGCGCTGATGTCGATGCCCTCCTCCGCCATCGCCGCCACGGCCGACGGGTTCACACCCTCCGCAGGCGCGGACCCCGCCGAGCGCACCTCGATGCGTCCACCGGAGAGGTGCTCGAGGTAGCCGGCAGCCATCTGCGAGCGGCCGGCGTTGTGCACGCAGACGAACAGGACCGAGGGGCGCTCGACCTCGTCTGCCGTCGGCGCCACGGGGGAGCGCGGCGCGGCCGACGGGGCGGGCGCGGCGGATTCGTCGGCCGACGGGGCAGCCACCTCGGTCGCGTCGCCCGACGGGGCAGGCGCCCCGGTCGCGTCGGCCGACGCGGCAGTGGCGGCGCTCGCGCCGTCCCCGTCGGCCCCGCCCGTCAGCTCCTCGAGCAGACCCTCGACCCGACGGTCGATGTCGTCGCGGACCAGCCGCATCCGCTCCTCGCCCTCGATGCCGCGCAGGGAGGGCTCGTCGGTCACCCAGGTCTCGATGCGGCCGCGCATGCCGGGGACCGGCTCGACGACCGCCTCCTCGCCGAGCGCCACCACGCGGTCCACGTGGGCGAGCAGCGCGGGGTCGATCGCGGTGGGGGTGCCGCCGGACATGTCGGCCCCCACCTCGGCGACGACCTGGGCGGACAGGGCGTTGATGGCGCTGCCGGGCTTCGTGCCGGCAGAGTGCACCTCGACGGTGCCACCGGCACGGTGCTCCATGAGGGCGGCCGCCATCTGCGACTTGCCGCCGTTCTTGACGCACACGAACAGGACGGAGGGGCGGGGGAGGGCGGCGGAGCCGGAGAACATGGGAGGTCCCTTCGGGGCGGGGGAGTCTGAGGTCGAGCGGTGGTGCGGTCAGGGAGTGGAGGCGGTCGGGCGGCGGAGCCGACGCAGGACGGTGGTCAGGCGGTGGAGACCGTGCGGCGCTCCGGGACGGGAGGGAGCGTCGGGTCGCCCGGGAACAGCCGCGGACCGATCGCCTTGGCGACGTAGACGAGCGCGACCAGCACGGGCACCTCGATGAGGGGGCCGACGGTGCCGGCGAGCGCCTGTCCGGAGGTCGCGCCGAAGGTGCCGATCGCGACCGCGATCGCGAGTTCGAAGTTGTTGCCGGAGGCGGTGAAGGCGACCGTGGTGGAGCGGGCGTAGTCCATACCCACCGCGCGCGAGGCGAGCAGTGCAAGTCCGAACATCACCACGAAGTAGACCAGCAGCGGCAGGGCGATGCGGACCACGTCGAGCGGAGCGGCGAGGATCGCGTCCCCCTGCAGGGCGAACAGCAGCACGATCGTGAACAGCAGCCCGTACAGCGCCCACGGGCCGAGCTTCGGCAGCACCTTCTGCTCATAGGCCGTGCGTCCCAGCCGGCGCTCGCCGAGCAGGCGCGTGAGGAAGCCGGCCACCAGCGGGATGCCGAGGAACACCAGCACGCTGAGCACGATGGCGCCGATCGAGAACTCGGCCGACGTGGTGGGCAGGCCCAGCCAGCTGGGGAGCACCTGCAGGTAGAACCAGCCGAGCGCCCCGAAGGCGACGACCTGGAACACCGAGTTGATCGCGACGAGCACCGCCGCGGCCTCACGGTCGCCGCAGGCGAGGTCGTTCCAGATCAGCACCATCGCGATGCAGCGGGCGAGGCCGACGATGATCAGGCCCGTGCGGAACTCGGGCAGGTCAGGCAGCAGCGCCCAGGCCAGCGCGAACATCAGTGCGGGGCCGACGAGCCAGTTCAGCACCAGCGAGGTCGCCATGAGGCGGCGGTCCCCGGTGATCCGGTGCGTCTCGTCGTACCGGACCTTGGCCAGCACCGGATACATCATCACCAGCAGCCCGATCGCGATCGGCACCGACACCCCGCCCACCTCGAGCGCGCCGAGCGCCTCGCCGATCCCGGGGACCAGTCGGCCGAGCAGGAGACCCACCGCCATGGCGGCGAGGATCCACACCGGCAGCCAGCGGTCGAGGAACGACATGGAGGACATGACCCCGGAGGCGTCGGGTGAGTGTTTTGAGGTGGGGCTGCCGTGGGGTACTGGGCTGCCCTGGAGCGTGGGAGTTCCACCGTGCGAGGGATCGCCGCCGCGACGGGTGGGCACGGGGGTGGCGTCGGCCGGGGCGGCCTGCGCGTCAGAGAAGGGTCCGTGAGGGGACATGGGAGCGACTTTCATATCGACGAGTGTCGATACGAAGCGTAGGCGGACGTATCGATAGGTGTCAATGTACGATGGCGGGCATGGCTGCCACCACGATCCTTCCCCTGCAGGACGTCTCCCCTGCATGCTGCGCCCTGGGGGAGGGGCCGCTCGGGGCCGACGACGCCGAGCGCCTGGCCGCCATGCTCAAGGCCCTCGCCGACCCCACGCGCCTGCGCGTGCTCTCCCATGTCGCGGTGCAGGGATGCGAGGCCGTCACAGCCGGCGACCTCACCGACGCGCTCGGCATCAGCCAGCCCACGGTCAGCCACCACCTGAAGAAGCTCGTCGAGGCCGGGCTCCTGGTGCGCGAGCAGCGCGGGCGCTTCGCGGAGTTCACCGTCGTGCCCGAGTCCTTCGCCGAGATCCGCCGGGTCCTCGACCTCGGCTGAGCCGCTGCGGTGACGGCCCCTCTGCGGTCCGGGTGCTTGAGGTGTCGCTTTCCCCGGGGCAGGGTGCTTGAGGCGTCGCTATCGCCGGGCCACGACGCCTGAGGCGTCGCTTGGGCAGCGTTTTGGCGACGCGCCAAGCACCGTCCCCTCGGTGGGAGCGACCGCCGCAGGGCCACGGTGCTTGAGGTGTCGCTATCCCCGGGCCACGGTGCCTGAGGCGTCGCTCGAGCACCGCTCCAGCGACGCACCACCCACCCTGCCCCGGCTGACGGAGGAGCCCCGCACGTGCACCACCCGGTACGCGCGCGGGGCTCCGTTCACCGCAACGACAGGGAGCTCAGTCCTCGTCGTCGAGCGCCTCGGGGTGCTTGCGGAGGTTGATGACGGCGGCGACGAGGCCGCCCCAGACGGTGACGATGGCGATGCACATCATGACGATGGCGGAGACAGACATGATCCCTCCTCGGGGACGGGTGCCCGGCCGCGGGGCCGGACGGCGGAGTCGGTCGGTGGCTTCGGTGAACTGCGTCGGTGAACTGCGTCGGTGAACTGCGTCGAGCTGCGGGAGCGGGGCGGCCGCTCGCGGTCGAGCTTTCCGGGCGGGCCCGCCCGCGCCTCAGAACTCGGCGGAGCGCAGCTCGTGCGGGGTCGTGGCCTCGGGGCGGACCACCAGGCCCTTGCCGGGGACGACCTCGGGGGCGATGGGGTCGCCGTCCGAGTCGGACTTGTGCAGGTTCGAGCCGGCCGGCCACGGGATCGCGGAGAGCACGATCGCGATGACCAGCAGGCCGATCGCCATCAGCCAGCCGAACACGAAGTTGAACCAGACCGGGTAGCCCGAGTAGGTCTCCCCCGAAGTGACCAGCTGGATGGTGCCGCCCACGAGGGAGAAGGCGAGAACGAGCGGGGCGATGATCGCCACGCACGCGTACCACCAGCGGCCGATGTGGAAGGTGCCGCGGAAGTTCAGGTGATCGCGCAGGGTCGGCATGCCGCGCACCACGTAGGCGACGATCAGCGAGGAGACCAGCGCCGCCGCGACGATGCCGTACTCGTTGACCCACTTGTCCATGACGTCCAGCAGCGGCAGACCCATGGTCGTCGAGAAGAGCACCGTGGAGACCACCGCGATCGGGACGCACACCCACAGGGTCGAGGAGACGCGGCCCAGGCCGAACTTGTCCTGCACCGCAGCGATGACGACCTCGACGATGGAGATCAGCGAGGTGAAGCCGGCGAGGATCAGCGAGCCGAAGAACAGCACGCCGATCAGGGCGCCGGCGGGGGCCTCGGAGATGATCGTCGGGAAAGCGATGAAGGCCAGGCCGATGCCGGCGGAGACGACCTCGTCGACCCGCACGCCCTGCGCCTGCGCCATGAAGCCCAGCGCCGAGAACACGCCGATGCCGGCGAGGATCTCGAAGCTCGAGTTCGCGAAGCCCACCACCAGGCCGGAGCCGGTGAGGTCGGTCTTCTTCTTCAGGTAGGACGAGTAGGTCAGCATGATGCCGAAGGCGACCGAGAGCGAGAAGAAGATCTGGCCGTAGGCCGCGATCCACACCGACGGGTTCAGCAGCGCGCCCCAGTTCGGGCGGAAGAAGGCGTCCAGGCCGTCGAACGCGCCGGGCAGGAACAGCGAGCGGATCACGAGGATCACGAACATGATCACCAGCAGCGGGATGAAGATCGTGGACGCGCCTGCGATGCCCTTCTGCACTCCGAGCGCCATCACGACGATCACGGCGACCCACACGATGAGCATGGAGATCAGCACGGTGGGGACGTAGTCGAAGGAGATGTCCACGTCAGCGCCTTCGAGAGCCTGCGTGTACTCGCCGAAGAAGCCGGCTGCGCCCTTCGGGTGGGAGTCCCAGCGCTGGTCGAGGGAAAAGACGGTGTAGTTCAGCGCCCAGGCGAGGATCAGTGCGTAGTACAAGGCGATGATCAGGGTGATCAGCACCTGCCACCAGCCGATGAACTCGGTCCAGCGCTTGAAGCGGCGCCATGCGGCGGGGGCCGACCCGCGCCAGCGGTGGCCGATGGCGTAGTCGAGGAAGAGCAGGGGGATGCCGGCCGTCAGCAGGGCGACAAGGTACGGCAGGATGAACGCGCCGCCGCCGTTGTCATAGGCCACGGCCGGGAAGCGCCAGATGTTGCCGAGGCCGACGGCGGAGCCGATGGCCGCGAAGATGAACGCGGTGCGGCCGCGGAATGCCCCGCGATCGGCGCTCGGCGCATGGGCGCCGGCTGAGGGGGACGTTGCACTCACGATGAGCCTCCGGGAGAGCTGCGCCCGGATGGGCGCGGGATGTGGGCCGACAGCGGTGGCGGCCCGGGGGAAGGTGTGCCGACGGGGACGTCGGCGGGACGGCCGACGGATCGGCCAGGTCGGCCGACGGGGGTCGGCCGGTGCGACCGCCGGGCGGCGGTGCGCGGAGGGCCGACGGGTGACGGCCGAGGACGGCCGACGGGGTCGGCCGGTGGGTCGCGGGGTGGGCGACCCGATGAGGAGGTGCGCGCGCGGGATCGCCGCGGAACACTGTGGGGGATCGTACCGCCCCGTCCGGCATGTGGAACGACGCGGCCCGGACTGTAGGCACATCGTGACCAAGGGGTAGGCGCCGCGCACCCCGTGTCGCGCGGGAGCCCGCCGGGCCGGACATGACGCCGGAGACGGTCACCGTCATGTCACGGCTCGGACAAGACGGCGGAACGTGCCGGTGCCCGCCGAAGGTCCCCCTTACAGTGAGACGCATGTCTTCTGAGCAGTCGGGGCGCGACGGCGCCCAGAATCCTGACGCCCGGCACACCGAGGTTTCTACCGCCTACCTCGACCAGCTCGACGAAGAGCGGGAGCTGGCGATGCGGACCTCCGTCCATCCGGGCTCCTCCTTCGACGGTGCCCCGTCGGCCCTGCGCGAGCGGCTCGAGGCGCTCGTCGCCGAGGACGGCCAGACCATGATCGACCTCATGCTCGACCTCGCCGAGCACCCCGAGGTCGCCTTCGAGGAGCATCGCTCCGCCGCCGCGATCGCGAAGGTCCTGGGCGATCACGGCTTCGAGGCGACGGTCGGCGCGTACGGCTTGGACACTGCAATCCACGCCGAGATCCGCGGCGAGGGCGGCGACGCCGAGGACGCCCCCACCTACGCGATCCTCTCCGAGTACGACGCCCTGCCCGGCGTCGGCCACGGCTGCGGCCACAACGTCATCGCCGTCATGGGCCTCGGAGCCTTCCTGGCTCTGGCGAGGCTCGCGAGCGAGGGCCCGTCGGCCGTGCCCGGCCGTGTCGTCTTCCTCGGCACCCCCGCCGAGGAGGGCCACACCGGCAAGGAGTACATGGCCCGCGAGGGCGCGTTCGACGGCCTCGACGGCGCGGTGATGGCCCATCCTTACGGTGGGTACGACCTGGCCGATCAGGCCTGGCTCGGCCGGCGCACCCTCACCGTCGAGTATCACGGCCACACCGCCCACGCCTCCGCGCAGCCGTTCATGGGCCGCAACGCCCTGGACGCCGCGAGCCTGATGTACCAGGGCATCGGCCTGATGCGCCAGCAGACCCCGCCGAGCGACCGCATCCACGCGGTGATCCGCGAGGGCGGGGAGCGTGCGAGCGTCGTCCCCGACTACGCGAAGCTCGACCTGTACGTCCGCTCCCAGCGCCCCGAGACCCTCAAGGACCTCTCGCGCCGCGTCGAGGACGTCGCCCGCGGCGCCGCGATGATGGCGGGCGTCGGCGTGACCGTCAGCTGGGACCAGCACCCGCCGTCGCTGCCCGTGCGCACCAACGAGGCGCTCACCGGCCGCTGGGTCGAGGCGCAGCGCCACCGCGGACGCGACCCGCTGCCCTACGGCGTGGTCTCGCCGTCGCTCGCCGCCTCCACCGACTTCGGCAACGTCAGCTACCGCGTGCCCGGCATCCACCCGGTCATCGGCATCTCCCCGGCCGATGTCGCGCTGCACACGCGCGAGTTCGCGCAGTGGGCCACCTCCGACCTCGCCCGCGAGGCGGCGGCCGACGGGGCCTACGGCCTCGCCGCGACCGTGCTCGACACCCTCCACGACCGCGACCTCGCCGCCGCTGTCGCTACGGAGTTCGAGGAGCTCGGCGGCGCGATCGACGTGCCTTCGTTCTTCGACTGATCCCCCGACCGATCCCGTCGGCCGACGGGGAGGGGCGCCCCGCCCCGACCGCCGCCCGACCAGACAGGACCGACCCGGCCGCCAGGCCCCGTCGGCCGACCATCCCAAACCCCCGCCCGGCCCACGCCGGACGGACCGCATCCCGACCAGGGCCACGGCCCCCGACCTCCGATTTGGAGCTCCTCCCATGACCGCTGCGAGCGCCGCGCCACCGGCCAAGACAAGCATCACCGACAAGATCCTGAACTGGATCGAATGGGCCGGGAACAAGCTGCCCGAACCGTTCATGCTGTTCCTGGTCCTGTTCCTCATCACCGGCATCGTCTCCACCGGCATGGAGTGGGCGGGCGTCGTCGTCACCGTGCCCGGCGCGGAGGAGGCCACGCAGGTCAAGGGCCTGTTCACCGGTGAGGGCCTGACCTGGTTCACCACCAACCTCGGCGCGAACTACATCGGCTTCCCGCCCCTGGTCACCGTGATGCCGATCCTGCTCGGCATCGGCATCGCCCAGTACTCGGGCCTGCTCGCCGCCGTCGTGCGCAAGGTCTTCGGCTCCTCCCCGGCCGCGCTGCTGCCCTACGTGGTCGGCTTCGTGGGCGTCATCGCCTCGATCATGGCCGACTCCGCCTTCGTGGTGATCCCGCCGCTGGCTGCGCTCGTGTTCAAGGCCGCCGGCCGCCACCCCGTGGCCGGTCTGCTGGGCGGCTTCGCCGCCGCCGGTGCGGGCTACTCCACCAACATCTTCCCGACCTCGCTGGACGCCCTGTTCGCCGGCATCACCACCTCGGTGATGGAGGCCCTGCCCGGCTTCCACTTCACCGCCGTGAACCCGGTGTCGAACTGGTTCTTCAACATCGTCTCGTCGATCATCCTCGGGTTCGTCGCCGGCTTCATCATCGACAAGTTCATCGAGCCGCGGATCATCCGCAACGGCATCTCCCGCGACGAGATCGCTACCGAGGAGGAGCACGAGGACTCCGCCGAGGACGCCGAGCACATGCGCGCCGCCCTCTCCCCGAAGGAGAACAAGGCGCTGCTCGCCACCATCATCGCGGCGGTGCTGCTGACCATCGTGGTGCTGCTGGCCGTGCTCCCGGGCGCGTCCCCGTGGCGCAACGAGGAGGGCGGCTTCCTGCCCAAGTCCCCGCTGCTCGCCTCGATCGTGTTCATCGTGGTCATGTACTTCATGGTGCTCGGCCTGGTCTACGGCGTCGTGGTGGGCACCCTGCGCAACACCCGCGATGCGGTGGCGATGATGACCTCCGCGCTCAAGGAGATGCTGCCGTTCATCGTGCTGGCCTTCATCCTGGGCAACTTCATCGCCCTGTTCAACTGGTCCGGCATCGGCACCTGGATCGCTGTCACCGGCGCCGCGGCGCTGGAGGGCATCGGCCTGACCGGCTTCGGCGCCATCCTCGGCTTCATCCTGCTGGCCAGCTTCCTGAACCTGTTCATCATCTCGGGCTCGGGCATGTGGGCGATCATGGCCGCGGTGTTCGTGCCGATGTTCGCGATCATCGGCTACGAGCCTGCGTTCACGCAGGCCGCGTTCCGCGTGGGTGACTCCGCCACCCAGGTCATCACCCCGATGAACCCGTACATGATCGTGCTGCTGGGCATGCTGCGGAGGTACCAGCCCGACGCGGGCCTGGGCACCCTGATGGCGCGCATGCTGCCCTTCGTGGTCCCCTTCTGGATCGTGTGGACCGTCATCCTCGCGGTGTTCTTCTTCTTCGACCTGCCGCTGGGCCCGGGCAACGGGATCTTCATGGCGGAGTGATGCCCTGGGGGTGACCTGACGGGAAGTCCTGAGACGGGATGCCGTGAGGGGACGCCCTCAGGCGTGACCTGAGGCGTGACCTGTGCGCGCTCACGGTCGATGTGCACGCTGACATCGACCGTGAGCGCGCACTGCTGTTCCCTGCATGTGGCGGCGGGGGCGGGGGCGGAGCGGACGCCCCGTGTGCCCCTGCGCCCGGTCCGCGGGGAGAAGTGGTCGGAATGCGTGGCGGATTCCAGCATGTGCTCCCCGTGCGCCGGCCGGTGCCCTCAGCGCTGGAGGGTGAAGCGGCGGTGCGGGCGGCCGAACGCGGTCACCGTCGGCCCCAGGGCGAAGCCGAGCTTCTCGAGCACTGCCGCGGAGGCGGGGTGGCGCAGGTCCACCAGCGCCACCAGCCCGGCTGGCGGGCGCACCAGTCCCAGTGGCCCGACCGCGGCCTCGACCACGGCACGCGCCGCCTCGGTCGCGAGGCCCCGTCCCCAGCAGCTGCGGGCCAGGGTATAGCCGAGCTCCACCCCGTGCGCGGTGCGCTCGAGCCCGGCATCGCCGATCAGCTCACCGGACTCCCGCTCGATCACCACCCAGAACGCGTAGCCGTGCGCGGCCTGGTGGGCGCGGTAGCCCTGCAGCGCCCGCTCCGTCTCCGTGCGGGACCACGGCTCGCCGTGAGCGACGTACCGCATCACCTCCGGGTCCCCGTAGACGCGATGCGCGGCCTCGACGTCGGCCATCTCGAAGGGGCGCAGGGCGAGGCGCGCGGTGCACAGCGGGAAGGCCAGGGCGGCGGGCGGACGGGCGCCGGGTGGACGGACGGCGGGCGGATGGTCGGCGGTCGGGGGAGCGGTCACGTCCCCAGTGTCCCCGGCGGCACCGGCGTGGGCGACCGCCCTCCGCACACAGCGTCCGGACAGCCCGCTCGCTGCGCGCCCCCGACCTGGCACCATGGGCTCCATGTCCCGCGCCGTCGCCCTGCCTCCCGTGCTGCTGGGCCTGGTGATCCTGCTGGTCGCCCAGCTGGCCGGGTCCGCCGCGTCGGAGCTGCTGGGCCTGCCGGTGCCCGGAGTGGTGCTCGGCCTGCTCCTGCTGGTGGTGCTGGGCGTGGTGCGCTGGACCCGGCCGGTGGTCCGCGCTGCCGAGCCCGCCGCCACCCCGCTCCTGCAGCACCTGCAGCTGCTGTTCGTGCCGCCCGGTGTCGGGATCGTCCTCGAGCTGCGCACCCTCGTCGAGAACGCGCTGCCGCTCGCACTCGCCGTGGTCGGCTCCTTCGTCGCGGCGCTGCTGGTCTCGGGCTGGCTGCTGCAGGCGCTGCTGCGCCGGCAGGACCGGCGGCGGGGGAACGGGGCGGGCCCGTCGGCCGACGGACCCGCTGGCCCCGGTGGACCCGCTGCTCCCGACGGACCAGCTGCCCCCGGCGGACCCGCTGCCCCCGGCGACCCCGCCGGGCCGACCGCTCCCGGGCAGGCTCCCGCATGAGCGCGCTGACGTCCCTGCCGGTGTTCGGCCTGGCCCTGACCCTCACCGTCTACCTCGGCGCGTTCTGGCTGTACAACCGCTTGGGCCGGCCCGGCCTCGCCTCGCCGGTGCTGATCACGGTGCTCGTGGTCGCCGGGGTGCTGGAGCTGACCGGCATGCCCTACGACCTCTATCTCCAGCAGGTCGCGCTGCTCACCGCGCTGCTCGGACCCGCGACCGTCGCCCTCGCCCTGCCGCTGCTGCGCCACGGCCGAGCACTGGTGAGCTCCACACCCGCCGTGCTCCTCACGCTCGCGGTCGCCGGCGCGGTGAGCGTGACCGTCACCGTCGGCGCGATGCGCCTGCTGGGGGCCGACGACGGCATCCTGCGCGCCGCCCTGCCGCGCTCGGTGACCAGCCCCGTCGGCCTCTCCATCGCCGAGTCGCTGCACGCGTCCGTGCCGCTCGCCGTGGTGCTCACTCTGATCTCCGGCGTGCTCGGCGCGGTGGTCGGACCGGCGCTGCTGAGCCTCATCAAGGTGACCGACGAGCGGGCGCGCGGCTTCGCGATCGGATTGACCGCGCACGGCATCGGCACCTCGCGCGTGCTCGGGGACTCGGCCGTCTCCGGGGGCTGGTCCAGCGCCGCGATGGTGCTGAACGCGCTGGTGATGACCCTGGTGCTGCCGATAGTCGCGGGGATCGCGACCGCGTGACGGTACCCCGGCTCAGCCCGCAGTGCGGTGGTGCTCGAGCGCCGTCTCGATCCAGGACGCCAGGTCCCCGTCGGCCGTGAGCGCCTCCTGCGCGACCAGGATCCAGCGGGGCCCCATCGATCGTCCCTCTCCCATGGTGGGCTGCGAGGTGCCGGGGCGCTCCATCAGCTGCTCGTGCTGGGTCTCGTCGACGCGCACCAGCAGCGATCCGTCCTTCCCGGCGCTGACCAGCATCCTCTCGTCGACCATGAGGGCGCGTCCGCCGAACATGGACACCTCGCGCACGGCGGCGTCCGCCGGCAGAAGGGCTCGCACGCGCGTGACCAGCGCGGACTGCTCTGGCGTCATGGCAGGGGCTCCTCGCCTCGGTGCTGCCCACGCTAGGCCACTCCGGGCCGCCTGCCAACGGAGCCTGCGGCACGGTCTCTCGCCATGTCCGACGGGGTGGCCGCTGCCGGCGGGGAGCAGTTGCCGGAATCCTGCACGCCTTCCGACCACTTCTCCCCGCAGACCTCGCCTGTCGGGGCGCTCCCGCAGCCCCCGTCGGTCGGGGCGGCTCACGAAGGCCTCACCTGTCGGGGCGCTCCCGCAGTCCCCGCCGAGGTGGCGCAGGGAACCTGCACCCTCGACGAAAAGCTGATGCCGTCCCTCAGGCGGGCAGGGCAGGATGGGCCACGCTCCGCCCGGACGCTTCATCGCGATCTCCCCTCGTGACGCCCCGGCACCGTTCCGCCTCACCTCGGCCCAGGCCGACGTGCGGTACCTGGAGCACCCCTTCGAGGACGGGATATGTCCTCGTACGCTCCTACGCTTCGACGGGTAACCCCACCCCGACGAGTTCCCGCTGTTCGCTCTGCCCCCCGGCCGCCCACCCCCGTCGGCGGGGCCGCCCGACCCTGCTCCGGGAGATCCCCATGCTCTGGACCCTCATCAGGCAGCACATCCGGCCCTACCTGCCGCATGTCGCCGCCGTGATCGTCCTCCAGCTCGCGACCGTGCTCGCGACGCTGTACCTGCCCAGCCTCAACGCCGACATCATCGACAACGGCGTGGCCACCGGCGACACCGACTACATCTGGCGCGTCGGCGGGATCATGCTGCTGGTCGCGATGGTCCAGGTGATCACGGCGATCACCTCGGTCTGGTTCGGCGCCCGCACCGCGATGGGGATCGGGCGCGACATCCGCCGCTCCGTCTACACGCGCGTGGACCGCTTCTCCACCGAGGAGATGGGCCGCTTCGGTGCGCCGACGCTCATCACCCGCGGCACCAACGACGTCCAGCAGGTGCAGATGCTCGTGCTGATGACGCTGAACATGATGGTCATGGTGCCGATCATGTCCATCGGCGGCATCATCATGGCGATCCAGGAGGACCCGGGGCTGTCGTGGCTCGTGTGGGTGTCCGTGCCCGTGCTGATCCTGATCGTCGGGCTGCTGATCATCCGGCTCATGCCGCTGTTCCAGCGGATGCAGGACAACATCGATGCCATCAACGGCGTGATGCGCGAGCAGATCATGGGCATCCGCGTGGTGCGCGCCTTCGTGCGCGAGCAGCACGAGACCTCCCGCTTCACCGACGCGAACGCCGCCCTGACCCGCACCTCGGTGAACATCGGCCGGCTGTTCATCCTCATGGGTCCGCTGATCACCGTGATCCTGCACCTCGCCACCGCCGCAGTGCTCTGGTTCGGCGGTCACCGCGTGGACACGGGGCTCGTCGAGGTGGGCGCGCTGACCGCCTTCATGCAGTACCTGCTGCAGATCCTTATGGCGGTCATGATGGGCACCTTCATGTTCATGATGTTCCCGCGCGCGATCATCTCCGCCCGCCGCATCGGCGAGGTCCTCGAGACGGTCCCCACCCTCCATGAGCCCGACGCCCCCATCGAGGTCAGCGACACAGAGGGCGGCGCGAGCGTCGAGTTCCGCGACGTCACCTTCACCTACCCCGGCGCTGAGTCGCCGGTGCTCGACCGGGTCTCCTTCACCGCCGAGGCCGGACGCACCACCGCCATCATCGGCTCCACCGGCGCGGGGAAGACCACGCTGGTCAGCCTCATCCCGCGCCTGCACGATGCGACCGACGGACAGGTGCTGCTGGACGGGGTGCCGGTGACGGACCTGTCCCGCGCCACCATCTCCGCGACCGTCGGCCTCGTGCCCCAGAAGCCGTACCTCTTCTCCGGCACGATCGGCCACAACCTCCGCTTCGGCGACCCGTCGGCGACCGACGAGCAGCTGTGGGAGGCGCTCGACGTCGCCCAGGGCACCGAGTTCGTGAAGGACCGCACCACCGGGACGGGGGAGGAGCTCGCCCGCGGCCTCGAGTCCTCCGTCTCCCAGGGCGGCACCAATGTCTCCGGCGGTCAGCGCCAGCGCCTGTGCATCGCACGCACCCTCGTCGCGGCGCCGCGTGTGTACGTCTTCGACGACTCGTTCTCGGCGCTGGACGTGACCACGGATGCCAAGGTCCGCGAGGGACTGGCCACCCGCACCCGCGGCGCGACGACCATCATCGTCGCCCAGCGGATCTCCACCATCACGTCGGCCGATCAGATCCTCGTGCTGGAGGAGGGTCGGATCGTCGGCCGCGGCACCCACGAGGAGCTGCTCGCGAGCAGCGAGACCTACCGGGAGATCGTCGACTCCCAGATCACCGCGGAGGAGCCGGCATGAGCGCGGAGAAGAAGCGCGAGAAGAAGAGCGCGCCGGCGACGACCACCGGCGCCGAGCTCACCGACGCCGAGATCCTCGAGATGCAAGACTCGATGACCAGCGAGTGGGGCGAGTCCGCACCGCGGAAGGCGAAGGCCTTCTGGCCCTCCGCACTCCGGCTGTTCAGGACGTTCGGCGACCACAAGCTCGCCCTCGCCATCGTGCTCGCCTTCGGCATCGCCTCCACCGTCCTCAGCGTGTGGGCGCCGCTGCTGCTCGGCGACGCGATGGACGTCATCTTCGACGGCTTCCTCGGCGACGGCGTGGACTTCGGTGCGCTCGGCCGGCTGCTGCTGCTGGTCCTCGGCGTCTACCTCGTTGCCTCGCTGTTCGACTGGATCCAGGGCTGGATCCTCAACGACGTCGTCATGCGGATCGTCTACCGGCTCCGCGAGCGGATCGAGGCGAAGGTCAACCGCCTGCCGCTGTCGTACTTCGACACCCGCCAGCGCGGCGACCTGCTCTCACGCACCACCAACGACGTCGACAACGTCCAGACCGCGCTCCAGCAGGCCTTCGCCTCGCTCATCTACGCGGTCCTCACCATCGTGGGCATCACCGTGATGATGTTCTGGCTGTCCTGGCAGCTCGCCCTCATCGCGATGATCGCCCTGCCGCTGTCCGCCGTGGTCATCGGCATCATCGGCACCAAGTCCCAGAAGCTGTTCACCGCCCAGTGGCGCAACACCGGCCGCCTGAACGGCCACGTCGAGGAGTCCTTCACCGGCCACGACCTGGTCACCGTCTTCGACCGCCAGGACTCGATGCGCGAGCAGTTCGACGAGCGCAACGAGGAGCTGTGGGAGGCCTCGTTCAAGGCCCAGTTCTACTCGGGAATGATCATGCCGATCATGCAGTGGGTGACCTACGTCGGCTACGTCGGCATCGCCGTGGTGGGCGGACTGCGCATCGCGAGCGGACAGATGTCGCTCGGCCAGGTCACCGCCTTCATCCAGTACTCGCGCGAGTTCAACGCGCCGCTCGGCGAGGTCGCCGGCATGGCGAACATGCTCATCTCCGGCGTCGCCTCCGCCGAGCGGATCTTCGAGCTGCTGGACGCCGAGGAGCAGCAGCCCGACGGCGAGATCACCGCCCGCGAGGTCGCGGCCGACGGGGAGTTGCGCGAGCGCCGGATCGAGCGCGCCGAGCTCACCGCCCCCACCCGCGGCCGGGTCGAGTTCGACCACGTCGCCTTCTCCTACACCCCGGAGAAGCCGCTGATCAGCGACCTGTCCCTGGTCGCCGAGCCGGGGCAGACGGTCGCGATCGTCGGCCCGACGGGCGCCGGGAAGACCACCCTCGTGAACCTCGTGATGCGCTTCTACGAGATCGATGCCGGGCAGATCCGCCTGGACGGCGTGGACATCCGCGCGCTCGATCGCGGGGCCGTCCGCTCCCAGGTGGGCATGGTGCTCCAGGACGCGGTGCTGTTCGGCGGCACCATCCGCGAGAACATCCGCTACGGCCGCCTCGACGCGACCGACGAGGAGGTGGTCGCCGCCGCGCGCGCCACCTTCGTGGACCGCTTCGTGCACACCCTCCCCGACGGCTACGACACCGTCATCGAGGACGAGGGCGCGAACGTCTCCGCCGGTGAGCGCCAGCTCATCACCATCGCCCGCGCCTTCCTCGCCGATCCCGCCCTGCTCATCCTCGACGAGGCCACCTCCTCGGTGGACACCCGCACCGAGGTGCTCGTCCAGCACGCGATGGCGGCGCTGCGCACCGACCGCACCAGCTTCGTCATCGCGCACCGCCTCTCCACCATCCGCGACGCCGACGTCATCCTCGTGATGGAGCACGGCGACATCGTCGAGCAGGGCTCGCACGAGCAGCTGCTCGAGGCGGGCGGCGCCTACCACCGGCTGTACTGGTCCCAGTTCGCGGCAGGGGTGGACCCCGACGAGGACGAGGCGGTGCGCGAGGGCTCGGTGCGCGAGGGCACGACGACCGGCGCGATCCCCGCGGTGGACGCGGAGGGCTGACGGCCGACGGGGCCGGGCGGTTGGAGGTCCGGCGGCCGACGGTGTCTGGCGGTTGGAGGTCCGACGGCCGACGGGGCCGGGCGGCCCCGCCTCTCCCTGCCTGAGTCGTGCGCGCTCACGGTCGATGCCGGGTCTGGCGTCGACCGTGAGCGCGCACAAGTTTGTCCGGGCCCCGCCGACGGGCGGTGCGCCCGCGGTGCGGAGCACATGAGAGCTGGTTCGAGACCGGTTTGACGGCGGACGCGGGGTGGACGAAGGTAGGGGATCCTGAGGGGGGGGGACGATGGGGA